>CAYRLB010000036.1:0-25458 GCA_964424945.1 uncultured Gemmatimonas sp.
CGGGCAACCGCATGGGGGTTCGAGTCCCTCCGCCTCCGCTCCGGTTGTCACCGGCCAAGATCAAGCCCCACAGGCAGTGCCTGTGGGGCTTTTTTTTCGAGCATGGCGACCCTCACTCCTTCGTCGCCGCTCCAATAGACTTCTTCCGAAGCGCGCCGTCTGCCCGGTACTTCTCACCCCCCCCGCGCGGGACGGATGATCCCGCTCCTTCTTCTCTCAGGACGGGAACACCCCCATGCCAACGTACCTCAACGAAGATCGGTACGATCCGACCCGACCGTCGTCGCCTATCCTCACCTTCTCCTTTGCATGGGGCTGACCTCCAGATGGATGACGGCTCGCTGATCGGCGCCCATTTTACGAACTCGTTGACAGACGCAAAAATCCTCAAGGAGATCACGGCCCATGGCGGGAGCGCCGTCCGGATGTATCTGACGGGCCACTTCTACGAGCACGTCCGGAAGCATGGAGGAAAGAACTACACGGGGAAGGCCGAACTTATCGGCTACACGGGTGATGTATTCTGCTTCGACACGCAGACCATCAAGCCAAAACAGGCACCTTCGTGAGACTCACGTCGTGGACAGGACGCCGGCTGCCGCGTCGAGTACAAGCGGGAAGAATGGGTCGTCTATACCGACACGACCCGGAAGAAGGGGAGCAGCCTACCGAAGAATCCATCCAAGCTTCCCCTTGTAACCACCTACCAGTGCGGAACGCGATCGACAAGCTGAATGTAGCGCTGCGTCACGCCGAAGAGGGTGTGCTTCCGTAGAGATCCCCACGGAGAACATCCGGCGTCTGTAGCCACCTCAGACCTTCACTCGCCGCGCCCATCTCAGGAAAAAGACCGACAGCGGCCCTCCGACCCGGAAAAAGGGAATCGGAGGGCCGTGTCGTCTTCCCTCGCGCAAAATGCCGCGAGAAAGCCTGCTCAGTCGATGTCGATCTGGTCTGCAGAATCCGTCGACACCGAGCCCGCTCCTTCCCGCTGCGTCCGCTCCGCAGCCCGAAGCACCAGCGCCGCCACATCGGCCAAGCGGTGCTCCCCCTTCTGCAGCACCTTCACCGCCGTCCGCGCCAGGAAGATCCGCTCCGCCTCCGTGAGGCTCTTGGCGGTGAGCACCACCACCGGAACGCCTGCAAGCGCCGAATCGGCACGCATCGTGGCGAGCACACCGAACCCATCCAGCACCGGCATCATGAGGTCCAGCACGACGACATCGGGGCGGCTCCGGTGCATCTCCACCAGTGCGCTCTCCCCGTCCGATGCTTCGCGCACCCGCAGTCGCGCCTCGGACAGGAACTGCGCCGCGACGCGCCTCGAATCCGGATCGTCATCGACGACCAGCACGTCGTAGGCTCCGACCGCATCCTCATCGACCGCCTGCTTACGCACTGCCGTCGATACTGCGTGCGTGAGCTGCGCCGCCGTGAAAGGCTTGAGAACCAGCGACAGCCAGCCCAGGCCAAGCCCGGTGTCCACCGACTCCTCGCCTGCACCCGCAGGGATGGATGGCAGAAGGAGGATGGCCGTCTCGGACAGCTCCGGAACGTCCTGCAGCGCATGCGCCGCCCGCCATGCGGCTCCCTCCGAACTGGCGATATCGAGGACGACGAGGGCCGCCTCCTCCCGCACCGCCAGATCCAGGATCTCACTGGCATGCGTCGTCCAGGTCAGTCGTACACCGGGCTGCACCTGCCGCTCGAGCTCCGTCAGGGACCCGGCATGATCCCCGAAAGCGACCACGGAAACCGGACCCCGGCTCGAACCGGCTCGGGAGGCGGGTCCCCCTCCCGCCTGAAGCTCCATATGTGCCGCATGCCGTGCGACATCCTCCTCACGCAGGACGCTCCCTTCGACGGAAGCACGGAGCACCAGTGTGAATGTGGATCCCGAACCAGGCGTGCTTTCAGCCTGGATCGTGCCGCCCATCAGGTGCGCGAGCCGCTGAGAGATGGCGAGTCCAAGCCCGCTCCCTCCCTTCTCGCGCGTCAGCTCCCCCTTCGCCTGATAGAACTCGCTGAAGACCAGCGGCAGGACCTCCGGATCGATACCGATCCCCGAATCGATGATCTGTACCCGCACCGTCGCGTCGGGACCAGCTTCGCAGCGCACGCTGACCGAGCCTTCATTCGTGAACTTGAGAGCATTCCCGATCAGATTCGTCAGAATCTGCCGCAGCCGATGCAGGTCGGCCTGAACGTGCGGAAGACGAGCATCGCATTCCTCCATGACGAGCCGGATCCCCTTCTCGGCCGCCTGGCTCTCGAGCAGGGCGAGGACTTCCTCCAGTACCGCGCTGAGGTCCACGGCACGCAGATCGACATCGAGTTTCCTTGCGTCGGCCCGCGCCAGGTCGAGGACGTCGTTGATGAGGTCGAGCAGGTGCCGACTCCCTACCTGTATCCGCTGAACATGCTCACGCTGGCGTGACGATAGCTCGCCATCGAGTTCCATCTCCAGAATGTCCGAGTACCCGATGATCGCGTTCAGCGGGGTCCTCATCTCATGGCTCATCACCGCCATGAACTGATCCTTTGCCTGCGTGGCGGTCGCCAGTTCGCTCACCTTCTCCTGCAACTGGTCCCGGAGAACCTCGAGCTTGTGGTTCCGAAGCTCCACGGCCATCCGGCTCTCCTCCAGCTCCCGCTGGATCCGGAACTTCTCGATCGAATTCTCGATCGCGCGCACCAGGCCGGGCGACGTAAGACCATCCTTCACCAGATAATCCTGCGCGCCACGCTTCAGCGCCTGCGCCGCTACATCGTCGCTCTCCTGGCCCGTGAGAACGGCGATCGGGACGGACGAGCGGCGGTCCGGATCAGCTCTCAGAGCCTCGAGGAAGGCGATGCCGTCCATATCCGGAAGGGAGTAGTCCAGCAGCACGCAATCGGGACGCTCCTCACGAAGATAGGCCAAGCCAGCCTCGCCGGTCCCGGCTTCGAAAATGTCATATTCGCGGTCGCGTCTTCCGAGGAATCTGCGAATCACAGCGCGATCGTCGGGACTGTCGTCCACGACCAGAATGGACCGCCGGGGCGGTACGCTCATCTACCCTGCCCTTTTCTTTGTATGCGCCCCGCGCGCGGGCGGCGATGCCTCTCGATCTTCATGCGCTCGCTCCCCCCTTCGGCCAGAGGAAGCGGAAAGTCGCCCCCTCCCCTACCTCTGAATCGACCCATACCCTTCCCCCCTGCGCCTCCACTACGCGCTTCACGACTGCGAGCCCGATGCCCGTCCCTTCTGTCTGGTCTTCCGGCTCCAGGGTCTGAAAAAGAGACCAGATTCGCTCCTGGGCGGCTACCGGAATTCCCTTGCCATTGTCCGCGACGAAAAACTCGTGGAAGTCTCCCGCGTCACGGCCGCCGATCCGCACATGAGGGGCGTCGCCGGCGCCATAGCGGAGGGCATTGCCGATCAGATTGAGGAATACCTGCTGGAGAGGCGAGCGCTCCGTCACAAGAATTGGCAGATCTGGCTGTATCGTCAGCGCTACCGTCGCAGGCGGATCCAGCAGATCGATCGCTGTCCGGACGACTTCCCCGACGTCGAGTGGCTCGGGTCGCGTGCGACGGCGACCCGCTCGCGCATACTCCAGCACCCCTTCGATCATCACCTGCATCCGCTCGACGCGACTGCGGATGCGGTCCAGGTGCTCGCGGCTCTCCCCCTGAAGGGCTCCGTCGAGATCCTCCTGTAGCCACATTGCGTAGTTTGCGATGCTGCGGAGCGGCGCCTTGAGGTCGTGCGAGACGGCATGCGCAAACTCATCCAGAGCCTGGTTGCTGCGCTCGAGCTCTTCGCTGCGCGCCCGGAGATCCTCGAGGGTTCGCGCCAGCCGACCCCGCTCCTTGACGAGGTCGCGCTGCGTGTTTGCCAGCTCGGAGTTGACCCCGACCACCTGCTCGTGGAGACTATCGAGGCGCGGGTCCGGCCGGTGCTCGAGCAGCCAGAAACGGCGCGCCTCATCGTCCCACAGGATGGTGAAGGGTCGTGGCTCCGGAAGGGTGTCCCGCCCCCGGAGAATCAGTTCCCATTCGACCTCCCCGCTCTCCGAACTCCGCGTGGCCAGCTCCAGGATGCGCTCCCACTTCCGCTGCGACGAGCCCGGGTCCAGGACTTCGGCGAAGGGGCGCCCCGCGAGATCGCGGCCCAGCTCCATCTCCAGAAGGCCATTGCTCTCAACGACCGCTCCATCCGCCGAGAGATGGAGGACGGCGCCCGGGAACTTCCGGAAGCACGCCGGAAGACGGTAAGCCTGCTGCTCCGCCATCAGCGACCGGCGAACATCTGCTGCAGCAGCTCCACTGCCTCCACCGCATCATTGGCGGTGAGGTCCGCCCCGAGTCGAGTGGCCAATGTCGGATCCTCCAGGAAGGGCCGCCCGCCCACGAGGATCAGCGGAGGATTGCGGATCAGGCTGCGGATCTGCTCGATCATCAGACGGAGGCGGGGAAGATGAGGAGCTATGGAGACGGAGAGCGCGACGGCGTCCGGCTTCTTTCGCTCGACCATCATGACGAGACTCTCGACCGGTACTGTGGCGCCAAGATAGGTGGTGTTCCACCCATTGAGCTCGAGAAGGTCGCAGATCATCCGGAGCCCGACCTCGTGGCGCTCGGTATCTGCGCACGCGGCGACGAGAGACCGGCCCTCGCCATCTCCCCAGGTGAAGATCTGCTCGAAGGCGCGCGCCATCGCTGCCTGGGTGATGGCGGTCGCGACGTGCTCATCCGCCACGGTAATCACATTGTCCTGCCAGAGACGGCCGACCTCGCGCATCGCAGGCTGAAAGACCTCGACATAGAGACGGTTGAGATCCACGCCCGCCTCCCGTGCCCCGTCGACCACTCCGAAGGCGGCTCGGCGATCACCCTCCCGAATCGCCTGCAGATAGGCGTCGAAGAGGTCGAGCGACAAACCGCTCGCGGAAGGTGTCATGAGGTCCCTTCCCTTGGGGAAAGCGACGCCAGGGCGGCCTGAATGGAGGGGACGATGGCGTCCACCTCCTCGGCGGAGAACCGCTCGCGGACCTGCCCCTCCATCAACTCCAGGCTGAGCACCACCTCGGCCGTCGATACATTCCGGGCGCGGAGAAGGCCGTCAAGCCACTGAACGTAGCCGACGAACATCCCGGGCTCCCCCAGATCCACGGCAGGAGCCAGATGCTCCACGTTATAGCGCATGTCCTGCAGACACTTCTGCCTTCCGTACTCCCCGTGCCTCTCCATCAGCTCGGGCATCCTGGCGTAAATTGCTTCGGTGATTGCCAGCGCGAGCGTCTCCCTCATCTCGAGAAGCCGTTCCGCGGCGCGGGTCCCGGCGGTCATATCCATTCGGGTTTCGTCCTGGAATCCATCAGCACCTCGTACGCTTCGTGGCGCACCTCGGTGCGGCCCATGATCTCTCCCGGCTCCCGGGAGTGGGAGATCGTGTGCTCGTCACTGCTCATGTACCGGCGGAAGGCCTCGCGATCCTCCCACGCGGTAAGAAAGGTGTGCGTCGCCTCTCCTGCCTGGGGCCGAAGCAGCTGCAGATACAGGAAGCCCGGAAATCCATCCACGAGGCGGGAGCGCTCACGGAAATGCCGCTCGAGCCGCGCCTGATCCTCTTCGGGAACTGTCAGATGTGAGATGAAGACGAACATTCGGGCTTCCACTCGGTACGCAAGCCCCGAAAATGAGACCTGACACAAGGGATGAGATGGGGCGTCGGTTGCCAGAAGTGTGCCCTCGCCTGTGGGGTCTGATGCGCCTGGCGGAGGCGCCCAGCCGCCCTCATCCAGCGTGATGCCGGAATGGCGACGGCCGCTCGGGATAGTTCGACCACGGCCGCTGGTGACTCGCCCGGAACACGGGCCGTCGCGAACCCTCTGCGGCGGCCCTTTGCCCAACCGGCCTTGAGGTGCCCGTCGAATTGGAAACCAGTGGAGCCAGGCATTCGGCCTCACGGTGCTCATGAGACTCCGAGCCCCGACCCCTGCTGTCACCCGCCGGCCGACCGCTCCCGAACTTCCGCCGCGCGTACCTCGGCAGCGTCGACGAGAGCTGCGGCACGTGACTCAGCCGCCTGTATTATCCCATCGACCCGCTCGTCCGTCTCCGTTCGCAGCCGGTTCGCAGCGGTTTCGGAAAGTCGCTGCTCGACGAGGTTCCCGCCCCGCGCAGCGAGAGCGTCGGCCTGGGCATGACCTTCGGTCCGCGCTCTTTCGGCGAGAGCGTGCGCCTCGGCAAGAATGGCTTCCGCCTGCCGCTCGGCCTCGGCGATGATCCGGGTCGCCTCCGCCTCGGCCCGCTGCTGCGCGGCGGCGGCGACCGAATCGAACCGTGCCTCCATCTCCGTCACCGCCTGATCACGCGCACCCTCCAACGCAGTCCGGACGGTCTCCCCCACCCCTCCCGCGCCCCTGAATTCGAGTGAAACTGCGGGATCGGTCACGGTGCCGGTCAGACGCGCGCCAAGTGTGATCTCCGGCGCCGAGGTCCACGCTGCACCTCCCCCTGGCACACGAGAGGCGAGCGATGCCACGGCCTCATTCGCAGCACTGCCGAGGACGCCCCGCGGCACTCTGAACTCGAGGATGTAGTCCATCGTCTGGTCGATGCCCTGCGATCCAGCGACAGTGGTCGCAAACTCTCCCATCTGCAGATCGAACGGCCGGACGTGGAGCCGCCCGTCGAGGATGTGAAAGCTCGCTTGGATGTCGCGCAGGGTAGGCTCGCTCAGCCAGGTGGTCCGCAGGCTTTCGGCGAGGCGCTCGAGGGCGGGGAAGCCTTGCAGCGAGACCTGATCCGTCGACAGCGTCCCCTGCCCGGCAAGGAGGGAGAGGATCGGCGCCATGTCCGGCCCGAGGGTGCCGCTCAGTCGCACATCGGTCGTCACACTGCCCTGCGCGTAGCGGCTGATCGGCGCGAGCGTTCGCACGGTGTTCAGCGCGGTGGCGGCCTGCGCCACATCGATCGACGCCAACCTGACCCCGACGTCGAAGGCGGGATGCGCTGGATCGAGCGTCTCGTAGAAGCCATCGATCGCGAGGGATCCGCCGAAGATGTCGACGACGAAATCATCGAGTGTGGCACGCCGCTCCCTCACCTGGACGGCGCCTCGGGCATTCGTCAGCGGGAGATCCATGTACTCCAGCCGATCGATCGCCGTCGTGAGCGTGAAGTCGACCCTGTCGGGCACGGCGATGAGCGCCATCTCATCATCCGACTTCCACTCATCGAGATTGAGGGAGCCGCTGCGCAGCTGCATCGTTCCGCGCAGAACTCCATCACCGAGAGCGAAGCTCAGCGGATTCTCGACCCGCCCATCGACGGCGAAATCCGAACTTCCCACGACCCCCCGCAGCCCCGAAAGCTCTGCAAAGCTCGGCGATAACCGCAATCGCGCGCTCTCGATTGCGACGGGATGCGGCAGAGCATCGGACCGGATGTCGAGGCCGCTCACCTCGAGCGTTCCATCGGCGGCGATCGCTTCATATCTCGCCAGCTCCACATCGGAGGCGCGGGCGGCGACGCGTGCATCGCCCGTTATGACCCCCTTCAGTTCTCCCTCTTCGGCCAGGGGAAGCGCGCGGTTCCATTCGGCGAGGTCGAGGCGGCCCGCGGCGCTGAGCTCGACGCTCGGATCGGTCACCGGCGTCGTCATCGAGAACGCCCCCTCCACCCTGCTCGCCCCGGCCGCGGCGTCGAACCGGCGCACATCGACGCGGGTGCTGTCCACACTTCCGCCGGGGTTGCGAAGGGAGAGGTCGAGCGCGATCGCACTCAGCGGAATCGGAAGATCCGGATACTGCAGCGACCCTCCATCCACACTGACGTCGAACTGGAAGGCGGGGAAGAGATTCGTCGCGAGCGGCCCGCGCACCCAGCCGCCGGCATTCACGGTTCCATCCGCGCGCGCGGACGCGAGATTCCCCTCCGCGTAGAGCGGCGAGAGCAGCGACATCAGCTCCTTCACCGAAGCATCGGGAGCCTCGAACGCGATATCGAGATTGGTCGTGTCCCCGTTCACCCCGACGTCGCCGGTGAGGTCCAGCGCGAGGGCATTCACTTTGAGCTCGCCGCTGCTGATCGAAACTGCCCCGGCGCCCGCGTCGACGTCGAGTACGGTCGACAGACTGAGCGCCGCATTGCTCAGGTAGGGGATGCCGGCGAAGCGTACCGACGCAGAGTCGATCGTCGTCCCGCTCTCGACCGAGAAGCGCTCCTGTCTGAAATCGCCGCGAAGCACTTCATCGAGACCGCGGATGTCCGCGACGAGTCCGACCTCCCGGTTGTCGAGAATGAGCCGGGCGTTGCTGACGTCGACCCGCTGCAGGGTGAAGTCGAGCGACCGACCGGCGGGCTCATCCTCTTCGGCGGCAGGCATGATATCCCAGTTCCTGACGCCGCTCTCCAGGACGATCAGCCGCACGGCCGGTTCGTTGACCGTTACCGATCGAACCACCAACGAGCCCGTCGCGCGCAGGGCGCGGATCAGAGAAGGAAGCTCGACCGAGATCCCCAACCGGGGAACAATGGCGAGGGTATCCGCCGCAAAAGCGCCCGTCCCGACGACGCGGAGATCGTCGACCCTGAGCGAAGCGTCCGGGAAGTCGCGGATGAGCGAGAGACCAGCCGACTTCCAGGAGACTTCGGCCTCGATGCGCTCAGCGATCGCTGTCTGCAGCCAGCCATCGATGCGGCCGCGTAGCAGGATCGGCGTCAGAACCAGCGCGCCGAGCAGCAGGGCGAAGACGATGCCGATTCCGGCGAAGACTTTGCGGCGCGTTGACGTCATCTATCGAAATGGTGTTGGAGGTGGGGACGGGGATCCCGCCTCACCGGTGTCGAAGTCATCCCTCGGAACAGAACGAGCGAAAGAACCACCGTGTGCATGATACCGCGGCGGTCTCCTTTCGTTGCCGCCAACGGGACTCTTCGCCATAGACTGTGGTCTCGAAAGGCCGCGCACGAAGTCGCTCGCTGTCCCGAAACGCTCTCATCATCTATTCTTTCCTGGAAGATGGGATGTGCACCCCTCTCCGAAAATCCACACACGTGTACCGATGACAGATCAGAACAGCGAGGCGGCCGGAATTCCTCCCGGCATCCAGAAGATCCTGAAGCGTTTTGCTACGCTCACTCCGGATCTTACCCGGCAGGCGCTGGTGCAGTATGCGAACAAGCTTCCGGCGCTTCCCGAGCGCTTCCAGAATCTCGATCGGAGCGAGTTCGCCGTGCATGAGTGCATGACGCCTGTCGCGATCTATCCTGAAGTCGTCGACGGGAAGATGTACTATTATGCGGATGTACCCCAGGGTGCGCCGACGATTCGCGCGCTCCTGGCGATGATCATCGAGGCGATCAATGGACAGCCGCCGGAATCCGTCGTGGCGATTCCGCCCGACTTCGTTCGACAGGTGATGGACAAGCTCGGGCTGGGAACGCGCGAGGTCGGGCTGAACGCCATGGTCGACCGACTCCGGCGGGCGGCGCTCCAGGCGATCGAGGCTCGGGGATAGGCGAAAACCCCTTCGTCGCAGCGCCTAAAACAGCGCTTCGCAAGGGCGCGCGGCGGTTAGCGCCGCGCCATTGCACTCCTCAGTTCCGCCAGCTCTTCCGCGAGGTCGGTCGGCTCGGTGACGGGCTCTTTGCAGGTATAGTTGCGACAGACGTAGCCGGTCGCTTTCCCGTCGCGCCGGCCACGCTCCGCGAGTACCGGAACCGCCTCAATGACGGAGGTCAGCCCGGCCGGGTCGTCGTCCCTGCCGAGCGGAAGAAGGGCTAGCGTCGTGTGCGGCAGGAAGACTGAGTTCACCTCACGAAGCAGCGCCACAGTATCGGCTTCGCCCTTCCCCCCCACGATGGCGACCTCGGCGGGCGGGGCGAGATGATGCTCCAGCCCGCACAGAAGATGCCCGAACCCCTGCGGGACTTCCGCCGCAAGCCGACCCATCCCTTCGAGCACCCGGTTCGCGACTCTCTCATACTCCGGGTCGCCCGCCAGCCTCGCGAGACGGATGAGCGCGTGGACCGCCGCTGAAGTGCCGGCGGGCGTCGCGTTGTCGTAGATGTCGCGCGGCCGCACGACGAGTTGCTCGCCATCGTCGGGCGTGTCGAAGAAGATCGCCTCGTCGGGAGCCCAGAAGCGCTCGAGCATCCGGTCGGCGAGCGAACGGGCTTCCTCGACCCACCGCGGATCGAAGGTCGCGAAGTAGACCTCGACGAGCGCATCGATGAGCAGTGCGTGATCCTCGAGGAAGCCATCGACCTTCGCGGTACCATCCCGCCAGCTCCGGAGAAGTCGGCCATCGCGCTGCAGCTCCCGCAGAATGAAGTCGGCGCCTCGGCTGGCTGCGTCGACCCACTCCACTCGACCGAGAACACGGCCCGCTTCGGCGAAGCTCTGGATCATCATCGCGTTCCAGCTCGTGATGATCTTCTCATCGCGCCCCGGCCACACCCTCTCCGCACGGGCCGCATACAACCGCGCACGAGAGCGCGCGAGCAGCTCTCGCAGGGCGGCCGGCTCGAGTCCGCTCCTCTGCTCTGCCTCCGCCCGCGACAGCGGGACATTCAGGATATTGTGATCCTCCCAATTTCCATTGTCTGAAACGCCGTAATACTGTCGGAAGATGTCGGCATCGGACCCGAGCAGCTCGCCGATCTCGTGCGCGGACCAGACGTAGAACTTCCCTTCGACCCCCTCGCTGTCCGCATCCTGGCTGGAGAAGAAACCACCTTCGGCGTGGGTCATCTCGCGGGTTACGTAGCCGAGCGCCTCTTCGACGATCGTCTGGAAATCTTCCCTGCCCGTCGCCTGGTAGCCGCGGAGATAGACGCGGGTGAGAAGGGCGTTGTCGTAGAGCATCTTCTCGAAGTGAGGCACGAGCCATTGAGCGTCGACCGCATAACGATGGAAGCCGCCCCCTACCTGATCGTAGATCCCGCCGCGCGCCATCGTGTCCAACGTGTGCTCGGTCATCTGCAGCGCCTCGGGAGTTCCCGTGCGGGCCCAGAAGCGAAGCAGGAAGTCGAGGATCATCGGCTGAGGAAATTTCGGCGCGCCTCCGAACCCGCCCCAGGTCGGCTCGAAGCGGGCCGTCATCGTCTGGAAAGCCTTCTGCAGGACTCCGGCATCGACCGACTCGGGCGGCGGGTTTACCGACATCCCCCTGGTGAGAATGTCGCGAAGTGAGTCGGCGCCCTGCAGCACCTCGTCCCGGCGGTGCCGATACGCGTCGGCGACGCCGAGAAGGACCTGTCCGAATGAGGGCAGGCCATGCCGTGGCTGTGGCGGGAAGTAGGTGCCGCCATAGAAGGGGGAGCCGTCGGGCAGCAGGAAGACCGTCATCGGCCAGCCGCCATGACCGGTCATCTGCTGAACGGCCTGCATGTAGAGGGAATCGACGTCCGGGCGCTCCTCCCTATCGACCTTGATGTTCACGAAGTTCTCGTTCATCAGAGCCGCCGTCTGCGGGTCTGCGAACGACTCGTGCTCCATGACGTGACACCAGTGGCAGGCAGAGTAGCCGACGGAAAGGAGGATCGGCCGGTCTTCCGACTGGGCGCGCGCCAGCGCCTCCTCACCCCAGGGATACCAGTCCACCGGGTTGTCCTTGTGCTGCAGGAGATAGGGGCTGGTCTCGTCGGCGAGTCGGTTCGACATCGGAGTCGGGTCTGGGGGTGAGGGTCCAGGGCGAGCAAGGGCTGTACCGTGGGTGCTATCCCGGGGTGGCTGCGGACGAACGGCGGGGTTCGCGCGGAGGAGCGGAGATTTCGGCGGGGTGGCCGGGGGCGGAGACGGAGGGGCGAAGGAAGGAGCGGGCGATTACGGAGAGAGGATCCGGAGGGGCGGCGCACATCTTCATCGGAAGACGCGCCGAGCGCCGCAGCGGGCGATCACATCGTCGCCCGCTGCGGCACCGCCAGGAATCGCTCAGAGCGCTGCGGCCTCCGAGGAGATCGTGATTGCACCAAGCGATACAGCGCTGTTGTTCGTCTTGATGAAGTTCAGCTTGTCCGCCGCCAGACCGCCATTCCAGATCTCGCCACTGGTGGAGTCGGTGGTGCTGTCGTACAGCGCGTTGTCGAGCGTCAATGTCGCCGGATCCGCGCAATCCGCCCCTTCCGCATCGGTCGCCCAGAAGACGAGGCGCGCCGTCCCGTCAGCATTCGAACCGAGATCGAGGCAGATGGATGTGGGGCCGTCGGTATAGATGCTGTACCCCTCATCCGTCGTGTAGCTGAACTGACCCGTCGACGCGGCACCGAAGCGGAACCAGGTCCAGGAGCTCCCCGAATTCGAACGCCCGCCGGTGATGATAAGCTTGCCCTCATCCGGCGCCGGGTTCCCTGTCGGCGACGGATCCTGGCCGAGCACGGCGTAGAAGTAGCTGTTGTTCGAGCTCGACTCCACAGCATCGATGCGGATGTGCCGGACATCGCCAACCGCGGGCGCGCAGAGCTGCTGCCAGTCGGTGTTCGCCGCCCACGTCGTGGAACAGGTCGTCGCCGAGGCGATCTGCGCTTCGTCGAGAACGGGGTCCGCGAAGAGGCGAACGATGGGCGCGGTCCCACCCGCCGCTGACTGCCTGAAGTACGCACCCGCCACCTTGTCGACACTTCCTTCGGCGCCGCCCCACTGGCTCACCGCGGAGTACGCGTTCGCCGCCGTCAGCGTCGCCCGGTTGCCGCAGTCGGCGCCATCGACCCCCTCGACCCAGAGCACGAAGGCAGGCGCGCCGGTCGCGCTTCCATCATGCAGGTCGAAGCAGACGGTCCCGCCGTCATTCACGAAGGACGCATCCCCGAGCTCGACGTCGACCCCGCCGAAGCTGGCCTGCAACACCGGGGGAAC
Organism: uncultured Gemmatimonas sp.; assembly: GCA_964424945.1. Classification (GTDB taxonomy): domain Bacteria; phylum Gemmatimonadota; class Gemmatimonadetes; order Longimicrobiales; family Longimicrobiaceae; genus WHSP01. The sequence continues at coordinate 12,851 of CAYRLB010000036.1, forward strand.
GAAAGGCGGCCCACCCCCGTACAGCAGAACGCGGAACTGATCGGCTTCCAGCTCCGGCGTTGACGACGACGGGGGCGTATCGAATCCGAAGAGGATCTGCGCCGACGCGTGTGTCGCAGGCGCGCGGAAATTCTCGATCCGCACATGGCGCACGGGGACATCGAGGTCGCACAGCTCTACGAAGCTATCTCCCTGCGCGGCGGTTATATTCGTCACGCATTCGCGAAGCTGGCTGCCGGGGCCGACGGAATCGTCACACCCGGCGGCGAATGCAAGAAGAGCGAGTACTGCGGAGGTACGTTTCATTCTCTCAGTGTACTTTTTGGTTGAGCCGGGACCGTTGAGAATCGTTTTCATCGACACTAGCGTTCCATGTTCGCGCAGGCAAGCCGGGAAATGTACGACCAGTTGCACTGGGAACGACTGGCGCCCCGGCACTCGAACCGATGGCGCGGTGAAGATATTCGTTCTTCACCCCCTCGGTCGCTGCACGTTTCCTGACAGCCGGATCCGGGCCGGGAAGGTAAGTTCAAGTCCGGAGAACCACCTCCGCGGCGTTGACATTCAAAGTGGGAACCCGCATCCTGCGGTTGAGAATGAGTTTCAACAAGTGAGCAATATATGAAGCGTTTTTCCATCGCGACGCTCGTTTTGGCGGCGCTGGTTGCAGGCTGTGAGAGCGAAGCAACAGGTCCGGGCGATCTTACTTCGGAGGGCACACTTCGCGTGGATGCGACCTCTGCGACGGAGTTCGTATACATCGCTCTGGAAGATGGCGGGCGCGTGGTCTCCGTGAGCGATCCCTCGTCGTCTGAGTGGGACCTCGCCTTCCGTCGCTATATGATGAGGGTCAATGGCGGGGTGGCGGGCGGCGGGAGCGTCGCGGGTGCGACGCTGGGAACGCACGCGGATCTGACGGCCACGGAAATCGCAGCGCTCACGCCGGCGGACGGGGAGGCGGCTTTCGAGGCAGTGACGGCGGCAAGCATCGCCGGGGTGGTCTTCCAGGAGGCCAGCCTCGTGGAGGACGCCGGGAGGACGTGGTTCCAGTTCAATCCGATCGCGGGGACGATTGCAGCGAATCCGGCGAGTGTCTGGAAGCTTCGTGAGGCGGATGGCGGCGCCCACGCGCTCCTTCGCGTTTCAGGAATGCAAATGGGCGGCGCGGATCTGATGGATCTCCTCGGCGTGACGATCCAGTATCGTCGCCAGGAGGCTGGCGCAACTCTCGGCTCCCTGAACACCCTTTCGGTACCGCTGACGTCGGGGGCCGCGTACGTCGACCTTTCCAGTGGCGCGGTCGTCGATGGAACGGGTTGCGACTGGGACCTGCGCATCGACCCTGAGATCCACATCGAAGTCAACGCCGATTGCGGCGCCGGGACCTTCCCGCTCGACGACGACGAGACGTTCGCCGGCGCCACGCGCGCGGACAACGCTCCGATGTATGGCGGCTTCCTGTCGACCATCTCCGGAGCAATTCCAAATTCGATCGACGACGCGACGGGGCCCTTCTGGTACAACATCCAGGGTAACAACCGCCTCTGGCCGACGTACAACGTCTTCCTGATCAAGGACGGCAGCGACGTCTACAAGCTCCAGGTCACGGATTATTACAGCGCCACCGGAACGCCAGGCGAGCTGACGATCCGCTTCGAGCAGCTCAGGTGATCGGCTTCGCCATGGTCGCGCTCGCCCTGGGGTTGCAGCAGGCCCCGGGCGGGGCGGCGACCGAGGGGATGGTCGTCGATGCCGGGACCGAGAGGGGCATTTCCGGGGCTACGGTTTCGTGGAGGAGCAGTGAGGGCGCCCTACCCGGCGGAACGATCCAGAGCGCCGCAAATGGCGCCTTCCGAGTTCCCGCAGACTGGACCCGCACCGGCGTCGTAGAGGTGCGGGCGTTCGGTTATCGGACGCTCACGCTCGGTGCGCCGGAGGCCAGCGCTGCCGGCTGGCGGCTCTTCCTCCACCCCGATCCGCTCGAACTCGATGCGCTGGTCATGAGCGCTGCGCCGGGAAGCCGCCGCCGTGCCGATGTGGCCGTGCCGATCCTCGAGGTCGATGCTGCCGAGATCGCCCGGTCGGGTGCCGAATCGGTGGAGCGGCTGCTGGCGGATCTTCCCGGCCTCCAGGCGGAAGCGGGTACGCCGGTAGGGTCGAACATCATGATCCGCGGGATCGGCGGCGCGCGGGTGTTGATTCTCATCGATGGTCAGCCGGCGAGCGGTGCGCTGATGGAGAACCGCGACCTCAGCCGGCTTTCGCTGGCGGGTGTGGAACGGGTGGAGGTCGTCAAAGGCCCCCTCTCTTCCCTGTACGGCTCGGACGCGCTCGGCGGCGTGATCAACATCATCACGCGTGATCCGCAGCCGGGTCTCAACGCTACAGTGCGCGCCCTCACCGGGAGCCAGGGGCGCAAGGAAGCAGACGCTACCGTCGGGGGCGGCCGGAATTTCCTCTACCGCGTGACAGGCGCATGGCGTCAGCAGGATGCGGTCGCGGGCCTCGTTGGTGACACCGACGCCTTCGCGCGCGTCTGGGACGCGCGATCGACATTTCGCTGGGCGCCCGGCGCGCTCTCCATCCGTTCCGATCTCTCTTTCCTCCGCGAACGCCAGCGATGGCCGGTCGGCGGCGGCTTCTCAGGCTTCAACGACAATCGCGGCCTGACAGGCTGGACGGAGCTGGAAACCCAGGGCACCGGCGGGACGTGGATGGTCCGCATCCTCGGGCAGCGCTACGAGCACCTCTATCGCACGGCACGCGGCAACGCCCCGATCGCCGGAACGAATGATGAGCAGCAGATCGAGCGGCTCTACGAGGGGACTCTCGGCTTCAGCCGTAGCGCAGGTCGGCACTCCTTCCATCTCGGACTCGAGGGGGCTACCCGCTTCATCCGATCCCCCGACAAGGTTCTCCAGAGTCAGGCTTCGGACGATCAGTTCGAGCTCTTTGCCCAGGATGATGTGCGGATCGGCGCAGCAACGCTCTCCGCGGGCGCGCGCTGGACTCTGAATGACAGTTGGGGGAATGCGCTTTCCCCATCGGTCGGGAGCTCGATCGTCATCGGGGAGGACCTTCTCCTGCGGGTGAGCCTCGGTCGGGGTTTCCGCGCACCCTCTTTCAAGGAGCTTGGCTGGGACTTCGCGAATCTGGGCGCGGGCTACACAGTCCAGGGGAATCCCGACCTGCGTGCCGAGAGCTCCTGGAACGCGTCGTCGAGCGTGCAGTGGGCTGCGGGGAGCTCCCTCACCTTTACGGCGGAGGCCTTCCGGAACGAGATCGACAACCTGATCGACCTCGCGCTCGTTCGGATCACCGAGGAAGGTCTGTTCGTCTACTCGCCCCGGAACATCAGCCGTGCGGTGACGCAGGGGGTGGAGATCGGCGCTACGACCCGTCACCCGCGGTGGTCCGCTGCCCTGAGCTACGCCTATCTCGACGCGAAATCCCTTCCGGGTGGGATGTCCCTCGATCGCCGGGCGCGCCACTCCGGTCGGGCAAGACTCAGCGCCACGCCAGCCTTCTACGAAGGGCTGCAGATGGACTTCACCACCACCTGGACCGGTGAAGCGCCGATCATCACCTTCACGGAAGATGGGCAGGTGCTGGACACCGGCACCCAGGGAGCTCTTACGGCACTCGATGCGCAGCTTTCGGCACCCACTCGCGCAGGTATCCGACTCTTTGCAGGGGTGGACAATCTCCTCGACCAGCGACCGGCCGGCTGGCCTGCGGTCACGGGACGCCGGCTTCGCGCCGGAATCGAGGTAGACCAGGTGTTCCGTGGGGAGTAATCTTATCTGACTCCTTCATCAGTCGACGCGCATACGTCATCGGCTGCCGGTTCCAGAGCGAAAGGTGCAATCGTGCAGCAGCAGGAAATTCTTGGCGGGCTCTTCCGAGACCATTTCGGAGTTCCGCCGGTGACGATAATGCCCCTCGAGGGTGATGGTTCGAACCGGACGCTCTTCCGCATCGTAGGTCCATCGTACGAGACAGCGATCGGCGTCTACGGGCCCGATCGCGAGGAGAACCGGGCATTCCTCGATTACTCCCGCGCGCTGCGGAGCGCCGGGCTGGCGGTCCCCGAGATCTACGCGGCCGACGAAGAGCGGCGCATGTACATCGAGGAGGACCTCGGCGATACCACCCTCTTCGACGCGCTTGCATCGGCCCGCCGCCACGAAGAAGGTGAGTTTCCACCGTCGATGCTGCCCCTCTACCAACGGGTGGTTCGGGAGCTTCCCCGGTTCCAGGTGCTCGGCGGAAGGGTCATCGACTACTCGGTGGCGTACCCCCGCGCCGAGTTCGACCGCCAATCGATTCTCTGGGATCTCAACTACTTCAAGTATCACTTCCTCAAGCTCGCGCACATTCCGTTCAACGAGGCGCGCCTCGAGAAGGACTTCAAGACCTTCACGGCCTTCCTGATCAGGGCGGATCGTCGGCATTTCCTCTACCGGGACTTCCAGTCACGAAACGTGATGATCCGGGAAGGAGAGCCGTGGTTCATCGACTACCAGGGCGGGCGGCGCGGCGCACTCCAGTACGACCTGGCCTCGCTCCTGTACGACGCAAAGGCGGCGCTACCGGAGGCCGTTCGGGATCGGCTGCTCGACGACTACCTGGATGCCCTCTCCGAGCTGATCGAGGTCGACCGTGACCGTTTCTGTCACTTCTACCGCGGTTACGTCTTCGTCAGAATCCTTCAGGCGATGGGGGCGTACGGGTACCGCGGCTTCTTCGAGCGGAAGATCCGCTTTCTGCAGAGCGTTCCCCCGGCGATCGACAATATCGAACGGATCCTCAGGAAGGATGGGCTTCCGATCGAGCTTCCGGAGCTGCACGCCGTCCTCCAACGGATCGTCGAGGCGGACTGGCTTCGGCAGAAGCCGTCGCGCCCCCAGCCGGGGCTGACGGTACAGATCGGAAGCTTTAGCTATCGCCATGGCTACCCCGAAGATACGGGCGGCCATGGAGGCGGCTTCGTCTTCGATATGCGTGCCCTCCACAATCCTGGTCGTTACGCGGAGTACACAGAGTTGTGCGGACTCGATCGGCCTGTGGCGACCTTCCTCGACGGGATTCCCGAGGTCGAGCGCTATTGGAACCATGTGCGCGCGCTCGTCGATCTGCAGGTCGAGACCTATCTGACGCGGGGCTTCAACAGCCTCAGCGTCCACTTCGGCTGTACGGGTGGCCAGCATCGATCGGTCTACTTCGCGGAGAAGCTCGCTGCCCATGTCCGTGAGCGTTACCCCGAAGTGAATGTCATCCTCGGGCATCGCGAGCGCGCGAGATGGCCGGAGCCCGCCGGGAAGGCGGCCGCCCCCTGACGATGGACGGGATGATTCTCGCCGCGGGGCTCGGTACGCGGCTCGGACCGATCACCGCGGACCTGCCGAAGGCGCTCGTCCGCGTTGGAGGCGTTCCCGTTATCGAGCGGGTGGCGCTGCGGCTGATCGACGCCGGGGTCGACCGCATCGTCATCAACGTCCACCACTTCGCCGACCGGATCGAGGATTACGTCCGCTCGCGCGATGGCTTCGGCGTCGAAGTCGTCTTCTCACGCGAGCCCGATCGACCGCTCGAGACGGGCGGCGGGCTGAAGGCGGCGGCGGGACTGCTACGTGGGGACGCCCCCTTCTTCGTCCACAACGCTGACGTGCTGAGCGAGATCCCGCTCGATGCGATGTACCGGCAGCACCTCGAGCGCCGGCCGCTCGCCACCCTTGCGGTTATGTCCCGGCCATCGTCCCGGCAACTGCTTTTCGACGACGTGGGGCTGCTGGGGCGGACGGACGCGGGCAAGAACCTCCGGCTCGAGGCGCGAGCCGCGGCGGGGGAGATCCGCGAGCGGGCGTTCGCGGGGATCCATGTGATGGATCCGGATTTCCCGGCATTGATCAGCGAGGAAGGGGTATTCTCGATCCTCACACCCTATCTGAGGTTGGCAGGCGAAGGCCGGCGGATCGAGGCTTTCGAGTCGGCAGGGTTTTATTGGCTGGATATCGGGAGGCCCGAGCATCTGGCCGAGGCAGGGCGCCTACTGGGCTAAGTCGGCAGGAACTTCTCAGACAGTCGGTAGCAGCAATTGAATCGCGTCTCCTGAAACTAGAGGCTTGCTTTTCAAAAAGAATGTTCTGATGCAGCGTGGGCGGAAGGTCGTTGTCCCTGGGTGTTAGAAACAGGACAACGCGGGATTTCGCGCTACGAAAGGACCTGAATCACTATCCTGCTGGCCGGCAGCTCCCGCGGAGCTCACCCCCGCGAAGGCGGGGGGATCCAGAGTCGACTTGCTGCAGTATCCCATAAACAAGCGAACCGGGTGCGATCGAGGATGACATTCCCTTGTACTGCTGCCGCATTGTTGCCTGCCCTGAGGGCGCTTCTACCGCCCGCGCTCGCCCTGCTTGCCGTGATCGATTGCACCCCGTCAGCCGCCCAGACCACAACAATCCAGGGCATCGTCACCGACGCGCTTTCAGGCCAGCCGCTCGAAGGTGCGAGCGTCGCGGTGGAGGGAGCTGATGGCGCAACCCGGGGCGACTTCACCGATCGCAACGGCTTTTACCTGATCGACCGCCTCCAGCCGGGCACTCACACCGTCCGCATCACCTACATCGCGCACGCCGATCACGCGCAGACTGTCACCCTGGCGCCAGGCGAAGACGTGCGACTGAGCGTGCAGCTCACCCCCACCGCGATCGAGGTTCAGGGCGTAACCAGCGGCGCAGCCGGGGGCGCCATCCAGCGGGAACTCGGCCGGCAACGCATCACCCCCGCGCAGATCAGCCGGCTTCCCACTCCCGCCGCCTCGGGCGACCTCGCCAACTACATCCAGACTCTCCCCGGCGTCGTTACCGCGGGTGACAGGGGCGGCCAGCTCTTCATCCGGGGGGGCTCGCACACGGAGAACCTGTCAATGATCGACGGGCTGCTCATTTATCAGCCCTTCCACATCGTCGGTTTCTTCTCGGCCTTCCCCGAAGACCTCGTGGCAAACGTCGACTTCTATGCGGGCGGCTTCGGGGCGCGATACAACAGCCGCACATCCTCGGTGCTTGACGTGCGGATGCGCGACGGCAAGCGCGACGGATACGCGGGTTCGGGATCGGTCAGCCCTTTTGTCGCCGACGTGGTCGCTGAGGGGAAGCTGAATGATGCCGGATCTGCATCGTTCATCATCGCAGGCCGCAAGTCGCTACTCGAACAGACGAGTCCCGCCCTGATGGGAGGGGAGCACCCCCTGGGCTTCGAGAGCCAGTACGCCAAGATCACCGCCTTCGGCGAGGGCTCCTCCACCCGATGCTCCGCTATGGCGCTGCGGACGTCCGACTACGGGCGGCTGGACGTCGAGGACGAGATTTCACGCGTCGGCTGGTCGAATCTGGTGGCCGGGGCGCGGTGCATCCAGCTCTTCGACGGAATCCTGCGGCTGGTGGAGATGAACGTCGGCTACTCAGGCGTCGACAATGACGCGGTGAATCGCGGAGCCTCACCGATGTTCTCCCACACGCGGCGACTCCAGGCCGACGTCAACACGACCAACCTCTACCGCGGCGTCACCTTCGAGGCGGGTTATTTCCTTCGATTGGAGGAGATGTCGTACGACATGGGTGCGGTATACGGCTTCCGGCACGAGAACGACTACCTGTGGACCGCCGGCGGATACCTGGAGACGGCGATGCCGCTCGGGGAGAAGGTCCTGGTCCAGCCTGGCGTAAGTGTGACGCTCACCCAGCCAAGGGGTCTCGAACCGCGGCTTCGCGCTTCATGGAAGCCGCGTGGGAACGATGATCAGGTGCTGAGCGGGGCCGTTGGACTTTATCGCCAGCCGCTGACCGGAGTCAGCGACCTACGCGACGCCAGCTCCGTCTTCGTTGCATGGGCGCGCGTACCCGAACTCGAGGCGACCCGGTCGCTTCACGCGCAGGTCGGCTGGCAGCAGACATTCAGTTCGGGACTGAGCTGGTCGCTGGAGGGTTATCTGAGACGGATGCGCGACGTCGCCGTCCCGTCCTGGAGCACTGTGGCGAAATTCAACTCGGATCTCGTGCTCGCGGATGGCGAGGCCTACGGGATGGATGCGCGCGTCGAGTACGCTCGAGGGCCAGCATACGGCTTTATCGGCTATGGGCTGTCATGGACCGAGTACGAGTCGGCACAGGATCACTTCAGCCTCTGGTTCGGCGAGCCCATCCAGCGGTACAACCCGCCCCACGACCGACGGCACCAGGTGAACGCGCTGGCGAGCTACGAGCTCGGCCCCTACACCCTAAGCACGCGCTGGCAGCTCGGCACCGGCCTCCCCTTCACGCGCCCGATGGGCTACGACGAAGCGTTCGACTTCCGGTTCAACATCCAGGACGTCGCACGCGGACGGGGGATTACGCGGCTGCTGGTCGACAGGCCGTATCAGGGTCGGTTGCCAGTCATGCACCGGCTGGACGTGTCGGTCGAGCGCGAGTTCGATCTTCCCTTCGGAACGATGCGGGCGAGCGCCGGGGCGATCAATCTCTACGATCGGCTGAACATGTTCTACTACGACATCTACACGCATCGGCGGGTCGACCAACTCCCGCTTGCGCCCTATGCGTCCCTGCAGCTGGAGGTTCGGTGATCCCTTCATGGAAGTCGGTGCGTGCAGCCATAGCGCTGTTGCTCATCACCGGCTGTGATCAGACTTTCGAGCCGCTCGGGGAGAACGACTCGGTCTTCTCGATGTTCGCCGTGCTCAACGCATCAGCGGACACGCAGTGGGTCCGGGTGATGCCGATCCGGGAATCGGTCTTCAGTGAGCCCGCGCCGATCGATGCGACCGTCACCCTCGAGCACCTTGAGACGGGTGAGATCATTCAGCTGCGGGACTCGCTCTTCGCCTACGAAGGCTCGGATCCCGATGTCGTTGCGACCCTCTATGCCCACAACTTCTGGACGGCGGAGCCATTGGTGCACGGCGGCACCTACACCGTCCGTGCGTCGCGTTCAGACGGGCAATCAGCATCAGCTACCGTTCGCGTGCCCCTCGAGGTTCGACGCGTTGTAATCTCCATTCGACAGAATCCACACTTGCCGCAGGATCTGCTCAGGGTCGAGAGCGATGGCCACGTGGCGCTCCTTGAGATTCTCCATGAGCTACCTGGGGTCACGCGCATCCAGAGGCAGCCCCTTGCGGCCGGGAGCAGAACGCCGGCGGGTGTAAGCACGTTCGGTATCTATCGGTACATGCACACCCTTGGTGACCCCGCTTTTCTTCAGCCTTTGCCTCCGCGTCCCCTCATCTGTTCACAGGACCGCTTCTGCACCGTGTCCATGGTGATCTCGGGCGAAAGCTGGCCGTTCAAGGAGGATCACACTGAAGGCTACGTGACGCTGGAGGACGCCCTTTCCAACGTCGATGGCGGCACCGGTTTCGTGGGCGCCGTGCTCCATCATGAGGTGCCGTACGAGTCGTGCACCCTCAATCCCCGCACCAACGCGCTTTGCGAACTGGTCTACGATGAGACCACCGCGTCTGTAATCGGCACTGTGACGGACACGAAATGCAATGTTCCACTTCATGGCGCCTGGGTGGTGCTCCGGCGGCCTGACCGATCCCGCGTCCGCACCGTACGGACCCGGGAAGACGGATCGTTCAGCATCGGGGCGGTCGAGGCGGGCGCTGAGCATGAAATCTTCGTCGCGGAACTCGTGAATCACGAGTCGCAGAGCCAATTGATTCCGTCGTTCCCGGCCGGGCAGACTACGGAACTGGCGGTGGGGGTGGAGCGCGTGGGAGAGTGTCTGGAGAGCTAGTAGCTATCGGCTATCAGCTATCAGCTATCACTTCACCACGACAGTGTCGAAGCGCTACTTCCCCCCTTCCGATCCCCTCGCGAACGCCAGTTCCTCCGACACCACGCCGGGCTGCTCAGCGGGAGGCGCGTAGGACAACTCGCGCTCATCCGCCCTCGCCTCCCGCCGGCTCCATCGGAAGTAGGTCGCGGTGATCCCGCCCCACATCACCAGTGCGCCGGGCACCCACATGATGAGGGCACCGAGCTTCTGATCTTCAATCTCATCGAGAGGGAAGATGCGCGGAGCCTGTGCGTACCATGTGTAAAAATGCGTGTCAGCGAAGACGATGATGACGGACACGATCATCATCGGAATCCCGAGCACGAACAGGTACAGCATCTGGACCGGTCCCGGAAGACGCGGGAGCTCCGGCAGCGGGCTGGAGACCGGCCACCAGAGAACGAACCCGATCGCCATGATCATGAGGTGCATCGCCTTGTGCACCGCGTGGTCCCTCATCATCAGATCGTACGGCCCCGGGAAGTGCCAGATACCGAAGAGCAGGTTGACGAGAAGGAAGGCTGCCACCGGATGGGTAAGCAGACGCGCGACCGGCTTCACCCCCGGGACGCGCAACGCCGGCCGGATCATCCAACCTGGCGTCCCGATGAGCATCAGCGGCGGTACGACCAGCATGATGAGCAGATGCTGCACCATGTGGGCGCTGAAGAGGAAGTAGTCCGAGAGCTCATGGAGCGGCCCTTGGAGCGCCAGGAACATCAACGCCATGCCCGCGGCAAAGCTCCCAAGCCGCGCCGGACTGACCGGGCTCGAATCCTTGAACCGGTGTCGCAGCGGTCCTGCCGCCAGAAGGTACGCGGCGCCAAAGAGGAGCCACCCGATCAGGAAGTCTGGGTAAAGAACCCACTCCGACCAGGAGAACGATTCGACGTGCAGAAGTGAAGCGGAGAACATCATTGCTGGAGTACAGGCTTGTTTCAGTTCCCTATAGCACAGCGAGCGACCCGGCCCGCGGTCGCTCGTCACATGTGCTCAGGGGTGCATCAACTCCACCACCGTCGCTTTACCGCAAAGGATGCAGCACATGGTAGAGAATGAACAACGCCGAGATGACAAGACTCGCGAGCGCCATCGGGAAAAGGAACACCCCCGTGAACATCCGGCTGTCGTACTTCAGGTGCATGAAGAACATCACGACCAGAAGGAACTTCGCAGCCGATAGCACCAGGATCACCGGCGCAGCGGTGCTTCCGAGCATGTCTTCGAAATAGTACGCAAGAATCTCGAGCGCGGTCAGCACGAACAGGTATCCACCGATTACCCAGTAGGTCTTCGTACCGTGTACCGGATGAGCTTCCATGTCGTGGGCGACTTCGCGGCTTTCGCTACTCATTATGAGAACCTTACGGGATCAGGTAGATCAGAGGGAAAATGACGATCCACACGACGTCGACGAAGTGCCAGTAAAGGCCGCCGATCTCTACATTCACAGACTTGTCCGCCCGGATCCGGCCCTTCCAGACCAGAGTGGCGAGCGTCATCATGTAGAGCACTCCCACGAAAACGTGCGCGCCGTGGAAGCCCGTCAGCATGTAGAAGGTCGAACCGAACAGATTCGAGCTCAGCGTCAGCCCGTGGTTCCAGAAGTGCGTGAACTCGTATACCTGGAAGCCAAGGAAGATCGTCCCGAAGAGCGCCGTCATCGCCAGCCAGAAGGCGCCCGCCTTCCGGTCGTTCCGCTGCACGCCAGCGAGCCCCAGCACCATGAAGAGACTGCTGAACAGCAGGACGGCGGTGCTGAGCGACGTCAGCGGAATGTCGAGAATCCCTTCAACGACCGTTCCATCGGCGAGAACCGTGTCGTGCGGGTAGGGCCCCGAAAGACTGGCACCCTTGTACGCCATGTACGACCCGATCAGGGTACCGAAAAGAAGGCACTCGGATCCGATGAAGGTCCAGAACGCCAGCTTACGGCTGTCGAGCCCCGTCGAAGTATCCAGGTGTGCCGGATCGGCCGCGTGTGCTGATATTTCGGACATAAGTCGGTCTTCAGTCTCCGATCTTCAATCTACAGTGTCGTCGTCAAGCGCCTGACCGAAGCCGGGAGCAGCCTACACCGCTCCCGTGCTCCTGCGGTCAGGACCCCGATCAGTGTCCGGAATGCCCCGGCTCGAATGCGAATGCGTAGGCGATCAGGAACATCGCAATCCCCCCTGCCACCGACATTCCCCAGTGCACCATGAAGCCGCCGAAGAACACTGCAATCGCAAGCGCCATGAGGATGGGGAGCGATGATGGCGGCGGCAGATGAATACCCAGATCGTGGGCGGACATCTTGCTCTCGTCCTCCGCCACCTCGTGCTCGCCGACTTCCTTGCCGCCGATCGTCAGCGTCGAGGTGTCCTCCTCCTGGTGGCCATGCGGGACGCCCGCGCTGAGGACCGGATCGGTCTCCCACAGCGGCATCCGGCTCCGGACGATCGGGATCTCACGGAAGTTGTACTCGGGCGGCGGCGAAGGAATCGACCACTCGAGCGTAGGAGCGCCCCACGGGTTCGGACCCGCCCGACGACCGCGACGCGCCGAGACAACCAGGTTGTAACCGAAGATGAGCGTCGCCACACCGACCATGTACGAACCGATCGTCGAGACGTAGTTCATCTCGTTGAAACCGAGCCCGTCCGCATAGGTGAAGGTCCGCCGCGGCATGCCATGCAGCCCCAGGAAGTGCATGGGGAAGAACGTCAGATTCATGCCGATGAAGGTCAGCCAGAAGTGGACCATGCCCATCTTCTCGTCCAGCA
>CAYRLB010000037.1:0-25432 GCA_964424945.1 uncultured Gemmatimonas sp.
ACGTACGGCAATGGGGCGGCTGTCTTCGATGGTACCGTCGAGTCGGGGATTCAGCCTCGGGGCATTCCGGTGACCAACCTCTCCTGGGTCACCAGCACCACCCGCAACATCGGCTTTGACTTCGCCCTCCTCGATCAGAAGCTGGGCGGTGAGATCGACTTCTTCGAACGAAAGCGGACCGGTCTGGCGGCGGCGCGCTATGACGTCGTTCTGCCCTCCGAGGTTGGCTACACGCTGCCGAACGAGAACCTCGAGAGCGATGCGAACCTCGGAATGGACGCCATCGTCCGGTACAATGACCGCATCGGCAATGTCGGCTTCTCGATCGCTCCCAACGTGACGATCGCGCGTCAGAAGATTCTGGATCGGTACAAGCCCCGGTATCAGAACTCATGGCACGAGTATACCTCCGCGACCGAGAACCGCTGGTCGGGCTACGACTTCAATCTTCACGTCATCGGTCAGTTCCAGACGATGGAGGAGATTGCCCGCTATCCGGTCAACATCGATGGCCAGGGGAACACGACGCTTCTTCCCGGCGACCTGATCTATCAGGACGAGAATGATGACGGCATCATCAATAACCTCGACCAGCGCCCGCGTGGCTTCAACACCACCGGAACGCCGATCGTGTCGTTCGGATTGAATGGAAGCTTCTCCTGGTCCGGCCTGAGCCTGAACTACAGCTTCGCCGGCGGGGCGCTGTACTCGTTCAATCCGAGCCTTGACCTGCGTGTGCCCTACACGAGTGATCACAACGGCGGCGCATACATCTTCTCCCGGTGGCGCCGGGTCGATCCGTACGATGACAACAGCGAGTGGGTGCCGGGCAAGTTCCCGCCGCTCCGTCGGGCGCAGAACAGCCACTCCAGCTATCGGGACAGCGACTTCACATACACGAACGTGAAGTTCATCCGGCTGCGGAACGTCGAGCTCAGCTACACGCTCCCGGTGGACCTGGCGAGTCGCTTCTCGCTGGCGAACATGCGGGTGTACACGAGCGCTGCGAACCCCTGGCTGCTCGATAATGCCTACATCTGGGCGCAGGATCCCGAGGTCGCGCAGTGCTGCGGGCAGCTTTATCCGACCCCGACGACCTACAGCGTGGGCTTCAGCGCGTCGCTAGGCGGTCAGCCTCGGGTGGATGTGGCGGTTCCGCTGCCCCCCTCAGGCGACGACTGACCTTCAGGGCTCCTAACGCCAGCCACGAAGCGGTTTCCGGAACCGGGGAAGTCTTCCCGGTTCCGGCCTTCCGCGGGTTGCGCTCGAATCCGTCAAATCCTGACTTCGAGACTTATGAAAAAGTCGCAACTCCTGTCGCTCCTGACGCTGTCTACGGCCTTCCTCGGAGGCTGTATCGACGACCATCTGACGACGGAGCCGCCCACGATCCTCACCGATGAGCAAGTCTGGTCGAACCCCGACATGCTGACCGGGGTGCTCGCGAACTTCTATTCGCGGCTGCCGGACTACCTGAACTTCAATGGGGAGACCCCGCATAACACCTGGGCCAGCTATGACGAGGCACTGTACTCGGGGATTACCAACGCCGACCAGGTCAATGGTATCATCGAGTACGGGTACAACACTGCTTCGACCTGGAACTACGGCATCGTCCGGGACATCAACCTGGCGATCGACAATGTCACGGCTGCGCAGTCCGCGGCGCTCACTGAGCAGATCCGTTCGGAGACGATCGCCGAGCTGCGCTTCCTCCGCGCCTGGGTCTACTTCGACATGGTCAAGCGGATGGGGGGCGTTCCGCTGATCACGGAGCAGATGATCTACGACTTCGGGGGGGACCCGTCCTACCTCCGGCGCCCGCGTAACACCGAGGCCGAGACGTATGAGTTCATCGCCGACGAAGTGGACGCGATCATCGACGATCTGGGGAATGCCGGGTCGAGGTCACGTGCGAACCGGTATACAGCACTGGCGCTGAAGAGCCGGGCGATGCTCTATGCCGCATCGATCGCGAAGCACAACGCCGAGATGCCGGGCGGCGGTATCTCGACGCCGGGGGGTGAGGTCGGCATCCCCGCATCGAGGGCTGACGAGTTCTATCAGGCCTCACTGGATGCTTCTCTGGAGATCATCAACAATGGTCCGTACGAGCTTTACGAGGTGAACCCTGATCCGGGGGAGAACTTCTACGAAACGATCGTCCGTAAGGCCGGGAACACGGAGGTGATCTGGGCGCGGGATTACAGCGTGTCCGGCGGTGTCATCCACCACTGGACGCTGACGATCGTGCCGCCGTCTCTGTCGATCAGCGCGCTGAGCACGAACCGGGGCGGCGGGCTTTCACCCTCCCTTCAGCTCGTCGAGACGTTCGACCAGCTCGATGGCAGTCCGGGTGTCTTTGAAGGAGTTGGAGATGGCACCGTCGCCGGTCAGGCGAACTGGATCTACTACGACACCCCGGAAGAGATCTTCGAAGGAAGGGATGGGCGCCTCTACGGGACCGTCATCTACCCCGGTACGAGCGCGCGAGGAAGTCAGGTCCAGATTCAGGCCGGCGTCTATCGCTGGAACGAGGCGACCGGACAGTACGACAAATATGAAGGTGGCCGCAACGATGGGTATGAGTTCAACCCGGACTGGGTTGTCACCGGTGCGGACGGTCCGCGGGCCGTCGAAAACTATGTGACGACGACGGGGTTCTATCTCCGGAAGTACATGGATCCGGTGATTGCGAACGCGACGAGCGCGACGGGCAGTGATGTATGGCTGGTGCGGTTCCGTCTCGGAGAGATCTACCTCAACGCCGCCGAGGCCGCATTCGAGCTTGGTTTAGAAGGGGAGGCGCTCGGCTATATCAATGCGTTGCGTGAGCGCGCGGGCTTCCCGCCGAACAGTCTGACGATGCTGACCCGGGATAAGCTCCGCTCCGAGCGGTGGGCTGAACTCGCTTTCGAGGATCACAGATTCTGGGACCTCAAGCGCTGGCGGACCGCACATCTCGTATGGGATGGCGGCGCGACGAGCGAAACGGCGAACATCAACTCTCTGTGGGGCTATCGCATCGATCGGCCGGGGCATCCCAACCATGGAAAGTGGGTCTACGACAAGTTCAAATCGCAGCGCCAGACGCAGCCGCGCTACTTCCGGCTGGGCAACTACTATTCGGCCATAACCGCTGGCACGATCGGAAACAATCCGCTGATCGTCCCGAATCCGTTCCACTGATCCTTCGCTGCGACTACACGATGATCATGAAATCTTCAGCGATATTCGTAGCCCTGGCATCGATCGGCGTGCTGACCGGGTGCGATAATATTCTCGGGCTCGATAACCGGGACGCGCCGAGTTCCACACTCACGGGTCGGGTGGTTTTCGAGGGTGAGGGCATCGGGCTTCGCTCGAATGAGGTGCAGCTCGAACTGTGGGAGCCGCGCTATCAGGACCAGCAGTACGCCAAGATCCCCATCTACGTGGATCAGGATGGCAGCTTCACCTCCAGGCTCTTCGATGGTGAGTACAAGCTGAACCTGCTTCCGAACAACGGGCCGTGGGTGAACAACCCGGACACGACGGAAATCTCTCTGCGGGGTCAGGAGAACGTCGATGTGGCGGTCACTCCCTACTTCGTCATTCGGGAGCCCCGGTTCACGCGGAATGCGCCGGCAGATCCGACGCAGGGTGGGTCGATCACAGCGACCTTCAGGGTGGAGGCGGTCGCGCCTGCCAACGCGCAGCGTCAGGTCCAGCTGGTCGGCGTGTATATCAGCAGCACATCATTCGCAGCCAACAATGTGAATCCCTTCGGGATTTCGAATGCTGCCCGCGAACGCGTACGCAGCCAGATCCAGACGGAGCTGGACACGAATGGCACCATCTCGATCACCGTGCCGCTGCCGGACAATGTCTATGAGACGCAGTCGCCCGTTCGGCGGGAGTTCGTTTTTGCGCGCATCGGCGTCAGGACAACGGGCGTGGCAGAACTTCTTTACACTCCGGTTGTTGAAATTGCACTCTGAGGCGGTTGCAGTAATTTGGGGGTAGTCCTTCAGCGAGGGCCTGGCGGCGCGTGCCGGCGGGCCCTCGTTCGAACGAGGTGGTGTGAAGGTCCGGCCTGTCGTATCCTACGACCGGGATATACCGGGGCGAACTGCGCCCGGGCCCGGAAGTAATCTCGTCCCTGCAGAGGGTAAACCAGGAAGAAAGGACAAGGATGTTCCGAAAGCTAGCGGGTGTTGCGCTGGTCTCGACGTTGGCTGCTGCGTGCGGAGGGGGCGCTGATGCGCCGGCCGACGCGACGGGCGACGTCACCGTTCTTACCGGCGCCCGGCTGATCGACGGCAATGGCGGCGAGCCGATCGAGAACGCTGTGATCGTGATTCGCGGTGACCGGATCGAAAGTGTCGGAGAGGCCGCCTCCGTCACCATTCCCGACGGCGCTGAGCAGATCGATCTGACGGGCAAGACGATCATGCCGGGAATGATCGCGCTGCACGTCCACCTGGCGCTCACGGAGAGTCTGGCGGACAACGCCGCGAACTTCAACGATGAGAACATCGCCAACAAGCTCGCTCAATGGGGCCAGTATGGCGTGACGCACGCCGTCTCCATGGGCTGGGACAAGCCGACTGTCTGGGACGTCATCGATCGGCAGCGCAACAATGGCGAGTTCCCGGGTGCGCGCCTCTACTCGGTGGGCCGCGGCTTCGGCGTTCCGGGCGGCTATCCGCCGAACCAGCCCGGTGCAGAGGGGGAGCTCGACGTCTACCGTCCGACATCTCCTGAGGATGCCCGGTCGTCCGTGCAGGAGCTTGCGTCGCACAACCCGCCCTTCGTGAAGCTCTGGGTCGACCATCACTTCAATACCTACCCGACCTTCGAGCCGGAGATCTTCACCGCCGTCGTGGAGGAGGCGAGGGCCCAGAATCTGCGACCCGTCGCGCACATCCACACCCTCGAGGATGCGCACGCGCTCATCGATGCAGGGGCCGTCGGCCTGATGCACAGCGTCCGCGATGCCGCGGTGGATGACGCCATCATTCAGAAGATGGTCGGCGGAAACGTCTTCCTTGTGCCGACGCTCGCCCGCGAAGAGGCGATGTTCATCTACGCCGGCCAGCGCGCTCCGTATCTCGATGATCCCTTCCTCACCGAGGTGATCTCGGACAGCATCGTGGGCGTTCTTTCCGATCCCGCGTACCAGGCCACGCTCGCGGAGAACCCGGAGCTGCCGGAGTGGCGCCCCGCGCTCGAAACGGCCAAGACTAACCTGAAGACCCTCTTCGACGCTGGTGTGAAGGTCGGGCTGGGAAGTGACTCGGGTCCTCCGCGTCGGTTCGAAGGGTACTTCGAGCATCGCGAGCTGGAGCTGATGGCTGAGGCCGGGCTGACCCCCGCGCAGATCATCCAGATCGCCACGAAGAACTCCGCCGAGATCCTGGGCATCGATGCCGACTACGGCACCGTGGCCGCCGGCAAGATGGCCGAGTTCCTCGTCCTCGGGGCGAACCCGCTGGAGAACATCTCCAACACGAAGTCGCTGGAAGAAGTCTGGCAGGCAGGCCAGCGCACGTTCGACCTGCGCTGAGTTCATCCTGATGGGGGGTGGTATCCTTTCCTGGGTACCACCCCTTCGCGCCTGCCCCGTCCCTCCAAATTGCCCGATACCTTTCTTGCCACCGGCGCTCTCCGCGCCTCCATGCACAAGGTGAGACCATGAGAAGAGGAATCCTTTCACTCCTGATCGCAGGAGTGACACTCTGGGGTGCCGATCTTCGCGCGCAGCCGGCGGGTGGTGGAGGTCCGGGAGGCGGCGGACCCGCGGGCGGGCCGGGTGGCGGGCAGGCGGCTCCCGCCGGCGGCGGTCAGGCGACATGGACGCCGACGCGCATCAACAAGGCGATCGAGCTGCTGGAGATGGGCGAGCCGATCTATTACGCCCAGATCGATGGCGGCGGCTACGAAGACGGACTGCGGATGGCACAGACGCAGGCCGACTACATCACCTACAATCTCGAGCACGCTCCCTTCAATGTGTCCGAGCTCCGAGAGTTCATGCGCGGCCTGGTCGACGGGGGACCGACGAAGTCGGGGCATCGCACACCTGCCGTCGTCGTCGTGTCACCGGCAGTCGGCTGGGACCAGGAGGCAATGCGGGCAAACCAGTGGATCATGCAGCACATCATGGCTGCGGGCGCGCACGGAATCCTTCTGCCGCACGCCGTCGATCCGACTGCAGTCAAGCTGATGATCGAGGCGATCCGGTATCCCTTCGCGAAGCCGGTCGCGGGGCTGGGGCAGGGGAGGCAGGGGAATGGAAGTCAGGGGTTCGCTGCGAACATCTGGGGGATCCCTCAGAACGAGTACATCATGAAGGCGGACCCGTGGCCGCTGAACCCCGAAGGTGAGTTCCTGATCGGCCTGAAGATCGAAACGATCATCGGGGTTCAGAATGCGGAGACGCTGGTGCGCGTGCCGGGCGTCGGCTTTGCCGAGTGGGGACCGGGGGATCAGGCCTTCAACCTCGGGCACGTTCTTGGTCTTGGCGCGCCGGCGCCTTCGAACCATCCCGATCTGGCGCCACTTCGTGAACGGGTTTTCCAGGCAACCCGGGATGTGGGTATCGCTTTCCTCAATGCTTGCAACGCCCGCGACGTAGTGGAACTCATCGACGAGGGGGTCCGTATCTGCACGGGAGGCGGAACCCAGACGAGTACGATCGGCCGCGCGCACACGAATCGGCAGATGCCCTGGTAGCTGTAAACGGTGCCTCGGCCGGCACCTCCTGGTCGGCCGGGCAGACGGTGTATCGTCACTTCCCGGTGTAGGGCAGATCCCCGGTATTCGCTTCCCAGGACGGTATCTTTCCGCCTCCGACCCCGTCTCCCATGCGTGCAGGATTGCTGTCCATCGTCATTCTTCTGGCTGTCGCGGCGGCGGGACCCGTCCTGGTTTCGCGTCCTGCCAGCGCGCAGCCCGGCGGCGCACAGCCACAACCGATCTACGAGTACGTGGTCGTCGGAAGCGGTGGGGCTGGCGAGGGAAATGTCGGGCACCTATCCACGTATCGTGTCGACCGGGTGACGGGGGAGTTGACCCTCGTCGACCGGAAGGAGGTCGGCGGCCTGGCGTCGTACGTCGCAAAACACCCGCGACTCCCGGTCCTGTACGTGACGGCGGAGCGTGGCGGCGTCATGCACTGGGTGACGGTCGAGCCGTCGACCGGCATGCTCACGCCGGCCGGAAGTCAGGCGGGCAGCGGGAACCCGGTCTATGCAGCCGTCGACGCCGCCGGGCGAACGCTTCTGGCGGTCAACCATTCGCGCGGCACGACGGACGCATTCCCGCTCGATCCCGCAACCGGTGCGATCTCCGGGGAGCCTGCCAGTTACGCCACCGGAGGAAACTCCCATTCGGCGGTCTTCCATCCCGCGAATGGTCACGTGTATGTGGCGAGCGTCCGGGACAGCGTGATTGCGCAGTACACCTTCCGGGATGGCTCGATGATCCCGCTCGAACCGCCGACGGTGGCGCAGTCGGGCGGGCCCCGGCACTTCACCTTTCATCCGAGTGGAGAGTTCGCGTACGTCGTCGGAGGACCGGGCGACATCATCGGGATGTTTCGCGTGGCCGCCGACGGTCGGCTCACATCGCTTGGCGAAGTCTCCCGTCTGCCCGCCGAGCTCTCCTCGGCGTCCGCGTCACACATGGGGTCCGACGTTCATGTCTCCCCAGCCGGTCGGCACGCATACGCCGCGAATCGCGGCACGAGCAACACCCTCGCGATCTACTCCATCGGGTCGGATGGGCGACTCACGCTACGCGGGCATGAGAGCACGCGCGGTGATACCCCGAGGACCTTCGATATCGATCCTGCCGGGGAGCTGATCGCGGTAGGAAATCAGGACTCTCAGACGGTGGCGATCTTCGGGGTCGAGAGCGACACCGGTATGCTTCAGTACCTTCATACCGAGGAGGTTGGCGTTTCTCCCTGGTTCGTGGGCTTTTTCCGCTTCTAGCAGGTCAGATATGATAGACGGATCAGGGAGAAAAGTGGGGGGTGGCTGATCCCGGCATGACGGTGACTGACGGATTCCTCCTGGCAGACGGCTCTCCTGGGCGGGCCGAGGGCGAACTGCGCATCGTCTGCAGGTCGCGTCGCCGCGATCCCGACGCCGGTCGGTGAGGAGAGTCTCCCCGGAGATCGCCGGGACGGATGTGAGCGGGGTGCGTAGATGGCGCGACGGGCTGCTCCTGCGGCTGTTCCAGGTGGTGACGCCTTTTGCCGTCGTGGTCGCGATGCCATTCGTCGACTACGAGCTGGACCGCTTCTACGTTCCGAAGGAGCTTCTTCTTCATCTGTTGGCGAGCGTGGGGCTCATCGTCCTCATACCCACTATCGCACGAGCGCCCCGCCTTCGGGTGGAGGCGCTTCTCGTCGGCTTCCTGGTCCTCGGGATTGTCTCGGCCGGCTTTTCCACGAATGTCTGGCTGGCGATCCGCGCTCTAGCGATAACGGGCTCTGGTATCGCGCTCTTCGCCATCGGTCGTGCGCTGCGAGAGAAGGGTCTCGCGCGCCATGCGCTCGTCGTGGTGGCGATTTCTGTTGTGCTCGGGTGCGTCACCGCACTTCTTCAGGCGTATGGCGTCGATTCGGACCTTTTCTTCTCGCCGAACCGCGCACCTGGCGGCACCCTCGGGAATCGCAATTCAGTCGCTCATCTTGCGGCCTTCGGCTTCCCGGTGGTTCTCCTCTGCACGCTGCGTTCGTGGCGGCCGATCGGATACCTCTGGGGTGTGGCCGGGATCCTTCTGGTGACGGGAACGCTGGTGATGACCCGGTCGCGCGCCGGTTGGCTGGGTTTCGCCGCGGCGGCGATGGTCCTGGTGATTTCCTTTCTCCTCTCGGGGCCGGTGCGGCGTAGCGGGCGGGCCTGGCTGCGCCTCGTCCTCTGCATCCCCCTTGCTGCCCTCGGCGTCTACGCCGCCGTCCATCTTCCGAATGACCTGAACTGGCGCAGCGACAATCCCTATCTCGAATCGGTGCAGGGAATCGCGAACTACCAGGAGGGTAGCGGCCGCGGCAGGCTCGTGCACTATCGTCAGTCTCTGCTGATGTCGCTCGATCATCCCCTGCTGGGTGTCGGGCCCGGGAACTGGCCGGTCCGATATCCGGAGTTCGCTGCCCCCGGCGACCCCTCCCTTGATCGATCCGCGGCCGGAACGACCGCCAATCCCTGGCCGAGCAGCGACTGGGTCGCCTTTGTCTCGGAACGGGGGATCCCTGCCACGTTGCTCCTCATTGTCGCCGCATTGCTCATGATGGGTACGGCCTTCCAGCGGGTCATCAAAGCCCGGGACGCGGACGAAGGCCTTCAGTCAGGCGCGTTCCTCGCAGTGATGGTCGGTGCGGGTGTAGCAGGGATGTTCGATGCGGTGCTGCTGCTCGGCCTGCCGACACTGCTCGTGTGGCTCACGCTCGGGCTGCTCTACCCCCCGGAGGGTCTGCAGACGACGGGGGGTGCATGGCGATCGTCGGGCGGCTGGTTGATGATCGGCCTTCTCCTGACGGTTGTCGGAACGGGAGTGTTCCGCAGCGGCGCACAGCTTTTCAGCATGGCAGCGTATACGAAGGGTGATTCCGCCTGGATGGCCCGCGCCGCGGTGAGCGATCCCGGCAATTATCGGCTGCAGCTTCGGCTCGCCGGGGCAGGAGGCGGGCGAAGCTGGGCGGTGCGATGCGAGCACGCCCGGGCGGCCCTCGCCCTCTTCCCGAATGCAAGGGCCGCGCGGAACGCGGCAAGCGGATGCGGAGAATAGAGACTGGAGTTCGGCGCCGCAGCTGCGCGGGACTACCGCGGATGCATACTGTGCCGCTGGCTATCAGGAATGACTTTCAACCAGACGACCAATGTCCTTTTCAATGCTCCAGCGGGTCCGATCTCGAAGCCCCCGCCCTAAGAACGTCGGAATCGGGCTGATCGGAGCGGTCCTGGTTGTCCTCGGCGGCTGCTCCTCGGACGCGACAGGTCCGCAGGCCACGCTCGGCGTGTACCAGATGCAGACCTTCCGGGGCGAGTCCCTTCCAGCGTATTCGACGGATGGGGTGCTCTACGTCCGCAGCGGCACACTGGCGCTGAGATCGGCCAACCGATTCACGCTCGATCTCGACACCGATTACTGTCGGGAAGACGCTTGCGACCCGAATCCGATCTCTTATGAGGGGGCCTTCTCCACGCGGGACGGTTTCTTCACCCTTCAAACACCGGACGGGGCCCTTCGAGGCAGGTTCTTCGACGACTACCTCACGGTGGAAGATGACACGCCGAATTCAGTCTGGATTCTCGTCGACTCATGATCCACTGATATCGGCATCCCTGCCCGGATGAAGAGGCCACTTCCCGATGAAGTGGCCTCTTCCATGAGTCCTACGGCCGAACCGACTCCGACCGAGGCGCTCCGCATATGTCGAGGGAGGGTCTGGTGACAACTACCTGACCGATAGCCATCTCCTCAGGAGCGCTCAGTCCGAAGATGCGCTCAACTCGCCGACTTCGTGACGACCAGAATCACGCCGTTGGACGCCCGGTCACCATACACTGCAGCGGACGCATCCTTGAGAACCGAGATACTCTCGATGTTCCGCGCGTCGAGCCGATTGAACGCGGAAGCGTCGGTAGGAACGCCGTCGACGATGAAAAGCGGCTCACCCAAGTTGCGGATCTGTACCGAACTGGGCGACCCTTCCGTTCCATAGCCGACAACGAAGATCTCAGACAGGTCGGCCGTTCCGGCTCCGGGTTCAATGCCGGTTGCCCCCGGCGCCGCGTTTCCCAGGGTGCCATACCCTGTGACCACCACTTCTTCGACAGCCGAGGTCGATTCGCGGGTCTGGATTTGAACCGTTCCTCCGGTCGCTCCATCCCCGCTGAACCCGCGAACCACCCGAACCTCGGTGATCTGATCCGCCGGGAGCGCCCTGGCTTCTTCGGCAGTCGCCTGCCGCCCGTCGATGTAGAACTCGTTCGGCTCGATGCCAAGCTGCTGAACCTGCAACTCGGCCATCGTCGCGTCCATCGCCTGGATGTCAGCGGCAGTCGGCATCTCCGATTCGCAGGCGGCGAGGACCGCCAACCCGCCGAGTCCTCCGGCCAGTGCGCGCACCACCCTGGGCCTCCTTCTGGAATCCGTCATGGCAACCAATCTCCTCTCGAGGGTCGATGGGAAGCCGGCCAGAGCCGGCGCTGCAAGGGACAAACCCGATCCATGCTCGGACAGGTCGATGAGCATCGATCCGTACCGGCTCCGCCTCACCCCGGCCGCGAGTACCCGCCGGTCGCAGTCGATCTCCACGGATAGCCGAAGCCGGAAGACCATCCACCACATCGCGGGATTCCACGGAAGAAGCGCAACCAGAAGACTTCCGACGGCGAGCAGCACTCCATCGTGCACTCGCAGATGCTCCTTCTCATGCGCGATCGCCATATCGCGCTCCTCGGACGAACTCTCGAGAAGCCATCGCGGCACCACGATCACCGGTCGGAAGAGCCCGATCACGGCAGGTCCAGCGGAGGGCGCAATGCGAACCGTCGTTCCGTCCATCTCCATCGCCGGCCACTGCTTTCGCAGCCGCCGGAAGTGCAGCATCGAACCGACGCCCGCGAGGAGGAGAGAAGCAGAAGCGATCACCCAGAGCATCACCAGCCACGACGTTGCGAAGCCAGCCTGTCCGATGGCTCTTGAAGGCCACGCGAGCGCACCGACGATGGCGGACCCGACGCCTTCAACCTGACCGGAGAGTGCGGTCGGCAGACCCTCACCCTCCACAGACCCGGCCAGAAGCTCCGCCGAAGGCGCGGCAGAGGAAGACGTCTCCTGCCGGGCCATGTGCCACACCGCCCAGGTCGACAATCCGGTGCTGAGCAGGAGCGCACCGGCCCAGATGTATCGACGCGGCAGCCGAGACCCCGAGGTTGCGAACTCCATCGTCAGCCCTGCCAGCAGGACGAGCCCGCTCACGATGACGCAATGGACCATCAGCGCCGCGATCATTCGTCCTCCTCCCGCAGCCTCTCGTTCAACAGCTTCTTCATTCGCTCCAACTCCTCGCGTTTGAGTCCCCGATCGGAAACCAGCTGAGCGAGCATCATCTCGGCGGAGCCCTGGTAGATCGCGTTCCGGATCCTCGCCATCGCACTTCCACCCGCTTCCTCGACCTTCACCGTCGGGTGATAGCGGTAGGCGCGGCCCTCCGGTTCATGTCGGACGAACCCTTTTTCCTCCAGCGTCTGCAGCGCGGAAAGGACCGTCGTGTAGGCGAGCGGTTCCGCCAGCTCCTCCCGGACTTCCCCGACCGTTGCCGATCCGAGACGCCAGAGGATGCTCATGACGTCGAGCTCGCGGGGGGTGAATGAAACATCCGACATGCGTGCGGCTCTCCTTGGTTACGGGTTCTCCCGTAGATTACCACGAGGGGAGCGGTTCTGTCAACGGGTTTATCCGTAGATGGGGGGAAGGTGGGAGCTGCGACGGTCTGGCGAGGGTCCGGTTACGTCCCTCACCGCCGGCGGAACCTCGTCCGAAAGACGCATGGATGGAGTGGGGTGCGTTCGGGAGCCGAGCGCGACGGGTCCGCCGCGGTTGCAGGGGTGGAGAAGGGCCAGGTGGAATTCCGTCGATCTGCGCTGTCGCAGAGGACGGCGCTCTGCAGGGAGGACCAGACCGGGCTACCGTGAGGTCAGCCCGATCCGGACGTCATGATCGACGAGGATCAGAGGACCAGCGCCCTACGCAGATCAGTGTCGATGAGCTCGGCCGAGACGCCGAATCCCAGGTAGCAGAAGGCAATCGGGTGCTCATCGAAGGCCTCACCAGGCTCCGGCGGTGTCATCACCCTCACGCGCTTCTCGCGCATCGAGTCGCAGGCAGCTCCCACGTCGGGAACTTTGAAGCAGAGGTGATGGATGCCGCCCCCCTTGTGGACGAATGGCCAGAGCGTCGACTCGTCGTCAGAGGGCTCGATCAGCTTCAGGTCGAGCGACCCCTCCTTCTGAAGGAAGAGCACATTCACGTGCTGCCGAGTATTGGTGACGACCTCAGTCTTGCGAGTGTACTGCAGCGTCGCGCAGAGCCGAACGGCGGCTTCCTGTACGTTGCGGACGGCAATGGCGACATGGTCAAGAATCATCAGGGTACGGATAGGGAATGAGATACTGTCCCCACGACGCCCGCCGCGGCGGTACAGTTACTCCTGAAGGCGATGATGAAAAAGGGTGCGGTCAGGCCGGCTGGGGCTGCTTGATCATCGCTACGGGAACGGCGGCCGGCGTTCCCGCGGCTGCCTCCCCATCCTTGTCCGGGCTCATCCCTCCCCGGTAGCCGATGACGCGCGCCGGATTGCCACCGAGAATGGAGAAGGGTCGATAGACCTTCCCGCTCACGACCGCACCCGCCGATACAACGCATCCACGGGAAAGCGTGGTGCCGGGGAGGATGAAGGCGTTTGACGCAATGAACACATCATCCTCGATGACGACGGGAGCGTTGGTGTGCCCCTGTTCATCCACGGGGACGTTCGGATCAGAGAAGATGTGGTTCGTCGTCCAGATCTTCACTCCAGGAGCCATGAGGACGTTGTTCCCCAGCGTCAGTCCGCCCTTCGCCTGAAGAAAGTTGTCGTAGCCGATAGTGACGTTCTCGCCCACTTCCAGCTTCTCGATCGATCGAAAGCGGCTCCCCGGCTGAATCCGGAGCCCTTTCCCGGCCTTCTTCATCTTCGAGCTGAGGTAGCGGATCCGGATCAGATTCCCCGTCTCTCCCGGGATCTGCCAGATCAGCGAATAGACGAGATTCATCCGTTCGCTGGAGGCCGTCAGGTCCCACCAGAAGCGCCGCAGAATCTGCGTCCATGGAATCTTGTTGGAATTGGTCATGATGCGGCGTATCTTGGGTTCGGTTTCGGGAACTCTGTGGATTCGAGGGCATCTGCAATCCACGGAGGGGATCCGGAGAAGCGGGTCTATGCCCGGATTCGAGGTCGGGATTCGCAGAGTCCATACCTTCGTCAGGTCCGGTCTCTGCACGCTTTTCAGGCGCGTTGCAGCAGTGCTTTTCTCTCCTTTCCTGCCCATGGTGGGCGGTTCGGGATGTCCCTCCCCACTCGTGGAGTGTTGCGGAGAGCACGCCGCACTCGGCGCAGCGCTGCCTCGCTGCTATACAAAGCCTTTGAGGGAGGTCACCAACCGTCCCAGGAAACGCGTAAGGGTCGGCGTCTTTTCTCGCTGCAGGTCCCGTTGCTCGCGCCGTTCGGAACTGCGCTTGGGATCGAGGTCCTTCCAACGGTATGCAGCGTCGGACGGTACCACATTGGTTAGACGCGGGTGCAGCGTGGAGATCGCCTCCCCGGTGCCGCACCCGAAGTGAGTTCACCCCGACCGCCGCCTCCTTGTGCGGGTGCTTGCTCTCTTTTGGAAGGACCCGCCGGCACTGCATCACACACCCCATCAAGGAAATGAAGCGTTTCGCAACGATCCTGAGTGGCAGCGCACTCGCCCTTCTCCTGGCGTCGCCCCTCTCAGCACAGCGAGTGGTGAATCTCACTCTCCAATCGGCTGTCGAAATGGCGATGGACGACAGCTACCAGGTTCGTCGGGTGCGGCTCGATATTCTGCGGACGCGGAAGGAACTCGAAGCGGAACGTGCAGGCCTGAAGTCCAACGTCTCACTGAACTTCAACCTTCCGCAGTTCGAGCAGATTTCCGAGCAACGGTGGAACTCGAGCCTGGGTCGGAACGAGATCGTCGGGGAAAACTCGCGGCGCTGGCAGATGGACTTCACGATCGAGCAGCCGCTCATCCTCATGGGATACCCGACGAACGGCTATCTCTCCCTCAACAACCGCGTCTACCGTTACACGCAGATCGAAGACGATTCCCACGATCTGACGTATTACAACCGGTACTTCGTCCGCTATCGTCAGCCGCTCTTCCAGCCGAACGCCCTGAAGAACAGCCTCGAGCGCGCCGAACTGAATCTGCAGGACTCCGAACTCGACTTTCAGGGGGATGCGATCGGCATCATCCAGAACGTCACGGGGGACTTCTACGATCTGTTCGAAGCCCTGTACGAGATCGCGCTGGCGGAGCAGCATGTCGAGAATCTCGAAGGTGCACTCGCCGTTGCTGAGGCACGAGCCGCTGCGGACCCTGGCAGGATGATCGAAGCGAGCCAGGTTCAGGTTGCCCTCTCGAACGCCCTGTCCGAGGTGCAGGAAGCCAGGAGCGACTACAGAATCCGGTCATCCGGGATCAAGCCGAACCTCGGGCTGCTGCCGTCCGATTCGATCTCCATCGATCTGGGGGTGATCGAGGTGGACCCCATCGCCATCGATCTCGACCAGGCGATCGAGCTGGGTGTCACTCTGCGACCGCAACTGCGCCTTCTCGAGATTCAGCGTCGCCAGAATGAGCTGAGCCTCTCGACCGTGAAGGGCCGGGATTCATTCAGGCTGAATGTGGAGCTCACCTACGGCCGCGAGATGCAGGACCCCAGCTTCGACGGCCTCATGTCCGATCCGCGGAACAGCTACACGGTGGGCGTGAGCGGGACCCTTCCGATCTGGGATTGGGGTGCGCGGCGCGCACGTATTGAAGCGCAGGAGATCGTCCTGCAGCGAACCGACCTCTCCATCGAGGAGACACGCGAGCAGATCGAGATCGGCATCCGGAACACCGTCGCGAATCTCGATGAGTATCAGCGCCGCGCCCAGAGCATGGAGGATAATCTTCTCCTGGCGCGGGAGGTCTCAGCCAGCAGCCTGGAGCAGTATCAGAGTGGTGCGATCACCGTTCTCGACCTGCTGCAATCCTATGAACGGGAGGATGATACCGCTCGCAACTTCCTGGACGCGTACATGGGCTACAGGGATGCGTTGCTGACGCTCCAGCGCATGACGTATTACGACTTCGAGAGTCAGATGCCGGTCCTCGACCGGTATGGCGTGCAGGTCGCTGGCTGATGGGCCGCTTGACACGGCCGCGTTGATGACGGTGGGGCAGGGGCGGTTGTCGTGCGAGACCTGGAGCGGGGCGGTGTCCGGAAACGCGGCAGCGGATCGATGATCTCCATCCGCGGTAGCGATGTCCCCCCGACAGCACCTCATCCCCTGTCGAAGGTGCGGCGCGTTCGCTCCGAGGCGGACGCACGGACCGCCCCATCGCCCTCCCGTGACACCAGCGCCAACCTGGTATCGATATCAACAAGGCTTCTGGCGCACTTCTCCGCGATGGCCCATTCTGCAAGGCTCCTGCGCCAGCAGAGGCCAGGGTAATAGTCCGCCCATTCCCGGTTTCCTGTACGCTTCGGGAGACCGCACCAGCCCCTTACCACCCCGTTCAGGCCCGACAATGACGAGCGAAATCGACGAAACACAACGTGTGGTGGCCAAGGCATCCATCTGGGAAGATTTTGTCGACATCTTCGTCTCGCCCACCGAGGTCTTCGAGCGTCGGCGCGATGGACGGTTTGGCTGGGCGCTCGTCGTGCTCACCCTTCTGCTGACCCTACTCACCTACGGCTTCTACTCAGCGCTGTCGACCGCGTTCGAGGCGGACTTCATGCGCGGACTGGCCCAGGCCGGGGAAGGCGCTGAGGAACTGCCGCTGGAAACGATGATGGCCTTCAGCCGGGCCATCGCCATCTTCGGCTCTCTGGTGATGGTACCGATCGGCGTGTTCTTCGCCGGCCTGGGCGCCTGGCTCGCGGCACGAGTTTTCGGCGGACGGATCACCTTCCTGCTCGCAGTGACCGTAGCAACGTATGCAACCTTTCCGCGGATACTGGCAACGGTCGGCGGCATCCTCCAGGGGATTCTGTTCAACCCGGACTCGCTGACGCAGATATCCTTTGGCCCTGCGCGCTTCCTGGATCCAGCGACCGCCTCCCCGGTGCTCCTGGCACTTGCCGGCCGCATGGACCTCTTTATTCTGTGGTCGCTCATCCTGACCGCGATCGGTCTGAAGGTGATTGGCGGGATGCGTCAATCGCGCGCGTACATGGCGTCACTCCTGGTATGGGTTATCGTCAGCCTGATTGTGGTTGTTCCCTCGATCTTTACCGCCGCTGCAGGCTCCTGATCGGCTGACGTCCCTCGTCCTGAAACTTCTTGGGCTTCCGGGCGTAAGGTCGCCTGGCGAAAGCTGCACGGAAGGGAGGACGATACTTGTCTTCTCTCCGGTCGCCATTCAGCCGCAACTCACAATGAACTGGTCGCCTGCTCGGGTCGAACCTAAGCGCGCGTCGTGGTGCCATGACTAAACAGAAGAAGCTGTTGATTTTCGGCGTTGGCCTCCTGGCCCTGATGGTCATTACCGGGATCGCGATAGCCAGGCGTGCCCAGGGCCCGGTTCAGGTGCGTGCGGAGGTCGTTCAGCAGCGCGACCTGGTAGCGACAGTGACGGCCAGCGGCTTCATCCAGCCGCGCAGGAAGGTCGATATTTCAGCGGATATCTCCGGTCGCGTGACCGATCTCTACGTGGAGGAAGGGCAGTGGGTCGACCAGGGCGACATCCTGCTGCGCATCGATCCCACGAGTTACGAAGCGAATGTTCGGCGCGCCACGGCTTCGGTGGCGCAGGCCCGGGCCCAGGCTGCGCAATCGCAAGCCAATCTGCTTCGTGCGGAGAGTGAGTATTCGCGCGCCGAGCAGCTCGGCCCCCGGGATCTCATTGCCTCATCGGATGTCGAGCAGGCACGCACGCAGCTGATGGTCGCCCAGGCACAGATGGAGGCCGCCGAACATGGCGTGTCCCAGGCTGAAGCCGTCCTGACGGAAGCGGAGGAACAGCTAAGAAAGACCACCATTGCCGCCCCGATGAGCGGGCAGGTCACCCGCCTCAACATCCAGGCTGGGGAGACCGCGGTTGTAGGTACGATGAATAACGCCGGCTCGCTCCTCCTCACGATTGCCGATCTGACGGCGATGGAGGCGAGGGTGCGCGTCGGCGAAACCGATATTCCCTTCATCAAGCATGGCGACAGCGCGGTCGTCCGGATCGACGCTTATCCCGGACAGGAGATGCCCGGAGAGGTCGTTCGGATATCGAATAGCGCGGTAAACGCCCCCGCGACGCGTGGTACCGCTCAGGCTCAGACGGCCCAGGCGATTGACTTCGAAGTGATCGTGGCGCTTGACGAGCCGCCGGCGGATCTCCGCCCGGATCTCACCGCGACCGCAGACATCATTACTGCGACGCGGACAGGAGCCCTGACTGTGCCGATCCTCGCGGTAACGGTACGTGATCAGAATGGGGAACGGTTCCAGGCGGCCACCGGCAC
Organism: uncultured Gemmatimonas sp.; assembly: GCA_964424945.1. GTDB lineage: Bacteria > Gemmatimonadota > Gemmatimonadetes > Longimicrobiales > Longimicrobiaceae > WHSP01. The sequence goes on from CAYRLB010000037.1 coordinate 18,295, forward strand.
ATCCGAACCGAGCGCTCCGACGGAGGAGGCAGAGGAGGTCGAGGGCGTATTCGTCATCCGGGGTGGCAGGCCGGAATGGGCGCCGATTACGCTCGGCATCGTGGGTGACTGGTACTTCGAGGTGGTGAGCGGCCTTCAGTTGGGGGACTCGGTCGTTTCCGGTCCCTATACCGCCGTCCGCGATCTCGACCCGGATACCCCGATTCGTCTCGATCTGCTCGGCTCGACGACCACCGCCACGACCGCAGCAGCTCAGTGAGTGGAGAGACCTCTGCGAAGGGCCGGAACCCCGCCCTCGTCATCGAAACGCAGGACCTTCAGCGACACTATTATCTCGGTGCGGAGCTGGTGCGCGCGCTGAATGGCGTCGATCTGGAGATCCGTCGTAACGAGTACGTGGCCATCATGGGGCCTTCAGGCTCGGGAAAGAGTACCCTGATGAACCTCATCGGATGTCTCGATTCTCCGACGGCCGGCCAGTACTGGCTCAATGGAGAACTCGTCTCGGGCATGGCCGATGACGAGCTCGCGAGGATCCGGAATCGCGAGATCGGCTTCGTCTTCCAGACCTTCAACCTGCTCCCTCGAGCCACGGCCCTTCAGAATGTGGAGCTGCCCCTCGTTTATGGTGGCATCTCGCGGCAGGAGCGCCGGGAGCGGGCGCAGGCGGCCCTCGCCTCCGTAGACCTCGCCGATCGCATCCACCATCGGCCGAATGAACTCTCCGGCGGTCAGCGACAGCGCGTTGCGATTGCCCGGGCACTCGTTACCCGGCCCTCGATCCTCCTCGCCGACGAGCCGACAGGGAATCTCGATTCCCGCACCTCTGCAGAGATCATGGCCCTCTGTGACCGGCTTCATTCCGAGGGCCAGACCATCATCATGGTCACGCACGAACTCGATATCGCGCTTCGTGCGGGGCGGCTCGTGACGCTCAGCGACGGGCGGATCGCGTCCGACGTCCTGCAGCGAAACGGGGCTGAAGCCGTCCCAGGCGGCGCACACAACTGATGCACCCGTTCGAGTCGGTGCGGTCCGCATTCGAAATGATCGCGGCTCACAAGCTGAGGTCATTCTTCACTGTGCTGGGAACGGTCGTCGGCGTGACCTTCCTCATCGCGGTCATCACCCTGATACAGGGAATGAACGCATACGTCACGGAGGAGTTTTCGGGTCGGATCTTCGGCGTCAACAGCGTGATGGTCCGTCGGGCGCCGGCCGTACAGGTGGAGTCGACGACCGGCGAGGGGCGATCGATCCGCCGCCGTCCTCCCCTCACGTTCAGCGATGCGGAGTGGCTCGCCCAGCAGATGGAAACCCCCGGGGTGCTTGCCGTCAGCGCGGAGCGTTCGGGGAATATCACCGGCCCCGATGGTCGGGAGGTGGAAGGCGCCCGCATCCTGGGTACGAACGCGGCCTACTTCGAAGTGCGCACGATGTCGGTGTCGGCGGGGCGTGCCTTCCAGGAGCAGGAAGCAGATCGGGGCCTGCCTGTAGTCGTCATCGGAACGGAGGTCGCTGAACGTCTCTTTGAAAGTACGTCGCCCCTGGGGAAGGTGGTTCGCATCGAAGGCTTTCCCTATCAGGTCGTGGGGGTGCTCGAGGAGCAGGGAAGCCTCTTGGGCTTTTCCATGGACAATCAGGTCATCGGCCCCATCCGGTCGCGGCTGAATGGTTTCGTCAATCAGCGGGACGCGGTTTCGGAGATCATCTACAGGGTGCCGGACGCCCGACTCCTCCCCGCGGCAACGGTCGAGATCGAAGGGCTGATGCGGGTGCGACATCGACTGCTGCCCAGCCAGCCGAACACCTTCGAGGTTGAGACCGCAGAAGATGCGCTCTCCTTCTGGAACACGATCTCGACCGCGATGTTCGTCGCACTTCCCAGCCTCGTAGGGATCTCCCTAGTGGTGGGCGGAGTGGTGATCATGAACATCATGCTCGTTTCGGTCACACAACGGACCCGGGAGATCGGGCTCCGGAAGTCCCTCGGCGCCCGGCGGCGCGACATCCTGCGGCAGTTCCTCATCGAAGCGGGTACCCTTTCCGGCTTTGGCGGCCTCCTTGGGATCGGGCTTGGGATCGGGTTGGCAGCCCTCGTGTCTGCTGTTTCCCCGCTGCCCGCATCGGTCGCACCCTGGTCGATCGCCCTCGGTCTTTTTCTTGGCATCGGGGTAGGGGTTTCCGCCGGCGCGTATCCAGCATACCGGGCCGCGCTGCTGGATCCGATCGAAGCCCTGCGGCAGGAGTGACGTCGTGAACTTCGGCGCAATCCGCGAAGGCGTCGCCATCGCAGTCGATTCCCTCCGCGCCAACAAGGTGCGAGCGGCCCTGACGATTCTCGGTATCGTCATCGGGGTAGCGACGGTTATGGCAATGTCGGCGGTGATCGTCGGCATCCGAACGTCCGTCACAGGACAGCTCGAATCGTTCGGGCCGAACAACCTCTACGTCGACCGATTCGATCAGACGCAGCTCCAGCTGTCGGACTTCTCAAGCGGGCGGCTCCCCTGGGAGGGGAAGCCGCCGATTACGCCCGCTGAGGGCGATCTGGTCGAGGCGCTTCCCTCGATCGCTTCGGTGACGCCGGCGGTCTACTCCAGCGGAGAACTGCGTTTCGAGACACAATCGATCAGTAGCGTCGAAATCCGTGGCATGGGAGCCCTCTGGCCCGACTACGTCCTCGGCGACTTTACACGCGGACGGAATTTCGTTCCGGCAGAGGTGCGTCGGGCGGCTCTCGTCGCTGTCCTGAACGAGACGGCCGCTGAAGCCCTCTTCGGCACCGGCGAAGCGTTGGGTCAGTACGTCCGCCTCAGAGGAGAGAGATTCCTCGTCATCGGTGTCCACAGGGAGGAGCCCAACCCCCTCTCAATGGCCCAACCGGCGGTAACGGTTCCAGCGACAACCGCAGTTCAGCGTCTGGGGGCCGATCCCGAGTGGTACTCTCTCCTTGTGGTGCCGGCTGCGGGTGTCTCCCCGGAAGGTGCGACGGATGATATCACGGCACTCCTGCGCTCCTCGCGTGGGCTGCGACCGGGTGAGGAGAACAACTTCGCCATCATCCGCCAGGAAGCGCTCATGGAGCTCTTCAACAATCTCACTGGCGCCTTCTTCATGATCATGCTCGTCCTCTCCTCCATCGGCCTGATGGTGGGAGGTGTGGGGGTGGTCGCGATCATGATGATCTCGGTGACCGAGCGCACCCGTGAGATCGGCGTACGGAAAGCACTGGGCGCCACCCCGAGGGAGATCCTCTGGCAGTTTCTCGTCGAGTCCACCACGGTCACCGTCATTGGCGGGGCGATCGGGATCGCCGTTGGCGGTGTTCTGGCATTTGCGATCAGCGCACTGACCCCTCTGCCGGCCGTTGTTCCGCTCTGGTCGATCGCGGCGGCGATCGGGATCTCGGCCATCAGCGGGATCGGCTTCGGCCTGTACCCGGCAAATCGCGCGGCGAGGCTCAATCCGGTGGACGCGCTACGCTACGAATAACCCGGGCCGGGACTCCGAGGGGGGCTGTTCACAGCGCGCGGGTGCGCATCCATCCGTCTCGCCAAGTTCGTCGTAAATCCAATGCCTGTAAGCACATCCCACGGCGGCCAGCTCGAACGAGAATAAAAGTGTCGTTATGGAACCGCGCACATTAGGCGATCGGGGTTCGTAGTTGGGGTAAAGCGCACAAGGGCCGACCGCTGCGCCGGGAAACAGGTTGAGCCACGGGACAGAAGACCCTTGGCACGACCATGAACCCAGAAGCGCGGGCGGGACTTCGCAGCTTTGAATCCGGTGCCACATTCTTCCGCACTTCGTGTAACAGCTACTTGACTACACGATGCGCACGACGCAAAGTGTGTCGGTCTGCGGAGCCGGTCGGGTCCGGAGGGACCGAACGATCGGGTGTGGCAGGGTCGTCCCAACGGCCGGTGAGTGGAATGAACGGTCCCGGGGGATTGACGCTCGGCTCTGATTTGGTCAAATTGTATATAATTCATCCGAGGAATTCGCCCTGCTTGAGGGGCGCTGGTGGGCTGCCAGGAGAGCGCCTCTTTGAAGGAGCCCGCAGCGTGAACGGGACGGTGTTACGGAGTTCCCGTCCGTTCGGATGATAAAGTTGGGGAAGGCGGTACCGAATCACCTTATCGGGATTGCCGTGGGCGGCCGGACACGCTAGAATGGGCGCCTGTGAAGTACAAACCCTCGCAGGATCAGGTTCGTCAGTCGGTCTCTGGTCCTAGAAGATCCGCATCGGGAAACCGCAAGCTCACATTGTTGTTCCGATTCCAACTGGACACCGTCGCGCGTCGCCGCGATCTCAGACGATAAAGTACCGGAGGGTTTGGCACCGTTTGTTGCACGGTGTCGACATCCTCGTCCGACAGCCCGACTCCATCGTATTCTCTCACGGTGGCGATCCAGCGTCTCTGCGCTGAAAGTCGGGTAGGTGATTCCGCGAAGCTGGATGGAAACACCTGATCGACCGCTCAATCTCGTCGTAAGCGGCCTTTGCTTCGCGGGTATCCGTCGTCGGCCGGTCATCTCTGGCCAATCACCGTTCCAGAAGTAGGAAGAGCTATGTTCACCACGCTGATAGCCTCAGACTCAAAGAAGAAGGGCAAGACGATGACCCCAGGAGGCATGTTCCTGTCGGTCGTGATTCACGGACTTCTTCTTGTCGGGGCCGTATATGCTTCAGTCCAGCCGCCGCCGGTAGAACGGAAGGTAGAGGAGCAAGTTACCTTCCTGGAGATGGAGGATGAAGCGGAGCCGGAGCCGCCGCCGCCTCCGCTCGAGCAGCCGGCTGTCGCGGCACCGGCCGCCCCCATTGTCGTCGGATTCCAGGAGCTGATTCCGCCGATGGATCCGCCACCGGTGATCCCGATGGCAGACATGTCTGCGCCCGCTGTGAACATTGCGGACTTCTCTGGGATCGGTGTTGCGGGGGGCGTCGCGCCGCCTGAGGGATATGTTCCGCCCCCGACCCCACCGGAGCCGGGGGAGGCGGAGGCTGGCTTCGCTTATGAAGTCGCCGTTCTCGACTCTCCGCCGGTTCTGCAGAACACCGCCGCAGTGCAGGCAGCCATGCTTCGCGAGTATCCGCAGATCCTCCTGGATGCCGGTATCAGTGGTCGCGTGACTGCGGAGTTCGTGGTCGAGGCAGATGGTACGGTTGACATGAGCACGCTCAAGATCACCAATTCGACGCATGACCGGTTCGTCCAGCCGTCGACCAATGTCATTCAGCGGTTCCGCTACACTCCTGGCCGATACAAGGGACAGCCGGTGCGCGTGCTCGTCTCGATGCCAATTTCCTGGCAGGCTGCATCAGTCAGATAATTCGTTCCAGATTCGAACCCTCGCTTATCCCGGCTCTGCTACGGGCCGGGGTGACCGATTCCGGATAGACCAAGAGATCGCAGATCAAGGTTCCATTTCGTCCACTAAACCGGTGGATGAAACCGTACGCGTCCTGATCGAAGTGCCTCTCGCGGGCAGGCAGGAAGGATCGCGTGATATCTGGACGACCCCGGTTCGGCTCGTCCCTTCACAATCTTTAGACGGAGTACACGCAGATGCAGATGTCCTACGCCGAACTCTGGTCGCACATGGGTTGGTTCGCCCGTGGCATCGTGTTCGTCCTGCTCTTCATGAGTATCATCAGCCTCACGGTTGCTGCGGTGAAGTGGATCCGATTCCGTCGTGCGACCAACGCGACAAGGACTTTCGCACCCCAGTTTTCTGCGATGCTTCTGGATAACGACATCGCGGGTGCCGTCGAACTCGCAGATGCCAGCAAGAATTCGCACGTCGCACGGGTCCTCGGCGAGTCACTCCGTGAGGTTGCACCATTCCTGGAAGGTGGTCGACATATGGATACTGCAATCGTGTCGGTCGAGCGGTCGATCGAGCGTGAGCAGATCCTGCTTGCAACGGAGCTGAAGTCGGGTCTCGCTATCCTTGCGACCGTCGGTGCGACTGCACCGTTCGTCGGGCTGCTCGGAACCACCGTGGGCGTGGTCAACGCTTTCAGCGGCATGAGCACCGGCGGGGCGGGCATCGAGGCGATCTCGGCCGGTATTGCTGAGGCGCTCATCGCCACGGCAATCGGTCTTCTCGCGGCCATTCCGGCAGTGTGGCTCTACAACTACTTCAACACCCGCCTGGAGACGCTCTTTTCGGAACTCGCCTATGCGGGTCGTGAGCTCGTCGACTGGATGCTGACCCGTCAGGCAACTCAGGCACTCGCAGGAGACTGATAATGGCAGGATACGGAGGGTCCACTCTTCCGAAGATCGCCGGTATCGAGAACAGTGACGTAAACGCCGACATTAACGTCACACCGATGGTGGACGTGATGCTGGTGCTCCTGATCATCTTCATGATCACGATCCCGGCGATGGCGTACGCGGCCAGGCTTCCTGCCGCTGCTTCATCGGCGCCTGAGAGGGACGATCGCGTCACGCTCGGCATCGACAACCAGGGCCGGTTCTATCTGGATGAGGAACCGGTTGTGATTCCGGAAGATCTACTCACTTCTGAGCTGCGGCGGCGTTACGCGTCCCGACCGCAGGATCAGGTGCTCTACGTCAAGGCGGATCGAGGGATCTCCTATTCGGTGTTCCTCACCGCCATGCAGTCAGCACGCGAAGCCGGTGTTCGTCGGATTGGTGCGATTACCGAAGGCTTGGCTGAGGAAGAGGGGGGCTGATCTATGGCAATGAAGGTTGGCGGTGGCTCGGGGGGACCGACCTCTGAGATCAACATGACTCCGATGATCGACGTCCTCCTGGTCCTCCTGATCATTTTCATGGTCGTGCAGGAGGGTGCGCAGGAAGGTATATCGGTTCAGGTGCCTCCTATGGAGAGCACGGGATCCTCGAGTGAGGCTTCCGATCAGATTGTTCTCGAAGTCCGGTCAAACGGGCAGTATTTTCTCAATACGCAGGCTGTCGAAGGCAACCTGCGGGCCCGACTCGCTGAGGTGTACAGCAATCGTCCCCGAAAGGTGATCTTCGTCGAGGGTGCCGAGGATGCGACTTACGGTGAGATCGCATACGCTGTGGACCAGGCTCGACTGGCGGGAATCGATATCGTGGGGCTCGTTCCTCGCAAGGACGCCGTTCCGACGGCGGGGGCT
>CAYRLB010000038.1:0-17493 GCA_964424945.1 uncultured Gemmatimonas sp.
CGATCCCCATCACCACGATCATCACCGGCTCGAGCACCGACGTCAGCGCGCCAACCGCGGCGTCGACTTCGTCATCATAGAAGTCCGCGATCTTCGACAACATCTCATCGAGGCCGCCGGTCTGCTCTCCCACGTTGATCATCTGCACGACCATCGGGGGGAAGACGCCGGACTGCTTCAGCGGGTCGGCGATCGTCGCGCCCCCGGCGATCGAGCGGCGCGACTGCATCACAGCATCGTGAACGACGCGATTACCGGCGGTCCGCGCAGTGATTTCGAGCCCTTCCAAAATCGACACGCCCGATGACACGAGCGTTCCCAGCGTCCGCGTGAAGCGGGACACCGCTGCCTTGCGGATCAGACTGCCGAGGATCGGCATCCGCAGCAGCATCCGGTCGATCGCCAGCTGCCCACCCGAAGTCCTGTAGTACTGCCGGATCGCAACGACCATCCCGATCAAGCCGACGAAGATGAGCAGGATGTAGTTCTGGAGGAACTCGCTGACCCCAAGCACCACCCGGGTCGGCGTCGGAAGCGCCATTCCGGCGCTCGTGAAGATCTCCGCGAAAATCGGGACGACCTTCCAGAGCAGGATCGTCGTCGCGGCGAGCACCACGAACAGCACGACCACCGGATAGGTCATCGCGCCTCTGATTTTCCGCGCGAGCGCGTCATTCTTCTCGAGGAAGAGCGCGAGCCGGTTGAGGATGGTGTCGAGAATACCGCCCGCTTCGCCCGCGGCCACCATGTTCACATATAGATCGCTGAAGATCTTCGGGTGGCGGCGCATTGCGTCGGCAAGCGTCTGCCCCGCCTGAATATCGTTCAGGACGGCACTGATAACCTTCTGCAGATGCTCGTTCTCGCACTGTTCGGCAAGAATCGTCAGGCTCTGCACCAGCGGCAGCCCTGCGTTGATCATCGTCGAGAACTGACGCGTGAAGATGACGATCTCCCGCATCTTCACGCCCGTCCCGATCGTGATCGAGATGTCCTTCGACTTCGTCCTGATCGCGAGGGGGACGAGCCGCTGCCGACGCAGGAAGGTTACGACCTCATCCCGCGTCGGGAGGTCGATCTCCCCTGTCTGGATCTCACCGGCGGTCGACCGGGCGGAATAGGAGAAGGTAGGCACGATAATGTTAACTGTCAGCTGTCAGCCGCGGGTTCGTCGGTCTGCTTCGGGACTCGGCATTCTGGACGACTTCATGCCACTCCGGCCTACGCCGGGACCGGGTCTCCGACCATCCTTAGAAATTCGGCGGGATCGGCCGACGCCCTCAGGCACTCCTCCAGCGTCACTTCCCGCTGCACATAATGCTGATAGAGCGAATCGTTCAGCGTCTGCATCCCGTGCTTCTTCCCTGACTGGATGATCGAGTAGATCTGATGGACCTTGTCGTCGCGGATGCAGGCGCGCACGGCAGGTGTACAGATCATCACCTCGCTGGCGACCACCCGCCCGCTCCCCCTCGCCTTCGGAAGCAGAGTCTGCGTGACGACACCCTCGAGGACGAACGCGAGTTGCGCCCTCACCTGGGACTGCTGATGCGACGGGAACACATCGATGATGCGGTTGATGCTCTCCGCCGCAGAGTTCGTGTGGAGCGTCGCGAGACAAAGGTGTCCGGTCTCGGAGATCGTCAGCGCCGCCTGAATCGTCTCCAGATCGCGCATCTCCCCGACGAGGATGACGTCTGGATCCTGTCGTAGCGCATACTTGAGCGCCTGCGCGAAACTCTTCGTGTCGCCGCCGACCTCCCGCTGGTTCACCATGCACCCCTGATGGCGATGGATGAACTCGATCGGATCCTCGATCGTCAGAATGTGTCCCCGTCGCTCACGATTGATCTTGTCGAGCATCGCTGCGAGAGTCGTCGTCTTGCCCGAACCGGTCGGCCCGGTCACCAGCACCAGCCCGCGGGGCCGCTCCGCAAGCTTCCCGAGAACGGGTGGCACGCCAAGCTCTTCCAGCGCCGTGATCTTGAAGGGGACCTGCCGGATCGCGAGGGCCACACAGCCGCGCTGTCTGAACGCGTTTGCGCGGAACCGCGACAGGTTCTGGATTCCGAACGAAAAGTCGAGCTCATCCTCGTTCTCGAATCGCTTCTTCTGCTGCTCGCTGAGGATGGAGTAGGTCAGGGCCAGCGTATCCCTGGGGGTGAGCACCTCCTCATAGGAGCTGTTCACGATCGACCCATCGATGCGCAGCTTCGGTCGCTCCGCAGCAGTGATGTGAAGATCCGATGCGCCACGGCGGATCATTTCGTCCAGAAGGGATCGGAGATCGAGCATCAATGAGCTATCGGCTGTCGGCTGTCAGCGATCAGACCTTCGGCGCGGCTATTGTAGCGCGCCGGAGGCTGGCGAATCGTGCAAAGTGCGACGGGCACCGCGATATGCCGCGTCAACGACCAGGCTGTGTCGAGATTCTACGTCCGTTTTCGGTGATTCTCGGCTTTCGGGTCCAATATCCGTGCCCCGTCCCGAGTCTTCAGGCTCACCCCGCCGTCTCCTTCACAACCTCTTCCAGCGTCGTCACTCCCGCCTTCACCTTCACCATTCCGTCCATTCGCAGGGTCAGCATGCCGTCGCCGATTGCCTGATCGCGAAGATCCGCGGTAGAGGCGCCTTGCAGGATCATCCGCCGCAGGGTCGGTGACATTGCCATGACCTCGTACAAACCCTGCCGCCCCCGATAACCGCTGCCGGAGCATCCTTCGCAACCCTTCCCCCGGTAGAAGGTGATTTCCTGCGCCATTTCTGGAGTGATCCCCGCCGCCGACAGATACTCAGCGGGATATGTCACCTCCTGCTTGCACTTCGCACAGATACGGCGTACGAGCCGCTGCGCGGTGATGAGATTCACCGCCGACGCGACATTGAAGGGCTCGATCCCCATATCCACCATGCGGGTAATCGTCGAGGGCGCGTCATTCGTGTGCAGCGTCGAAAGCACGAGATGGCCGGTCAGCGCCGCCTTGATCGCGATCGATCCGGTATCGATATCCCGGATCTCCCCGACCATGATGATATTCGGGTCCTGCCGCAGAAACGCTCGAAGGGCGGCCGAGAAGGTCAGCCCGATATCCCCGCGGACCTGTACCTGGTTGATCCCCTGAAGATTGTATTCGACGGGATCCTCAGCGGTCATGATGTTCACCTCGTCGGTGTTCACCTTCGACAGCGCCGAATACAGCGTGGTGGTCTTCCCGGAGCCGGTCGGACCGGTGACGAGCACCATCCCATATGGGTTCAGGATCGCCTTCATGAAGTCCTCCTGGGCCTTCGGCTCCATGCCGAACGCCTCGAGGTCCAGCGTCAGATTCCCCTTGTCCAGGATCCGGAGGACGATCTTCTCCCCGAAGAGGGTCGGGAGCGTCGAAACACGGAAATCGATGACCTTCCGCCCGATCCGCAGCTTGATGCGACCGTCCTGCGGGAGCCTCCGTTCCGCGATATTGAGATCCGCCAGAATCTTGAAGCGGGAAATCAGCGCGGCCTTCATCTTCGGGGGCGGCCGCATGATCTCCTGCAGCACGCCATCGATGCGGTAGCGAACGCGGACGTCCTTCTCGTAGCACTCGAAATGGATGTCGGAAGCTCCCCGGGCGACGGCATCGTTCAGGATTCCATTGATGAGCTTCACGACAGGCGCCTCCTCTACCTGCGCCTGCATCATCCCCACGGAGAACTCCTCTTCCTCCTCCTCCATCACCTCGATGTCGCTCTCCTGATCGAGCTGCTTCAGGAGATCCTGGATACGCTCCTCGGCGACGTCGTACTCCCTCTCGACGACCTTCCGCAGGGTGAACTCTCCCGCGATGACCGGTTCGATCTCGAACCGGGTGATGAACTTGAGGTCATCGATGGCACTCATGTCGCCGGGGTCGCTCATCGCGACAGTGAGCGTCCGACCGACGCGGCGGAGGGGCACGACGAGGTGCCGGAGGGCCAGATCGGCGGGGACGAGCTTCAGAAGCTTCGGGTCGAGGCGCGCCCGCTCGAGGTCTACGGCCGGTACCCGATGCTGGCGAGCGAGCGTTATCGCAAGGTCGTGCTCCCCGACGAAACCGAGCTTCACCAGGCTGTACCCGAGCCGTGTACCGGCGGACTGCGCATCCGCCAGGGCCCGATCGAGCTGTTCTCTCGAGATCACGCCATCCCGGACGAGCATCTCTCCGATGCGGGCGGCGGCAGCAACAACAACCATTGTGTCAGATCGTCCCAATGCGTCAGACAATGTCCGGGACCATGTGCGGCCATTCGCCTTCACTGGCCCAGCCGTGCAGAACGTTCAAGTCTTGCCCGCAGGGCGGGGCCGATGCCGGACACCTCCTCGAGGTCCTCCCAGCTTCGGAACCGCCCGTGCTCATTGCGGTGCGCCACGATCCGCGAGGCGATCGACGGGCCGATGCCGGGCAACGTCTGAAGATCAGCTTCGTCGGCACGGTTGATGTCGACACGTGCTGACGCCGTACTCCGCGCCCCGCTGCGCGACCCCGCAGTTGCGGGAAGTGTCACATGAGCGGAGATCCGTCCGAGAAGCGCATCCCCGATTCCGGACACCTCGCGAAGATCCTGCAGGGAGCCGAAACGCCCATTCGCCTGCCGATGGGCTACGATCCGGTCCGCGAGGGCCGGCCCGATCCCGGGCAGTCGGTCCAGCTCGACGGCAGAAGCGCGGTTCGGATCGATCTTCTCGCCTTCATCCAGGGGGCGCGATCGCTGGCGTCCCTCCTCGACCTCGGCCGCGACGCGCGTTGTAAGCGACGCAGCCGACCCGAAGCTCGAAGTATCGGCTGCCAGCCGTCCGGACTCGACTCCAATTGCCGAAGTCTCTCGCGCCAGAAGGTGACGAGCGGCCCCTCCTCCGGTCAGCAGAAGGCAGAGAACGAGCAGGGCGAGGCGTTCCTGCGGTGTCATCTCGAGCATGTGGAAGTCACTCCGGGTCCCGTTCGTCAGTCAGCTCTTCCTGAGCAACCGGGTCGGAGAGGCGGAACCCTGCCGGACCGTCCCGTGCAACGGCCAAGATACCGGGCCCGCGGCCAGAAACTCTGTCTGTATCGGGTCAAATCGAGCGATATCGTCAATTCGGGCATCGACGGCTCGGCATGAAGCGGAATCCTCTGTACTTTCATGTCCAGCGTACTGGCGAATCCGCCGGGAAAGTGACCGGAACAGTCTACGTTTGGCGGCTCAGGCCCTTGGCAGCGATAAAGCGGACCGTCCGCGGGGTGCGGGTGTAGTACGCGCCCGAAACCGGATCGTCCGAACTGACAAAATGAAGATCCTTACACGCTATCTGCTGCGGGCCCACATCGGACCCTTCTTCTTCGCGCTGATCACGCTGACAGGCGTCATCCTGATCAATACGCTCGCGAAGGAGCTGGCGAGTTTCGCGGGTAAAGGCCTTCCGGTACCCATCATCCTGGAATTCTTCGTCCTCTCGCTGCCGGCAAATTTAGCGCTGACGCTGCCGATGTCTGTGCTCGTCGCCGTGCTCTACGCCTTCTCGACACTCGCTGCCGAGAATGAGATCATGGCGCTGCGGGCGAATGGCATCGATCTGCGCCGCTTTGCCTTCCCCATGATCATCGCTGCCTGCCTCTTCGCCGGGGGGATGATCTGGTTCAACGATCGGGTTCTTCCGACGGCCAACTATCGCTGGCGGATCCTGATGATGGACGTCGCCCAGGCACGCCCCCTCACCGCCTGGCAGGAGAAGTTTCTCAACCCCATTCAGGACGGCAGCGGAACGGTCCCCTATTATCTGGAGGCGGCCCAGTTTGACCGGGGGGCCGGGAAGATGATCGATGTGACGATCTTCGATGTCGCGAGTGACCAGGTGACCCGAACCATCGAGGCCGATTCGGGGCTCATCCAGCAGAACGCCGCCCGTACCGACATGCTCCTGACGCTGTACGACGGGGAGATCAGGGAGGTGGACTTCAACGAGCCGGCGAACTTCGGGGTATCGAAGTTCGAGCAGCAGGTGATGCGGCTGACGGGGGTCTCCCAGACTCTCCAGCGCAATACCGGAGCGGGCTACCGGACGGATCGTGACATGACGATCGGGATGATGCAGGCCCGTATCGATTCAGTATCCGTCGAGCGTGACGCGTATCTCGCCGCAGCCGAAGATCCGGCGGGGATATCGGCGGCGGCCGGCGCTCCGAGCGATGTCGCGGCTGACTCGGCGACTCCGGCCCCTTCGCGCCCTCTGAACTTTCCTAACGCTGCCGGCCGCGATCCCGTTGAGTACGCGAACTCCCGCGCCCGCGCACTGGAAGCCGACATCCGGGATCTGCAGGTGGAGATCCAGAAGAAGTACTCGATCGCCGTAGCTGCTCTCGTCTACGTCCTGATCGGCGTCCCTATCGCGCTGCGCTTCTCGCAGGGCGGCATCGGAATGGTGATCGCGGTGAGTCTCTCGATCTTCGGGATCTATTATGTCGGGTTGATCGGCGGGGAGACGCTGGCGGGCCGAGGCTATATGACGCCCTACCTGTCGATGTGGCTCACCAACATCCTCTTCGGAAGTCTCGGTCTGGTCGGATATCTCCTTCTCGGCCGCGAGTATGGGACGTCCCGCGGAGGGGCGATGGGTGAGCGCTTCTTCCGGCTCAAAGAGCGCCTGCGACGCACCCGGACCGCCGAAGGCTCGTGAAGATCTTCGACCGATACCTGCTCCGGCAGTTCCTGGGCACGTTCGTCCTTCTGGTGCTCGCGCTGCCCTTCCTCTTCCTGATCACCGATCTAACGGAGAATCTGGAGGATTATATCGGGCAGGGGATGCGAATGGTCTCCGTTGCGCGCTCGTACATCTTCCTGATGCCGCAGCTGATCTTCTACAGCTTCCCGATCGCCGCGCTCATCGCGACGGTGTTCACGATCGGGAACATGACCCGGCATCAGGAGATCACCGCCGCGAAGGCAGGTGGCGTAAGCTTCTATCGGCTCACGCTTCCGATCGTGGTGACCGGTCTCCTGCTGAGCACCGCGGCGGTAGGCATCGCAGAGGCTGTCCCGGTCGCGAACCAGCGACGGGCGGAGCTCCTGGGGACGAGGGAGAGGTTCACGATCCCGATCAAGCTGAACCTGGTATATCGTACAGAGACAGGCCGGACGCTCTCTGCCAATCAGCTGAACGGTCTCACCCACTCGATGGAGAAAGTGGTCATCGAGGGAGGTGATCCCTCCGCCGACCTGTGGGTCCAGCACGCAGCGGCCGGTGCCGCGTGGAACGAGCAGGATGGATGGACGCTTCGGGATGGATACATGCGGTGGCGCGACAGCACCGGCCTCGAATCCACGATGAAGTTCACGGTGATGCAAACTTCGGATCTGACGGAGAGGCCGGAAGTGCTCCTCGCGTCCGCGAAGACACCCGAGGAGATGCGCTACAGCGAGCTGCAGAATTACATCGGTGTGGTGGAGCGGTCGGGCGGGGATCCGCGGGAAGCCGAGGTCAACCTGGCACAGCGGCTTTCACTCTCGATGGCGGTCTTCGTGATCGTCCTTTTCGGGCTTCCACTCACGACCAGCAACCGGCGAGGGGGAGGTACGGCGTTCGGGATCGGGATGAGCCTGGCGATTACGATGGTCTACCTGATGCTCTTCAAGGTCGGTGAGGCGATGGGTGAGAGTGGCGCCCTTTCGCCCTTCGTAGCGGCGTGGACTCCGAACATCCTCTTCCTCGGCGCGGCCTCCGTCTTTCTCTGGCGAGTGAAGACCTGAGGACGGCTTCCGCTGGTCAGTCGGGCTCCGCGGAGCTCCAACTGGCTTCCGAAAGCCGCGCCAGACCCTTCGCCCGTGGACTCGATGGCGGACGGACCGAACGCGGTAATCAGGAAGGAGCTTCCCCTAGCGGCGGACTTCGTGGCCTTTCTCGGCCAGGAAGGCGCGAGCCTCCGGCACAGTGATCTCTCCGAAGTGGAAGACGGAGGCAGCCAGGACGGCGTGCGCACCGGCGCCGAGCGCCTCATCGAGATGTTCGAGCGTACCCGCCCCGCCGGAAGCGATCACCGGAATCCCCACGGTCGCGGAGACCTCCCTGATCAACCCCAGGTCATAGCCGGCCCGCGTTCCGTCGGTATCCATCGACGTCAGCAGAATCTCCCCTGCGCCAAGCTCCTCGACCCGGGCAGCCCATTCCACGGCATCGATGCCCGTCGCGTTGCGGCCGCCATGGGTGTAGATCTCCCAGCGGTCCGGGGCATCGGAAACACGTCGGGCATCGATCGCTACCACGACGCATTGTGTCCCGAAGCGGTCGGCCGCGCGGGCAACGAGCTCGGGATCATTCAGCGCCGCCGTATTTACGCCGACCTTGTCGGCTCCGGCGCCCAGGATCGCAAGGAAGTCGTCGACTGAGCGAACCCCGCCCCCTACGGTGAAGGGGATGAAGATCGATTCCGCCGTCCTGCGGATGACGTCCAGCATCGACGCGCGGCCCTCATGCGACGCGGTGATATCGAGGAAGATCAGCTCGTCGGCCTTCTGCTCATCGTACCGCATCGCCTGCTCGACCGGATCACCGGCATCTCTGAGGTCGAGGAAGCGGATTCCCTTGACGACCCGCCCATCCATCACATCCAGGCAGGGGATGATTCTCTTCGCGAGGCTCATGACAGCTCTTTGAGTTGTGCAAGGAATCCTTCCGTCAGGCGGCTGCGGCAGACGCTCTCGACCGGACCTCGCAGCACGAGATCCCAGGCGTCACCGACAGTGACATCGAGCGTCCCCCCCGGCATTCTCACCGCTACCTGTCTCTCCCTGACGATACCGCGCCGAACAGAGGCTGCCGCCACGGCGCAGGCGCTCGATCCTGACGCCAGCGTCTCCCCCGCGCCCCGCTCCCAGACGAACGCCTCAACCTCGGCCGGGCCGACCGCACGCGCGAACTGCACGTTCACACCTCTTTCAAACCAGGGGTGCGTCGAGATCTGCGGGCCACGGCGTCGCAGATCATCGAAAATCAGCTCGTCTTCGAAACAGACGCAGTGCGGGTTGCCGATCGACACCGTGTTCATCGCCACCCGATCGCCGCCCTCCAGCTCGAGCATCTCACCATCGACCTCCCTGTCGGGGCCGCTCAGACCCACCGCAGAGCTCATGAAGGACGCCCGGCCCATCTCCACCTCGACCATCATCACACCCGACGACCCCGTATTCGACACGAGCATCGTGACCAGACCGCCAAGCGTCTGAACGGTGAACGGGGAGCCCTCGCGCACGAGTCCTTCGGCATGAAGATATGCCGCGTAGATGCGCAGCCCATTGCCGCTCTTCTCCGCCTCCGAGCCATCCGGATTGTAGATGCGCACACCGAAATCAGCATCCGTGGAGGCGGTCTTCACCAATATGCCATCGCTCCCGACGCCCCGGTGCCTGTCGCAGATCAACCGGATCGCGGGCGGCGAAAGAGGCGGATCGAGCTGACCATCGTCAGCGACGAGGTAGTCGTTACCGAGACCGTGTGCTCTGAAGAATTCCATTCCTTGACCGGCCGTAACCGCTACAAACGGGTGAAGTTGCGCAGGATCGCCAGACCATCCTCCTGGCTTTTTTCCGGATGGAACTGGATCCCCCAGACGTTGTCCTTCCCCACGATGGATGCGAAGTCCGATTCATATCCGCACTCGCCCAGAAGTTCATCCGGGGAGGCGTCGAGTCTCGCGTAGGAATGGACATGATAGAAGTAGCGCGGTTCATCACGCGCTACACCGCGCAGGAGCGAATCGTCCATCGCGCGCGGTGTGAATCGCACGGCGTTCCAACCGACATGGGGGAGGTGGAGCGACGTCGGAATCCGCCGGATCTGCCCGGGAAGGAAGCCCAGCCCCGCGGCGCCCGGCGCCTCCTCGCTCCCCTCGTACAGGAGCTGCATCCCCACGCAGATCCCCAGAAAGGGGCGCCCTGCCGCGACGACTGAACGAACCGCATCCGCAAGACCGCTCTCCTCGAGCCGCCCGATACACTGCCCGAAATGCCCCTGCCCCGGAAGCACCAGCCGGTCCGCCGCAGCGGCAACGGATGGCTCGTTCGTGAGCACGACATCCGCGCCCTCATGCTCGAACGCTTTTACCACCGAGCGCAGATTCCCGGCGCCGTAGTCCAGAACTACGACCGACGCCGGGGCACTCAAAGGGCACCCTTCGTCGACGGGATCTCACCAGCCTGCCGGGGATCGACCGACCATGCCGCGCTGAGAGCTCTTGCTGCGCTCTTGAAGGTCGCCTCCACGATATGATGCGCGTTCTCGCCCCGCAGCAGATCGATGTGGAGCGTTATCCGCGCTTCCGTCGCGAAGGCGCGCCAGAACTCGGCCGAGAGCGCGGCGTCGAACTCGCCGATCCGGGGCTGCCCGGCCGGAATCGCAGCATCGAAATGGACGAAAGGCCTTCCCGATATATCCACAACCGTCCGGACCAGCGCCTCATCCAGCGGGACAGTGGCGTCGGCGTATCGAACGATACCCCGCTTGTCGCCGAGCGCCTCGAGAACGGCGCCGCCAAGCACGATCCCTACATCCTCGACGGTGTGGTGTCCGTCGATATGAAGATCCCCGACGCAGCGAACCTTCAGGCCGAAGCGACCATGCCGGGCCAGCGCCTCAAGCATGTGATCGAAGAAACCGATCCCGGTCGAAATCTCGGTCGCGCCGGGTGCGTCGAGATCCACGGATGCGGCGATCTCGGTTTCGCGAGTCTTCCGGGTGCGTTCCGCGCGTCGTGACATTGGAAGCGAGCTGTCTGGTCTGAAGCAGGCCGGAACCGGTCGTCGGCCGCCTGCGTTGGGGCAAGGTCCGCCCCGGCTTACACCCGAAATAACGTTCAGTGCACGAGAAGGAGGTGCGACGGAGATTCCGGCACGATATCCCACGTCATCCACCACGGCCTGGAGCAGCGTCGCTCAGCCATCGCAGCAGCCAGGGTCAGCTCACAGCCTGCTTCGGCCGCGAGATCACCCGGCGCCGAAAATGGACCGCATTCCCGCCAGGAATACATCGTTCTCCTCCGGCGTGCCGGCATTCACCCGCAGGCATCGCTCGAGCATCGGATACCCCGATACGTCGCGGATGAGAACGCCGAACTCCTCGAGCAAACGATTGAACACCACCTTCTCATCGAGATCCGGTCGCTCGACGCGGAAGAGGACGATGTTCGCCTCACTCGGGAAAACACGAATCCCCTCGATCCTGCCCATCTCGTCGAGCAGGCGATCCCGCTCGGCCCGGATCACATCGATCTGCGGCTGCAGGAGCTGCCGGTTCCTCATCAGCTCAGCCGCCACCGACTCGGTGAGAAAGTTCAGATTGTAGGGGAGCTTCGCCTTTGCGATCTCCGTGACCAGCGCCTCATTCCCGAGCAGATATCCCGCACGCAGACCGGCAAGCGCCATCGCCTTGCTGTACGTCCTCAGGACGATCATTCGCGGCCGCTTCGCGAGCAACGGGATCGCGTCGTACCCCCCGAATTCGACGTACGCCTGATCGAGAACGACGAGCGAATCGGTCTCATCGTGGATGCGCTCGATCTCGGCCGCGGAAAGCCCGCTCCCCGTCGGGTTGTTCGGCACGCAAAGGACGATGATCGCCGCCTTCGATGACTGTGCCGCCCGGATGATGTCGTCGACCGGGAAGCGGAATTCCGCATCCATGGAGACCCTGACGACACTCCCGCCCCCGACCCCCGTCATCAACTGGTAGAGCGTAAAGGTCGGCTCGACGATGACGACGCTGACGCCCGGCTCCACAACCGTCGCGAAAAGTGCCTGGATCAGTTCGTTCGAGCCATTGCCCACCAGAATTCCATCGGCCGGGTGTCCCGTGGCCTCCGAAATGGCCGAAATGAAGTCGGTGGCGACGAACGGGGGATACCGGTTCCAGGGTCGCGATGCGAGCCGCTCCCACAAAGCCGCCTTCAGCTCCTCCGGAACGTCATAGGGGGACTCGTTCTGGTTGAGCTTGATGGGGGGATCGAAGTGCCGGAGCGTATACGCGTGCAGCGCCCGGACCCCAGGCTTGACGTGCCGGAGCGCCGATGAGACGTCGTCCATTGGAGAAGCGCTCACCGCCGACCTGTGACCCTGACGGCCGAAAACCGCCGGTTGAGACCCCGCACGCGACGCCCGCAGGAACCGGGTCTCCCCGCGCCACACCCCTGCGAACGCCGGCGGCTCCCTCCAAACCGCCGCACCCGCGCGATGGCCGGATCAACCCCGGCCATCGACAGCGCCTGCCTGTACGTCATCGCTCCACGTGGATGATCTGGTCCCGTCTCGTTCCAACCGACACGTACCAGATCGGCGTGCCCGTCAGCTCCTCGAGACGGCGGAGGTACCCCTTGGCAGCTTCCGGCAGATCCTCCCAGCGGCGCGCCTCGGTTGTCGGCGACTGCCACCCAGGGAGCGTTTCATATACCGGCTCGACCTCGGAAAGCTGCTCGATATCGCCGGGGAAATCCTCGATCGGCTCGCCATTCACCCGGTAGCCCGTCGCGATCTGGATCTCCTCGAGGGTATCGAGAACGTCCAGCTTCGTAACGGCAAGGCCCGTGAGACCATTCACACGCGCCGCGAAGCGTACGACCACTGCGTCGAACCAGCCGCATCGCCTCGGCCGGCCGGTCGTCGCGCCATACTCGCCGCCGAGCTCGCGCACCTGCTCCTGCAGCGGCGAGGGAAGCTCCGTGGGCAGAGGCCCCTCCCCGACGCGCGTCGTGTACGCCTTCACCACGCCGACAACAGCATCGACCATCGTCGGTCCGACCCCGACCCCGAGTGCGGCGCCGCCGGCAGTCGTATTCGACGACGTCACATAGGGATAGGTCCCATGGTCGACATCCAGAAGCGCACCCTGCGCACCCTCGAGCAGAACGTGCTTCCCCGCGGCGATTGCTTCGGCGACGACCCGGCCGGTATCGACCATGATCCGCAGAAGCCGCTCACGAATGGAGAAGACCTGCTCGATGAGCTCATCGGCGGAGACGGTCTCGCTCGAATCAACGGCGGCAAGCTTCCTGTTTGCCCGCTGTGCAGCGGCGGTCAGCAGCTCGCGCGCGCGGGTCTCGCTGCGCAGGTCGACGACGCGGATTCCCTGGCGCGCGATCTTGTCTTCGTACGCCGGGCCGATCCCTCGGCCCGTCGTGCCGATCTTCTGCGCCCCCCGCCCTGCTTCGGCTGCCCTGTCCAGAAGCTTGTGGTGCGGCAGCAGGAGGTGCGCACGCACACTCACATTCACCCGCTCCTCGGCGTCGAGACCGCGCTCGATCAGCCCGTCCATCTCCTCGAAGAACTGGAAAGGGTCGAGCACGACGCCATTCCCGAGCAGGCAGCGGGTGCCGGGATGCAGAATCCCCGAAGGGATCTGATGGAGAATGAACTCCTCGGCGCCCACGTGCACAGTGTGGCCCGCGTTCGCACCGCCCTGGTAGCGGGCCACGACATCGGCTTCCTCCGAGAGGACGTCGACGATCTTACCCTTGCCCTCGTCGCCCCACTGGGAGCCGACGATCACCGTACACCGTTGTTTCATTATTGCTATCTGCAGTCAGTTGGCGACCCGGCCATCAACAAAGATTCGGGATCACACCCCCCGAAACAAGAAACGCGGCCCCATCCGGAAGATGGGACCGCGCTGACGCATCCTTATGCCGAATCTAGGAAGAGTCGGTGGGCGTGTCAATCAGATCTCGAAGACGGCCAACCGGTCAGCCGCCGACTGCTCCGGGGTTCCCGATCCGCCCCGTAAGGGTGTCGTCCAGCAGGATTTCCCGGCTCTCCCGGGGAAGCCAGATCGTGAAGGTGGTTCCGACCCCCACTTCCGAGCTGACGCGCACTGTCCCGCCGAGCAGATTGAGAAGCTTCCGCGTGATCGAGAGCCCCAGACCGGTGCCGCCATACTCGCGCGTCGACGACTGATCGACCTGTCTGAAATCCTCGAAGATCTTGTCCAGGTCAGCTTCACGGATTCCAATCCCGGTGTCCGCCACGCTGATCAGCACTCCATCATGCTCGGCAGTCCGCATGGTTACGGAAACGGAGCCTTCGTGGGTGAACTTCACGGCGTTCGACAGCAGATTCAGCACGACCTGCTTCACCTTCGTGCTGTCGGTCATGATCTTCGGAAGCTCCGGATCGAAATCCGTTCTGTACTCGAGATTCTTCCGCCTGACCATCGGCTCGATCGTCTGCGACAGCTCACGGATGATCTGCCGAACGTCGACCAGTTCGATGTGCACCGGCATCTTGCCAGCCTCGATCTTCGCGAGGTCGAGGATGTCGTTCACCAGCTCCAGCAGATGCTGGCTGGCGGTGTACATCCGGGAGAGCGCCTCCTCCTGCCTCCGGTTCAGCTCTCCGTAGATCTGGTCGCGCATCAGCGATGTATAGCCAAGAAGCGCGTTGATCGGCGTCCGCAGCTCGTGGCTCATACTGGCGAGGAACTGCGACTTCAACCGATAGGCACGCTCCAGCTCCTCACGCTGCCACTCGAGCTGTCGGTTCCGCTCCTCCAGCTCAAGCGTCGCGCTCCGGATCCGATCCTCGAGGCTCTCGTTCAGCTTGCCCAGTTCGCCCGCGAGTCGCTCATTCTCCGTCGCCTTCGTCAGATCATGAACGATCGAGACGATTGCAGTCATCTCGCCACGCTCGTTCAGAACCTTCCCCGACACAACCTCGGCCGGGAAGACGATCCCCGTTTCAGGCGTCGTCAGCGATATCTGTGCGATCCGGGTGAAGTGGGGGCTGAGCGCGAAATCGGAGATGTGCGAGGTGAACTTCGTATCGTTGGCCCGCACATCCTGACGCGTGTGCGGATCGACCACGGCGTCGGCGGGAATCTCGAAGAGGCGCTCCGCCTCGCGATTCATCAGGATGATGTTCGATTGCTCGTCGGTGACGAGAATCGGATCGCCGACATTCTCCAGGATGAGATTCAGCCGGTCCCGCTCCCGGCGCGACTTGATCTCCGCCTGCCGGACCCGCTTGAACTGATGCTCCAACTCGGTAGTCGCCAGCTTCAGATCGGTCACATCGCGAAGGACCGACAGATTTGCGACCTCGCCCGTGACGTTCGGCGGGAGCGCTGTGAAGAGAACTTCGAAGAGAAGATCGCCGCCCTCCGTCGGGTCGACGAGATTCAGCTCGCGGCTCGGACCTTCCGCTGCCCGCCCCCCGATCGCGGACTTCGTCAGGAAGGATGAGAAGAGCAGGTTGTTGATGCCCACCGCCCGCCGACGGCCTTCGCTGTCCCCCTCGGCTGTCGTAAAGAGCGAACCAGCCCGGCGATTCTCGAGAACAACCGCATTCTCCGCATCGGTGATGAGCACCGGATCCGGAAGCGCATTGACGATGGCGGTCAGCAGATCACGCTGCTGCTCGAGCTTCGCGTACCCAGCGGCCAGGGTGTCGTGCTCATGAATCCGGGCCAGTAC
Source organism: uncultured Gemmatimonas sp. (assembly GCA_964424945.1). GTDB lineage: Bacteria > Gemmatimonadota > Gemmatimonadetes > Longimicrobiales > Longimicrobiaceae > WHSP01. Next base: position 15,441 of record CAYRLB010000038.1, read on the forward strand.
CGGCTCGATCGAGACGAGGCGCTGGAACAGGGAAGCAGGAAGATCCTGAATCCTGAAGGCCGGCCCGAACAGGATCAGTCCGAACGCCTCATCGTGATCGTCGCCACCCAGGAGTGGAACGGCCGAGAGCAGCTCGCCGTCATACCCGATCCCATTCGGCGCCGGGATCGACACGACGCGTGTGGGCGATGAAACGACCCCGGTTGCGAGGTCGGCCCCGGGCAGGGTGATCGCTTCGTAGCTGATCCCGCCGAAGCCCATCCCCAAGATCCCCCGGAACTCCTCACCCTTCCGCAGAAGGGCGAGAGCCTGCTCCACACCCTCCGGGATCAGGATCGAATCGAAGACGATCGATAGCGCCTCGGGCAGATCGCGCGCGCCAAAAATCCGCCCGTGCAGACCTACATCCTCATGCGCGGTTCCGGATGGCACGCTCACGCCTCAGCTAAGCGAGTCCAGCTTCCGTCTGAGTTCCACGTTCTCAGCGGTAATGCGATCGATTTCGGCCTGCCTGTCACTTCCACTTGTGACCTCGCGTCGCGATGGGCCTGTGATGCCGACGGCCTCTGAATACTTCAGATATGTGTCAATCGAGGCGACCACGATCCGCGCTTCCACGGTCACCAGGTCGATTCCAACGAGCGAAACACGCACGTAGGCATCGATGACGATGCCCTTGTCGAGCACGCGGTCCAGAACGTCGATCAGGCTGGAACCGCCTGGTGCTCTCTCTACGGCCATAACTCGCTTCTCCCGGTAGGAAAGGATGGATCCTGCTCGAGGACGATACCGCGCGGGTATCGGATCAGGACGTCTCTGGACCCGCCAGCTGCTCGAGCCTCTTCTCAAGGCTCTGTATTCGCTCCCGAAGCTCCTGATTCTCGGACTGGAGCCGCGCGCCATCCGCCCCTCCCGAAAGCGCGGGGTCAAACTTCCACCAGTTGAGGCCGATCTGCTCTGCCTTGTCGATCGAACAGACCAGCAACCGGATCTGAATCGTGAGAAGTTCGACGTTCGCCAGGTTGACCTTGATGTCTCCTGCGACCACAAGCCCCTTGTCGAGGACCCGGTCCAGAATATCCACCAATCCCTGGGAGCGTGTCGGGGCTATGGGTGAGAAATCAGCCAAGGAGCTTCGAAAGGTTCCAGGGTTCAGAGAAGTTTACCCAGTGGGCCAAGATCAATGTTAAGCTCTTCACTGGCAAGGCCGAACACGTCCTTGATCTCGTGCATTTTTTCTTCCAGCCGCAGGAGCGCCAGTCCCATCCGCTCGATCTGTTCGTCGGAGAGGTCCGGATCGTCCATTCGGCGCACCGCCTGATGCTCGACGACCTGCCGGATGAGCTCCACGAGTGTCAGCACGAGCTTGGCCAGATCGCGCCCCACCGCCTCGGGATCGACATCGATCTGCGAGGGAAGGCCCCGCGCGATCTCGCTGAGCTCGGCGAGCATCTCCGCCTTTGCATCGGCCGGCACGGGAAGCTCACTCATCGGCGAACGAGTACGGGGCCCACGGCCCGCTGACGAAAAACATACGATCAGGATACGCTGGAACGAGCGACGCTGTCACATGCACACGGAAGCGCGAGATGTCGGCCCTGCGCACCAGACATGCCACATGTCCCAGAACCCCCTCCCGCAGCACGACGTTTCGGGTGCTCTCAACCGCCAGTTCCCCCACGATGGAACGGACTGCGTCGAGCATCTTCTCCGCGTCCGAACGGGCGGCTGCGGCAGCGTCGATTTCGGATCTTCGGCGCTCCAGGTAGGCGCGGCCGCTCTGCGACAACGTTCCCCTGTCTGCTTCCCGAGGAGCTTCCTCTTTCGGAAACGCTGTTCCTGCAGCCCCCTGCTCCACCCGGATGCCCATCTCGACGAGCCCGTCAACGCGGTGCAGCATCCGCTCAAGCCGGTCGCCATGCTCCTCGAGGCTTTGCGCCATCAGGCTTTCGGAGGGGAAGACCGTCCCGAACCGGAGTGGCATGGGGGTGCTCGTCAGAAGCGCCTCCCGGACGACCCGCTCGTGCGCGCGCAGACTATCTTCGCTCGGTAC
>CAYRLB010000038.1:17593-24009 GCA_964424945.1 uncultured Gemmatimonas sp.
CCCTTGTCGAGCAGCCGGTTGACGAGATCGACGAGGGACCAGTCGTCGTTCAGGCCGAACGACTCCGACTCGGGAAGGAGTTCCGCGCTCCAGCCATCGACTTCAGACCTTCCCGGCACATCACCGGCTTCAGTCGGCGTCGACATCGTCATTCGGATCGCCTGTGAAGTTGTAGGGAGGCCAGGGTCCGGTGAACTCCAGCTCGAACCCTGAGCCGGCCAGCTTCCCCGCCTCCTCCGTCACTGCTGTCTGGAAGACCGGGAAGTCGGTGTCGGCCACGAGATAGGCAGCATGGAGAAGGAGCGTTCGCTCGGTTCCGGTCATCCCGGCGGGGAGCCTCATGCTGACGGCCCCGTCCGCGACCTCCCGAAGGGCGGAGAAGAGGTCGTGCGCGATTCGACCGGAAAGGGTGCGGACTTCCTCCGTCCGCATCGACCCACGCCTGCGTTCGAGGAGAAATTTCCGACCGGGAGGGGCGGACTCGATCTCCGCGTTCAGCGCCTGAAGGGATGCTGACATACGGTCGATACCTTCGATCACCCCGGCTTCATTTCGCCAGAGCTTGATCCCCCACTCCTTCCGTCCCAGCAGTCTGTTCAGCGAGCGTTCGTACCCCGCCTCGTCCGCTGCGAGTCTGCGGCGGACGCGCTCTTCATCGCTATGGATGGAGAAGAGGCTGAGTGGAAGAACGGCACCCCGTTCGGCGTACCAGTCGAGAACCCGTTCGTGCTCCATACCGCGGGCGCCGACCCAGGCGAGATCGTCGAGTCGGGCATTGAGCGAATCATCGGCGTATGCGGCCGACGGAACATCACTGATGACAGCTCCGATCCGCCCCACACGCAGCACCCGGACCGCACTGCCATCGAGGCCCTCCAGCAGGTCGGCGTCGGGCGCTTCCGCGGATACGATTCCGTACAGATATATGAGGGTTTCCTGGATATCGGTCATGTCGGGATGGACGAACTCCGATCTTCGATGGTGGAGACGCCGGGCGGCTCAAGGTGCCGCGGGGGCGACCGTCCGCCACCCACTGAAAAAAGCTTCGAGCCGGGCGCCGCTCGGGCCGTCGGCCATGTTCGGCGTGGCGGCTGCCCGGAGCCCGCGGTCGATGGTCAGCAGCGCACCAGCCCGCCTCTCGGCTTCCGGGGCGATCTCACCACGTTCGTTCAGCAACCGGTTCACGATCATCGCCTCGGGCTCGATGCCCAGTCGTTTCATCGACTCGATCAGCCGCTTCGACTCGGGCACGCTGAGCGACTCGGGAAGTGCAACCACCCCGAACCAGGAGAATGATGGGTCCAGGAGACGGCCGTGCAGCGTCCTCAGAGAGCGGCTCAACTCGAGGACGCGTTCGCCCGCACCCTCCAGCCGAATGACCGACCGGTATTTCAGAAGCAGACGAAGCAGGGCGTGGGACCATTGCCGGGCAACGGCAGGCATCTCGAGAAGGCGCAGGAAATGACCTGTCGGAGCGGTATCGACCACCACGGCATCATACTGGCCATCTTCAAGCAAGTCAATCACTTCCGCAACCGCAACGAGCTCGTCGATACCGGGAGGCGCCAGCTCGGTCAGCCGATCGAGAATCTCGCGGTCCGGCTTCGACTGAGTGCCGACCCCACCGATGCCGTCGAGAAGTGACTCAAACTCATCCTGATGACGCAGGGCGAACACGCTCCAGGCTGACTCCGCATCGAGCTGTCTCGCGTGGAGGCCCGGGAAGGCGCGAAGAGGCTGCGCGGCGGATCCCACGGGCTCGTCAAGGATCTCGGAGAGTGAGCCTGCCGGGTCGACGCTGATGAGCAGCACCGGCCCTCCCCGATGGGCGCTGAGCCACCCGGCGATCGAGGCCGCCACCGTCGTCTTGCCGACGCCGCCCTTCCCCCCGACGAAGTAGAGTCGTCGATCGTCCGGCAGAGAAAAGCCCCCCCCAAGGGTGAGTTGGCCAGACGGCTCATCTCGCGGGCCCGGCGCCCAAGCGGCGTCCGAAGCGGATGACGATTCCTGGAGTAGCGCCGCCGCGGCAAAAAGACGAAGCGCATCGATCGGAGCGTCGGGCAGGTCCAACCGGCCGACCCGGAGAAGTGGCTCCGACCCTGCCTCCGACCCCACGTCCCACCCCGCCGCCCAGTCTCCGCCGGGACCCGGACGCCTGAACGCCCGATTCAGTATCACACCCCCGACCGCGACGCCCCGTCCGGCAAGCTCCGCCCGATACCGTGCCGTTTCGGCGAGTACGGCCGCCTCGGGATTCGCCACGAGAATGAATCGCGTTTCCACCGGATCCTGAAGCGCCGTCAGAAGCGCTTCGAGTTCGGCGCGCAGCTTCGCCACGAAACGCGCCTCACGGTCCGGTTCACGCGGCGCCCTGGAAAATGCGGCGGAGACGGCATCGGATCGCGACTGCATCGCTTCGAGAGCGTCCAGCCAGCCCAGCCCCGCAAGAGGAAGATCGAAGAGACGGAGGGTGTGTCCGGTGGGAGCTGTGTCGACGATAACCCGACCATCGACCTCACGCGTCAGCCGCCCGAGGCGCAGCACGGCGGCGATTTCGTCGATTCCGGGGAGCGCCAGATCGGTCACGCTGCGCACATCCTCGGCATCGAGGTAGGTGCCCCGCTCAATGAGGGTGGCGATCGCATCACCACCTGCTTCCTCGAATGCAACCTGCTCCTTCAGCGGATCCAGCTCGAATGCCCGCAGCCCCGGAAGTCCGGGGAGTGGGAGCGGCTCGCCGGTGAGATCGGCGCCCAAAGCATCCCCGAGGGAATGAGCCGGGTCAGTAGACAGGATGGTAACCTTCTCGCCACTCTCCGCGAGTTCGAGGGCGAGTGCCGCGGCGACCGTAGTCTTGCCGACCCCGCCCTTCCCGCCGATGAAGGTCCATCTCGTACCGAGGACGAGGTTCGGAGCCAGGGGCATCGCCCGCTACTCCCAGTCGAAGCTGACCTCGACGCTCGCACCCCCCGGAGACGCGATCCCTCCGCGCCCTGGATTTTCAGGATCGAGAGGAGCTGCCTTCTGCGAATCGGACGCTGTCGACGCCGGATCGACGCCGCGATCAACCTGCTCCTCCGACTCGTCGCGTGGAGGGTCCGCCGCACGCCCCGCTTCCCCCGATCCTGCAACGCGAACAGGACCGCCGGACGTGCCCATCCCGAACTGCTCCCGCCAATGCCGAACGTCCCGGAGCCGCTGCATCAGCTCGGCTTCGGCTTCGACATACTCCTCGTCGGTGATTTCCTCCAGTTCGAGCCGCATCTGGAGGGCGAGAAGCTCTTCCTTCACCGCGTGGTCGTTCGTCAGCTCCTCACGAACCGTATCCTCCACCTTGTCGAGCGAAAAGCGGAGAAGGAAGTTCGGACCGGTTACCGGCCAGAAGAGGAGATGCTTGAGCAGGCCCATGGTTTCTTTGGAAGGGGCGGTCCGGGCGGGCAGACGTGGTTCTATCGGCGGTTGCTGACGGTGTGCGCCCCCTCGCTCGGAGCCGGGCGCTACGCCTTCAGGGCCGGCGCGAGCAATCCCGCCTCGCCTGCTCGGATCCGCCCGCACCTGCACCGATCGACTTCTCAGCCAGTCGCCCTCTCCAGCTTGAGCTTGATATTCACGAAGTTGTAGGGGGGCCAGGGCCCGGTGTACTTGAAGGTCAGTAGCGCCTCGTATTTCCGGGAGACCTCCTTAACTGCGTCGTCGAAGTTCTTCTCCAGGTCGCGATCGACGAGGAAGGCAGCGTTCAGAATCATCCGGTCCCCGATCGGCTTGTTCGAGCGGGAGGCGACAGCAGCAGGCTTGAGCGCTTCGTGGATGTCGCGGACGTACTGGTTGCCGGCATCCTCGAGCGCGGCTTCCACCAGTCGGCCCAGTTGCATCCTCGCGAAGTAGGTCGAGCTCTGCGCGTTCCGATTGATCTCATCACGCAGCCGGCGGATCTCCTCGTTCTGCTCCTCGATCGTCGCGACGACCTTCTCACGGTCCCAGAGGACCTTCAGGCCGAACTCGATCTTGTCGTCCATCTTCTCGAGGACGTCGTCGAACGCCTGATAGGTCGACTTGAGCAGCTCGACGATGTCTTCCTCGGTACGGAAGAGCGTCCCGAAGCTCATTGGGATGACCGTGAACTCCCGCATGACCGTCTCATTGACGAACTCGTGGGCGAGGACGTTCTCCCGGGTCGGATCGTAGATGCGGATCGGCGTGTCGCTCACCACCGCCGCGAGATCCCTGAAATGGACGGTATAGACGGGGTTGTTGCCATCGCCTATTCCGATCTGTCCGAAGTCTCGTTCTTTCGGACTCTTGATGATGCAGTAGACGTATTTCCCGTCTTCGAGTCCGCCAGCTTCGTCGGTCATTGATTCCTCACTATGGGCAGCGGCCGGTCCGGTCCCTGGGGCGGAAGCGTCACCGCACGATGATGAGCAGGGTAAAGATTGCGACGACGACGGCTGTCGCGGTGGAAAGCGTCATGGCGACAGCCGACGCCGCGACCGAGGGACGCTCCCCGGTTCCGGCGAGCGTCGAAGCCCCGACCGTCGTGGCGGTGGCTGCACCCGCCAGTGCGCCGAACATGCTGCCGAACAGGGGAAGCACGGTCCCGGCTGCGGCGCCAGCGAATCCGCCGGCCAGCCCGGCCAGACCCAGGCGCCGGCGTGCAGCGGGCGGTATCCGGATCGCGCCGACCACCAGCCGGATGATCTCCGAGGCTGTCCCAAGCCCGACCAGCACGAGGAGGGGTACCATGCCGACAGGCTCGAAGTCCGTCTGCCAGGCGAAGATGCCGATCGCGGCAAGCTGCAGCCACATACCGAGGCTGCTGAATGGGACCAGCACCAGTCCAACGACCTGTGCACCGACGAGCAGGAGATATGCCACGTTCAGCGGATGACGAGCACGGTCAGAGTGCCTTGGTCGGCGGTCTCATCGCCATGGACCTCGCACGCCCCTCGGGTTGGAGCGCCTCCCCTTCCCTCGGAGGGATCTGGCGGTCGGCGACCAGGACATTTCATCGAATCGAATAATCCGGAAGCTGCACCGCAATGACGACGCCTGGAAGAGAGCACGCGGACCGCCGGAGCACGCTACAGGTCGAGCACCTGTTTCATGCTGTATCTCCCCGCATCCCGGCCGCTGATCCAGCGCGCCGCGTGCAGCGCACCGGCCGCGAAGACGGCGCGATCGGACGCGCGGTGGGTGAGCTCGATCCGCTCCAGATCCGAAAGGAAGTGCACATGGTGGTCCCCGACGACATCACCTCCTCGCAACGAGTGGAAGGCGATCTCACCATCCGGGCGGGCACCGGGCCGGCCCGAGCGACCGTCGACCCTCACGCTGTCGAGGTCCTGATCGAGCCCCTTCGCAACCGCTTCACCGAGGGCGAGCGCCGTCCCGCTCGGCGCATCTTCCTTCCGGCGGTGGTGGGTTTCCACGATCTCGATGTCCCAGGACCGGCCGAGCGACCGGGCGACACGCTCGGACAGCTCGACCAGGAGATTCACGCCGAGGCTGAAGTTCGCGGCGGTAAGTACCGCTGCACGTTCGGCCTCCTCTTGCAGAAGGTCCTTCTCCGCTTCGCCCAGCCCCGTCGTGCCGCTGACGAACGCACCCGCGGCTCCCACCTCACGGCGGACCCGCAGGACATCGACGAGCAGGGGAGGCGCCGAGAAGTCGATGAGGACATCCGCGCGGAGAAGAAGGTCGGCGCCGGCTTCCGCGGTCGAAATCGAGGGGAAGAGGCTGGCGTGCTCCGCTGCACTATTCCGATCGATGCCGCCCAGCACTTCGAAGCGTTCGGGTTCATCGGCCGCCAGCCGGGCGATCGCGGTGCCCATCCGACCTGTGGCCCCGCAGATGACGATCCGTACCGGAGGAGTCGGCTCAGACACTTACCTGCGCCCTGATCCCGAGAGCGCCCATCTCCTGGATGAGCTGTTTGCGAAGGGGCTCGCTGAACTCGACGAGGGGCAGGCGCACCTGGCCCACCTCGAAACCGAGCGCCGCGACCGCCGATTTGATCGGCACAGGATTGGGCTCGGCGAAGAGTGTACGGATGATCGGCAGATAGCGGAGCTGCAGCGCCCTTGCCTCCTCGATGTTCCCTTCGAGGAAAAGGTCGACCATCTGGGCCATTTCCCGCGGTGCGATATTCGCCAGCACCGAGATGACACCGCGGCCACCGAGTGCTAGAACCGGGATGACCTGGTCGTCGTTTCCGCTGTAGATGGCGAGGCGGTCGCCCACCCGCCGTGCGAGCTCGGCGACCTGCGAGATGTCCCCGCTCGCCTCCTTGACGCCGATCACCCGCTCGTCGGCCGCCAGCTCCTCGATCGTCTCCGGAAGGACATTGCACGACGTCCGGCCCGGAACGTTGTAGATGACCGTCGGCAGATCGCCTTCGGCGATCACAGCCCGATAGT
>CAYRLB010000039.1:0-23366 GCA_964424945.1 uncultured Gemmatimonas sp.
ACCCGGTGCAACCTATGGGATCAGAGATTCGGATTCGTGCGTTCCTCTTCCCCGGAGATCGGCAGGCAGCTCTGCCAGCCCGCGGGATACTCGTTCCAGCGCCGCATCAGGATCATGCGTCGACCTTCCAGAAAGAGTTCGTAGCGGGTCTCTGTGCGCAGATGCTCCCACGCCTCATCCAGTGAGATGTCCGACGGGATCGGGCCCAGATCCCATTCGGCGCGTCCCTCGTTCATGAGCGCTACTGCGGACGCTACGTCGTTCTGCGAAGCGAGAAGCGCCTCCGCCTCGATGAGCCGGGCCTCCTGCCACTTGCCAACCGGCCAGAAATCGTTCTCCTCGTACTTACGCTGCCACCAGAGGAGGGTCTCGGTGTCCGGCCCCGTGATCTCGGAGGCTTCAACCGGAACGCGCGGGTCACCCGTATCTCGATAGGGCTCGGCGACCGTCGATTCGCCGCGGTTCATCCAGTGTGCGTAAGCGCCGTTGCTCTGGCCGGCCGGATAGTGGGCCACCCAGTCGAACCCGTGCTGCACCTGCCGAGCATGGGTGACCGCGCTCTGGTAATCGCCCTCCTCCATTGCGATCCGGGCCAGGAGGAGGTGGCCCATCTGAGCGACCTTGTCCACGTCCGACGTGTTCGTTGAACCGGAAATCGATTGCTGCGTCGAGTTGTTTGCGATCAGAATCGCCCGGTTCAGCCGTTGCTTTGCGATTGCGAAGCTCTCGGAGACCGGCAGCCGAGGCCCGCCGTCGATTGTCACCTCGCAAAAGACCTCGCCGAGATCCGTGTAGATCAGACCGGCGTAGAGGTTCATCACCGCATTACGCGCGTCGGTCTCCGGGCTGGCGAGAATCTCGTCCATCCACTCGACCGCCTCCTCCGCGTCGCGACGCGCGTTCTGGATCTGGCGCCACATCCGCCAGGAGATGTTGAGGTGATCGAGTTCGCCCGCGTCCTTGTCGATAATCCCGCGTTTACTGACGTCGTGCCACGCCGTCCAGCTCCCTGACGCCACGGTTTCGTCGGAGACCAGAGCCGTGAAGAGCACCTGGCGGTCGTACGACTGATCATATGTCCGGACGGCGCCGACCATGAGGCCCGTCATTGCCTGATCGCTCTCGAGATCACCCGCGGTAATCGCGGTCGGATCCTCCAGGTCGAAGTCACAGGCACTCATTCCTACGACCGCCAGCGCCACCACCGGCAACCGGAGACCGCGTGCGAGACGCATTTGCATCTGTCTCATCTACAGTCCTCCTCAGAAAGTCATGTTGATGCCGAGCAGGAACTGCCTCGCCGGCGGAACGGTGAAGTAGTCGGCCCCGACAGAAAGGTTGTTGCCTGAGCTGAACGTCGAAGAGACTTCTGGGTCGATTCCCGAGTACTTGGAGATCGTCAGGAGATTTCTCGCGGCGGCCGTGAGCCGAACACCAGTGGCACCGATTCGCGACGCGACCGCGTTCGGAACTGCGTAGCCGGCACTGATCTCGCGCAGCTTGAACCAGTCCGCATCCTCGATCGATTCGCCGTAGATTGCCTGCTCAGCCAGGAAGCGCGCTACATCGGGATGGTCCGGATTCCCCCCGACTCGCTCAACCAGCTCGTAGTACGGTTCTCCGACCCGGTTGACCGCCATATAGGCCCTGATGTGGTTGTTCACCACGTGGCCCATCGCGTACTGCCCGGTTGCCCGGAAGGTGAACGCTCCGACGGAGATGTCTGTGCCGAGGTTGCCGGTATGGGGCGGAATGCTCTCGCCGATATACACGGCAGTGTCGGAGGCGATCGGCATACCTGCGTCGTCGTACCCGACGATTACACGCTCCCACTTACCGGCAATCGGGTACCCCTCGACGATCTGTGTGCCGAAGCGATCCACGATCTGCCGGGGACTGCCCGCCAAGTCGAGAACCTTATTGCTGTTGAACGCGTACCCGGCATTCATCGACCATCGCAGTCTCTGCGACTCGACCAGGTTGAAGTTGGAATCGATCTCGAAGCCCTGGTTGCGAACCGCCCCCGAGTTCCGGAGCTGACTGGTCAGGATGCCAGTCGAAATCGGGAAGTCGAAGTTGAGGAGGATGTCGTCGGTACGCTGGTGATAGGCGGTGAAGTTCAACGACAGCCGCTCGTTGAAGAGCCCCGCATCGAAGCCCGCTTCATACTCGGTGCTGACTTCGGGCCCTATCTCCGCGTTCCCGACTCGCGTCGGCCGGAACCCGCGCAGACCGTCCATACCCTCGGTGGTGGTCCAGAGGCGCAGCTTGTCGAAGGCCCCCGGCTGCGTGCCGGCCGTACCCCACCCGCCCCGCAGGCGCAGAGTGGACACAGCAGGAAGGGAGAACCAATCCTCGTCGGAGATGACATAGGAAAGGCTCGCCTTCGGGAAGGTCGAGAAGCCGAAGTCCTCGCCGAACGCGCTGGAGCCGTCAGCCCGAACGCCGACGATCACGAACAAGCGATCCTGGTAGCCTACCTGCAGCTGAGTGAATAGCCCACCCGTGGTATAACGGGTGAGACTCTCGCTGGCCCCACGCGTTTCCGTGCCGCCGATCGCCTTCAGTGGTGGAGCGATGAAGTCGGTTCCGGAGGCGGAAGTATTGTTCATCTCCCGTGAGTAGAACTGCCCGCCGAGGGACAGCTGACCCTCGAAGGCGTCGGTCACCTGGCGGGTGATCGCAGCGCCGTAGTCGACATTCGTATTGATCGTATTGCGCCGGCCCTCCGACTTGCTACCGCGGTAGGGTGCCCGGCCCGGATCTTCGAACCACGGAGTGAGCGAGGAGCCACCGGACGCGAGGTAGTCGAGACCCAGCGTCAGCCGCTGCGAGAACATGCGACTCGGCTGGTGATTCAAGGTCAGCCCGGCGATGTACCGGCTGTTGAAGTCGTATCGCTCCCGTTCGAGCTCCCGCCGGACCGTCTGGAAGGCGCTCCCCCAAGGATCATGCTCGGATCCGCGCGTCAGGGGATTACCAAGATAGACATTCGTGAGAACGCCCGAGGTCACGTTGTCGTTGGATACCAGCCGGGTCCGCTGGCGGCTGAAGCTGGAGCTGAGCTCGCCGCTGAACGTTTCCGACGGAGTGAAGGAGATGTTCCCGCGCCCCGAAGAACGAACCTGCGAGTTGTTTACGAAGGAGCCCTCGTTGTCCATGTGGCTGCCGGAAACGAAATAGCTCACATTCTCCGAGGCCCCGCGGACTGAACCCGTGTACTCCTGATAGAGCCCCGTATCAACGAAGTCGTTGGCCGAGGGGAGGGAGCGGTCCGGGTGCTGATACAGCAGCTCGGGGATCCGGTTGGTCCCGAGACGGACGCCGAGATCGTAAACAACCTCACCCGGCCTTCCCCGCTTCGTGAAGATCTGAATAACGCCGCTGGAGGCCTCCGAGCCGTACATGGCGGTGGCCGCGGAGCCCTTGATGATCTCGACGCGGGCGATGTCCTGTGGGTTGATGTCGTTCAGGCGGCTGAGCGTCTGACCGCCTGTACCCGAGACCTCACTACGGTTCTCCCGGTCGATCCGCACACCGTCGATGTAGATCAACGGCTGGTTGTCCTGCGTGAGGCTCGTGATTCCCCGCAACACGTTCAACCCAGCTGTGCCCGTACTACCGCTGGCGGCCATGTTCACCACCCCAGGCTCCCGCCCCTGGAGAACATCGTTCAAGCTGGTGATCGGGGCGTCGCGAAGCGCCATCTCGACGTCCACCGCCGCCACATTGGTTCCGATCGCCCGGCGGCGCGAGACACCAGCAGGGGAACTACTCACTACCACCTCGTCCAATGCGATAGCGGCGGTGGCGAGCTCGACGGTCACATTCGTCGTCGCACCTGACGTCACCTCGATCTCCCGGGTGACTCTCCCGTATCCCAGATACTGAACGGCGAGTTGGTGTGTCCCCGCCGGAACGTTCACCAACATGAACCGGCCATCGGAGCTGGTCAGGGTGCCCACGTCCAACCCGGGGATCGATACCTGAGCACCACCAATCGGCCTCAGATCAGACCCATCGATTACCTGACCCGTGACGGTGCCCTGACGCAAATCGAACGGCTCAGAGCTGTTCGCGCCCGGGTCACTCGCGAGAGCCCCCCCCGGAAGGGCCAAAGCGAACCATACCGCTGCAGCTAGAGTTGCCAGAAATGGACTTCGTAAACTCGTAGACATGATACCTGCTTGGGCTAAGGTGAGGAGTAGCTGACATCCGGGATCACCCCATGCAGTCGACCTCCTGTCTTCAAGGATTGGCAGGTGACTAGAAGGAAAGGAGGGTCTCAGTGGAGGACCATCCAGCAAGCTGCAGCGGTCGTCGTTCCGTCGATGAAGAAGCCAGGCGTAACCTCAGCGAGGCAGCGACCGCCCCTCCATACAACCTCAGACCTCGAGGCAGGGTGCTCAGTGGGCGTGTCGGCCGGGCAAGACGGTCACCGATGGGGAGCAAGTGGGGGCAGCCCATTCGGCACGCGCGCGGGTGCTGCGGTGCGAATGATTGGAACACATGGGCTGCCACTGTGCCCCGCCCTGGACTGGACGGCGCGACACTGGATAAAATATCCCGCTTAGGATGGAGGCGCAACCTTCTCGTGCCCGTACTCTGGTAACCCGGCGCCATCATATACCTCGATCCTCAATTCACTACACGGCTTGAATAGGGACGAACATTGGAATTCGGAGTGGAGTCCTGCCAAAACTCTCGCGGATCGGGCCAAACGCCACCTGCCCCCTCTGCAGCCCTCGGGGATACTGTATCCAAAAAGGCACAACAACCCAGCTGACACGTTCTGCGGCCCACTACGCGATCAGTAGATAAGTTGACAGCACCCACCCGGCGCGACCGCCACGGACGTTGAATGAACGTCGCTTATGTGGCGGCCGCGACGGCGGCCCTGCGCAGGCCGATGTGCCTTTCAGCGCCTCAAATAGCGTCCGAAAGCGATGTGAAGTTGAAGTCCCTCGCCTTGATCGGAGGGACGAACACGGCCGAGGAAAGACCGCCCGACTCGCTGGTGGAGACGCGTACCGGTTCGCCCATCAGTTCAATATTGTTGAGCATGAATATGGGCGATTCGTTCCATCGCAGGTTCTTCACCGCATGGGTGATCTGACCGTTCTCGATCAGGAAAGTCCCGTCCCGGGTGAGGCCCGTATACAGGATTGTTCTGGGATCGACGCCCCGGATGTACCAGAAGCGGGTGACGAGAAGGCCCCGCTCCGTCGAAGCGATCATATCTTCGAGCGAAGCGTTACCGCCCTGCATGTAGTAGCTGCCGCCGGTTCCACCGGTGGGCTCGTTGCCAGTCTGATCCGCCCAATACCGGTCGTACTGGAGATTGCGGAGGACTCCGTCTTCGACCCATACGCGGCGTTGGACGGGAGTTCCATCGGCACTGAACGGATCGGTCATGAGCCTCGGATCCATTGGATCCGTATGGATGGTCACCCGACTGTCGATGAACTGCTCACCGATGCGATTGCCGCCACCGGGTCTCGAGAAGAACGACCGGCCTTCGTCAGCGCTGCGGGCGTTCATCGCTCCCATCATCAGGCCGACCATGTTGGCGACCGCAGTCGGTTCAAGGATGACGGTCCAGCGGCCCGGCTCCACTGCCTGCGGATTGCGTGAGGCCTGCGCCTTCCGGATGGCGGTCGAACCGAGTTGTGCGGGATTGAGCTCGTTGAAATCGTTCGCGCTACCGCCGGCCCACCCCGAGCCCGTGCCATCCTGCGTTCGCACAGTGGTGGTGAGGTTCACGCGGGTGCGGGGGTGATAGGCGAAGAGCCCCTTCGAGGTTGCCACCGCAGAGCCCCCCGCCTCGTGCACCAGGAACCCCGTCGACAGGAGATCCTGTTGTGCGGCGGGCTCGGTGATGGCGGCTACCGCGCGCGCCCTTGCTTCGGGGGTCAGTTCCGCGGTTGAACTGGCGACGGCATTCGGCTCCAGGTACTCCTGCGCACCGAGTTCGCCCATGTACTCGCTATTCTCGGGCACCAGCCTCGCGAGGCGTTCGCTCGTTTCGACGACGCGCCGGAGCGAATCGTCGTCCAGTCGGTTCGTGGTAGCCGATGCAACGCGGCGGCCGATTGCACTTGTGGCCGTGATCGTCAGGTCCGTCACGTCGCCGGCGGTGCTGATCTGATTGACCGCGAAGCGCGTATTACCCTCCTGCCCACTCGAGATATTGACGCGCGCTTCGTCGGCCGTAGAGAAGGCGAGGACACGCTCCGCCAGCGCCCGCGCTTCATCGCGGGTTAGAAACTGGGAATTGGCCATGGATGCCTCAGCTCCGTGCAGTGTTGATAACGGTCACCTGGCGGTGACGGGTAGGAACACACCCGTGCGACACCGCGTTCGATTGCGCCGGCTGGCCCTTGCCATCACCAGCTGTCCCACCCATAAAGTACGTGCTTTCACCGCCGATCAGGTCCATGCTGCCCCAGAACTCAGGGGTGCGGATCTGGTACGCCACGTCCTTGAGCATGCCGGTAATTCGGCCGTTCTTGATCTCGTGGAACACCTGTCCGCCGAACTGAGCGTTGTAACGTTGCTGATCGATGGAGAACGACCCGCTCCCGTCGATCATGATCCCGTCTTCGACGCCCTCGATAAGTTCTTCGAGCGGCACGTCGCGCTCGGGGTGAGGCATCAGGTTGACGTTGGGCATGCGCTGGAACTGGACATCCGCCCAGCTCTGGGCATAGCTGTTACCGTGTGATCGGACCTCTCTCCCCTGCTGTTGATAATAATCCGCCAGCCAGGGAGCTTGTTCGCGAGTAGTCTGAAGGTCGGTAAGGATGCCGTCGGTGACGATCATATAGTCTTGCGGCTGCACGCCCTCGTCGTCGAAGCCGACACTGGACAGCCCGCCGATGGAGGACCGCTCGCCCTGAACGTTGAGCAACTCCGAGCCGAAACGTAGCGTGCCGAGGTCTTCGCGGCGCACGAAGGAGGTCCCCGCATAGTTCGCCTCGTACCCCATGATCCGGTCCAGCTCGGTGGGGTGGGCGATCGCTTCGTGGACGGTAAGCCAGAGATGCGTCGGCAGCAGAATGAGATCGTAACGACCTGGCTGCACTGAACGTGCGGACAGCTTCTGCACCGCTTCCTCTGCCCACCGCGGCGCGTTGCCGACGAGGTCGGATTCCGTCACGTGTTCGTAGCCCAGAGCCATCGGGGGTACATCGGTCGAGCTCCGGGACTGGAAATCCGAATTGTCGTCGGAAACTGCCGTCACATTGAGACCCGCAGAAGTACGGTAGATCGTCTGATCCGATACCGTTCCCAGCGACGAGGCGAAGAACTTCTCCTCACGAAGGAAGTTCATGTTGGAATTGGCGATCCGCACTCCGCGAACAGCGAGCCCGGCTGCATTCGCGCTGAGGAGGAGGTCGACCTTTTCCTCGATCGGAACGTCGAACGGATCGACGCGGATCGGGCTGCGCCAGGTCACGTCCGGGTAGGCTTCCGTGGGTGCGAGCGCCACGGGCTGCCTGCGGGCGACCGCGTTCGCCTTCGCCTGATCGACGGCCTGTTGAGATACCCGCACCACCTCGTCGGGACCGAGGTCGTAACTCGCGGCGAACCCCCAGCTTCCGTTCGCAAGGACGCGAACGCCGAAGCCGAACGTCTCATTGTCGGAGACCCCTGTCACCAGGGCGTCTCGAGTTGAGACCCCCTGCCGTTGGTTGCGGTTGATTCGAACATCTGCGTACTCCGCTCCCGCGGTGCGCGCGGCCTCCAGGGCCCGCATCGCCAACTGGCGGAAGTTCTCATTCAGCGTGGCGCCTCCGTAAGCACGGCCCAGGGCCTCCAAGATGCTGGGGGTCCCTAACAGGCTGGCGCCGGCCGTCATGATAGCGCCATGGCGCAAGAAGTCACGACGTTTCATACGAGCTCCGATCTGGGGTGGAAAGTTGAGGTGGGGGCTGATCAAAGTAGAGCCCCGACACCTTCTCCGACAGAACAAAAGTCACGATCTTCTCGGCGTTCACACACTTCCGCTGCACGCCCGGTGGCGACCTGAGAATGACCGCCAGACCTCACGATCGAGAGCCGTCCGGCCATGTGGGTAGCCGCCCGGCCCTAGTTGCAAACACCTTACGGCAAGCCCCGCAGACGGCGGATCGTCCACTCCGTCAACCCGGTCAGAGCGGCGAGAAGAAGCAAGACCAACCCCGGGGACGGGCCGACCCGGGCGTTGCTTTCGCTCTGCGCCAGTACCTGATCGACATGGGCGTCCATATCCTCGACTTTGACCATCGCACCTCCTGATCGATGTGCAAGAAAAGCCAGTTGTGCCCACCCCTGACCCTCTGAGTCGCTCCGCGCGGAGCCGGCGCCAGTAGCCGAGTCGGCGGGCAGCGCGTGGAAACCCACTACGGAAACGTCTTCAGTGCCGGCCTTCAAGGTGTGTCCTCCGGGGGTCACCGGAAGAAAGGCGGCATGCCATCGTCCCGGCGCCACCGGATCGGGCCGAACCGGCAGCGCCTCAGAAGTCGTATCAGGGCGGGTCAATTCGAGGTGCGGCGGCCCCCCACCGACCTGCCCATACACGGTCACCTGAGTGGGAATCCCCACTGCGCCATGCGACCTCTCCGGTCGTGCGGAAGATGGGAGCCGGGCACCGCCTGACGCCCAATCTACGAGAGCTCGCCAGAACTCCCGGTGCTCCTCGACGCTTCCCGCTTCCAACCGCCACCGCCACGTCTCCGCGAGTCCTAGGTATGCGACTCGGCCAAATCCAAGGGCCCGTACAGCAACGAGCGACTTTTCGTCGGCATCGCGTGCGAAGGTCATGACTCCTGCGCGGGCGCCGGCAAGTCCGAGCGTTTGCGCGTCGAGGGGGAAGGAAGGTAAGCGTTCGAGCTCGGCAGGGAGGGTCCAGCGGATGTCTGTGCCGCGGACCGTGCCGGGCGTCGCACCCGAGCCAAGACCCAGCACCGGCAGCGAGTTCGATGCTCCGACGATGACCACTCCCCCACCGCTCTCTGCGACGTACCGCTCCAGCAGGCGCAACTGTTCCGGGCTGAGTCTTTCATCGCCGACCAGAACGATGCCGTCATAGGCAGCGAGCGACGCCAGTGCCGGGGGGAACTCTTCTCCGAGCCCGACCCCGGGCCCCAACGCTTGTGAGACACTCACGGTCGCGCCCGATTCCTCAAGCGCCCGAACCGCAAAGCGGCTTTCCCAGTTGGGGGAGCCGGTACGAACGAGGATGCGCGGTGCGTCGACCTCCTGCGCCCACCCTCCAGTCCGTGCGACCGAGCCCCCCGCGTCGACGGTCCAATCCCACCACCCGGAACGTGTCGGCCTCAACTGAAAGGCCCCACGCGCCTCGCCACTCGGGCCAATGGTCAAGCGAAGGCTGTCCACCTCCGTCCCTGCCTGCCGCAGATGGACCGGGACCACGTCGCCAGCTGAGCCGCGGACGGAAAATGAAAGCGCCGTTCGGAAGCCAGCTCGAAGATTGTCGATCGGCTCAAGCCGTATCTCCGGCGCCGCATCGGGGAGAGCGGCCAGAAGGGGTGTGCGCTCCGCGAGGGCGGTGAGCAAGGCGAGCTCGCGCGCTGATGGCGGCTCGACCTCGCGGCGGGCGAGGAGTTCCGGCGGATCAGAGGCGACGAGATAGGGGAGCAGCGCGTCCTCCCCACCTTCGACCGCCACCACCGCCTCGACCTGATCCCTGGGCCCGCGTACCGGCGCCACCAGCGCGGCGCACAGCAACAGGAGCAGGAGAAGGCGCAGTACGATCGGAGCCGTCATCGTGTAAGTGCGTACACGAGGATGTTGACGCCGAATCGGGTGTTATCCAGCCCTAAGAAGCGTTTGTTGGCCGCGTGGTAGTTCCACTCGGAGGAGTAATCTTTGTTCGAGTACAGGACTCCGATGCGGCCATCCTGCATGATCGCATAGAGTTCTTCGTGCACGAGCCCGTCTCCCCACCCATTGAGCTCGTGGCTTGTGGTGGGGGGCCCGTCCTCGAAGACGAAGAAGGTCCGGTAGATCTCATGATCATTCGGCAGGGGCTGCAGCGCTTCGGGCCCGAAGATTCGGGCTAGCTCGCCTACGATCGTGCGGTGAAAGGCGCCGTCGATGTCGTGATTGTGGTCATCGATGAAGACAAAGCCGCCTCGACGGACGAACGCCTCGAGGTTCCGGCTCTCCACTTCGTTGAAGCGTACGGGAAGGTGACCGGTGAGGAAGAGAAAGGGGTAGCGAAAGATTTCTGAGCTGCCCAGTTCGGCGATCACACCTTCCGGCTCGAGCGGGACATTGGTGTACTGTGCCAGCGAATGGATCAGATTCGCAGGAACCAGCGGGGCCGAATCCCAGTTCCCGGACTCGTACTGCGCGGTTGCAAACACGAAGGTGTCACTGCTTTGCGCATCCAGACGCGGGCCTGCCGTGAGGAAGGCGAGAAGCACTGCGGAGCCCGTGACCCAGCGCCTCATGGCCGCCCGAGGTGACGGAAGTAGTACGCCGCCGCCGCATCTCCCGCTGGAATCGCGGGAGTCGGAACCGCGTCCTCGAGCGCCCCGCCCGGTACGAGCAGTGAGCGGGTTAGAACCAGCAACTCGGCCGCCTGACCCAACTCGCCGAGGCGGGCGACCTCCGCGGCCTCGACAAGGAGGGCCGCTGCCGCCGGATCTATCCCGGGATCCGAGAGCAGGCGGGCCGCCAAGCCCCCGAGTTCTACCGAAGCCACGTCTGAGTCGAGCTCGCGCAAACGACTCAACAGGCTCTCGAGTTCGGCCAGCCGATCCTCACGGTCGGCCGAGGGCGCCTGACTCGTTCTCGGTGCAGGTTCGACCTCGTCGAGCTTCCCGGTGCCGCGGGTCTCACTTACATCTACCGGGGCAACTTCGACTCTCCCGCGCACGAAAACTCGGCTCGCTTCCCGGGCCTCCTGCAGAATGCGCAGAGCTTCGTACTGGTGAGGCAGCGATTCCCGAAGTTCCACGATGCGGAGGCTTCCTTCGGCCGTCCACATCAGATTGTATGCGTCGAGAAGTCCCTGATTCACAGATAGAATCGGGTCCGCGTCGTGATTGTGGGCTTCATGATCGTGAGCCTCCTCGGCACCTATGGACGGCGCCAGAGCCTGCTCCCCGACAGCCAGGCGCAGCCTGCCCTGCTCGTCGGCAACTCCCTCCGCTCGTTCCTGCAGCTCCGCAGGAGCCAACGTCGGAGCTGTCTCGATCAGGCGCTCCGTCAACAGAATGATCATCCGCTGACTTAGAATCGGGTCACGCTCGGCTTCGATCGGGAATCCGGTGAGTGTCGTCACCTCCCCCATTTCGTCCTGCCGTGCGATTCGTATGATCCTGGCCCGTGACACACCTTCACCTGGGCCCGTTACAGTGTTCCTGTCCCTCGCGAGAGCCCGAACATGCAGGATGTCACCAGGGAGCAGATCGAGAGCGGCCAGGTCGAGCGACAGTCTGCCCTCGACCATGTCCTCCGTCGTGCGAATCTCACCCCATTCCCAGCGTCCCTCCTCGAATGAGAACGATTCGCCGCTCCCTCGCGACCGGATCCAGGAGAGATGGAACTCAGCCACCTCGAAGTCATCGGTGGCTCTTCCGTGAACCTCGATCGTACCGCGGGGCGCCGCGAGAACGAGGTCCTGGTCCGGGCGAACCAGGTCGACCACCGGGGGGCGGTCGGGGAGCACGGCGAGCGGGATGATGCGCCGGCTAATGATCTCCCCACTGGCGACGACTTCCAATTCCAGGCCGCGCTCACCAGAGTTCAGCGTCCACCCCGCGCTCCACTGACCGTCGTCCAGGCCGACTGCGAGTTGGGAACCCCCGATCACCCTGACTCTCAGGCCGCTGGTATCCGTGGCCATTCCAGTCACGCTGAGCCGACTTCCGTTCAGCGCGGTCAGGATTCGGCCGTCCTCCCAGGAACTCGGTGGAGAGCCGGTATACGCCGGTGGATCGATCGTGACACGGACCGCAGAGAGGTCGATCAGGCGAGTGTCAGTGGGCCCGCCCGCAGCAGGCGGCCCGAAAGAAGAAGGTATTGCCACCCCCGTCTCAGTGGCGCGCAGCTGGATCCAGCGTTGCCAGGCCCCTTCAGCGCCCCCGCCTGTGAGCGTTAAGCCCAGAGCAAGCGCGATGGCTGCCAGTACGAAGGTGATGGTTAGAGGCCGCCCTGGTAGCGGCACAGCATCCGCCGCCCTGACGTCGGGGAGGAGCTGTTTAGAGCGTTGTCGGAAGGCGAGCGCAACCGTGCTTTCGCCGACCAGATCGATCAGAGTCGAGAGTGTGCTCTCGAGATGTGGGTACCGCTCCTCCACGAGCAGAGCGAGCTTGCGGTCGTCCGGCGCCATGATGAGGCGCCGCACCGCGGCTGCCATACAGCTAAGGGCCGCGATGAGAGGGGTCCATCGCAGTACCGATCGCACGTCGACGGACAGCGGAAACAGCAGGTCTAAGATCAGCAGGAGCGCCATACAACCGATCGCCGCGCTTCCCGTCTGCAATGCCGCGCGCGCGGTGACGGATCGGCGCCATGACACTCGCGCCTCGGCGAGAACGCGGCGAAGGTCGTGCGCGCCGGGTGGAAGCGAAAGCTCCGTCACGCTGCCCTACCTCGGTAGACGACTGCGGTCTCCAAAAGTGCCAGCGCGAGAGCAGCGGCAATGAACCACCGCTCCAGGCGCAGGCCTGTGAGTACAGAGCGGAGATCGGCAGCGTAAATGGCGTCCGGCAGTCCTTCTGACTGCAGCACTTGGAGGGCACCGCGGTCCAACGGATGGTACTCCTGCGCAGATTCCGACTCGACACACGCGGCCGTCAGGGCGCTGAGGAGGTGGGGGTAGGCTTCTGAAAAGGGGAGCAGCCCCCCCTCCAACGGACTGGCAAGAAAAACGAGGCAACCGAGGCCCTCGCTCCGACGTACTGCGGCGGGGCGCCCGTCCTCCCAAACGGCGACCACCTGAGCTGACGACCGAGGGTCCCCGGCGATGCGATCCACCGCACCGGTGAGAACGGTGCCGTCCTCCAGTACGATCCCCAAAGTCTCAGCGCCCTCGGGGATAGGCGAGGGTTCCCACGGCAAGGCCGAGCCAAGAGGTCCCGGAAGCTGCACGCCGGCCACTACGACAATGCCGCCCCGACGCACCCGCTCCAGAAGTGTGCGCTCGGTGTCGCGCTGCAAAGGAGCGAGGACCAGATGGAGATCCGCATCCGTCGGCTCCCCGGGATCGGTCAGTTCCCAGCCCCCGGCGGCGAGGGCCGCGCTGGCAAATGCACCGGCCCCTTCTGAGGCGAGAACAGTCGCCTTTCGGGTCGGCTGCTCCTGACCGGCGATCGTGTCCGACCTAGCGTCATCATCTATGGCGATCAGACGAATCGACCCGGGCCACAGCGCAGCCCGGAACGCGAAGAAAGCGTCACTTCCCGCGCCCCACCGCGGCTGAGTTATCATCGTCACTCGAACTGAGTCGATATCGGTCCGGGTCTGCGTGACGGCATGTACCGCCCGCAACGCCTCGCCATAACTGGCCTTGCCCGGCGACGCGCTGTGCGGGGCGCGGCTCAGCGAATCAAGGAAGGTCGTGGTGATCGCCGGCGCAGATACATGGACGGCCAGAGTATCGAAGAGGATCAGGTCACCGCGAGCCGGACCGTCATCCGGGAGCAGCGCTGTGCGGGTTTCGTCGACTGCCGTCGCCCAGGCGGACGAAGACAGAGCGCGGTCGAGGAGCACGACGTCCAGCGTTCCGCCCGCGCGACCCGGCCAGATGGGTCCTGCCGCTGCCAGCCCCAGCAGGAGGAGGAACAAGCTTCTCAGTAGCAGCAGAGGGAGATCGCTGGGTCGCCGCTGTAGCCAGGGCTTCGCTCGGGCATGGGGGTCCAGGAACCGAGCTGTCGGGAGAGGCCGACTTTCGCGCGCCCGCCGCGTGATCAGATGCAGGAGCGGGGGCACGAGAGCGAGGAGTAGACCCACTCCCAGCAGCGCCGGACGGTCGAAGATCGGCACCTAGTCCTTCCGGGTCCGAGCCCACTCGACGAGCGCCCGTTCGACGGGCGTCGTGGTCGAGAGCGGCAACACCTCGATTCCCTGGTCGCGCATCCGTCGGGTCAGCTGCTCATAGTAGTTGGCGACCCGCTGCCTGTACCCTTCGATGTCGAACCCTGCGCCGATTGGCGCCCGCACGGCTGGTCTGTCGGGGTCGTACTGAATCCCCCACTCCGGCGGCTCCTCACCCAGCTCGATCGGGGTCAGCACACGGGCGACAACCACCTCGTGCCCGCGGGCACGCAGGTGCCCGAGAGATACCAGCAGCGCTTCGCTGTCATCCTCGTCGACCAGGTCAGAAATGACGACGACGCGGCCGCGCTGGCGCAGCCCTTGGGCAGCGATCTCGAGCGCGTCAGCCGCCGCGCCGCCCGCTTGGAGCTCGAGCTGTACGAGCTCCCGGAGAAGCTCGTGCAGCTGGCCAGGCCGGTGACGGGGCCGCAGATGCAAGCGCGGCTCTGCGCCCCAACTCGCCAGTCCTACCTGGTCGCCATTCTTCAGCATCAGGTGAGCGAAGGCGGCGGCCACGTACGTGGCATAGCGCGCTTTGCTCAACTGATGCCCGTCGGTAAAGGCCATCGAGCGCGTCGCGTCAACGACCAGATACGCCTGCAGGTTCGAATCTACCCGATACTCGCGGACGTACAGACGATCTGACCGGCCGTACAGGCGCCAATCCAAATTTCGCAGGTCATCGCCGGGTAGATAGGCCCGATGCCGCGCGAACTCCTCCCCGACCCCGTGTGCGTACGATCGATGCACTCCGGCTTGGAAGCTCTCGACAACAGTCCGCGCGATCAGGTCCAGATCGCCAAGCCGCTCGAGCAGGTGAGGGGGGAGGAAGTCGGCTTCGCTCACCTCAGATCCCGCTGCGAGGTGGCGGCAATGCTTCGAGGAGGCCGTGGACGATCTGATCCGGCTCGACCGCCTCCGCCTCCGCGCGGAAGTTCATGAGTACGCGGTGGCGGAGCACGGGAAGCGCCACGCGTCGTATGTCCTCGGCGCTAACATGGTACCTCTGGGCGAGGAGGGCGTTCGCCTTGGCGGCCAGGACCAGCGCCTGCCCTGCACGCGGCCCGGCCCCCCAGCGAACCCAGCGCCGTACGTCTTCCGAAGTGTTCGCCTCGCCAGGCCGCGTCGCGCGGACAAGCCGAGCCGCAAATTGCAACATGGCCTCGCTGATAGGAACTTCTCGAACCATCCGCTGCAGCCGCACCACCGACTCCCCGTCCAGCACCGGTCGGATGATCGCTTCCTCCGCTCCTGTCGTCGAGCGCAGGATCTCGACTTCTTCGCGCTCGGACGGATAGCCGAGACGGATCTTCAATAGGAATCGGTCGAGTTGCGCCTCCGGCAAAGAATAGGTCCCTTCCTGCTCGATCGGGTTCTGCGTTGCGAGGACGAAGAAAGGACGGGGCAAGTCGAGATTCACACCACCTGCCGTGACTTTGCTCTCCTGCATCGCCTCGAGCAAGGCCGCCTGAGTCTTTGGCGGGGTGCGATTGACCTCATCGGCGAGGAGCACCTGCGTGAAGATAGGACCCGGAAGAAAACGGGTCGCACGCCTGCCGGTCGCGCGGTCCTCCTCGATGACCTCCGTACCCGTGATGTCACCGGGCATGAGGTCGGGCGTGAACTGAATCCGGCGAAAATCGAGGACGAGAGCCTCGGCCAGCGTGCGCACGAGCAGCGTTTTTGCCAGCCCAGGCACGCCTTCGAGCAAGGCATGCCCGCCAGCAAGCAGACACAGGACAACCTCCTCGACGGCGGAATCCTGTGCTACGATCCGCTTGGCCACCTCCGTGCGAAGATGGCCAACCTGCTCAACCAACTGCTCGATCTCGACGGCTGCGCTGGATGTCGACACGCTGTTTCCTGCTCCGTTTGATATTGAGGAGACACGAGGCGCGCCCTGAGCGGGCTCCCGCACCCGAAGCGTCTAGTGACGGCGCCGGTCGAAGATAGTCGATTCTGCGTAGACCGCGGGGCTGCACGCACTTTCCAGTCGGGCGGACTGGTCTACCAACTCGCACACTCGACGCAGCCCCAGTCGCGGCCGTTCTCGGATGAAGAGCCCAGCGGCAGACCCGGTGTTCGCCTTTCCGCTACCAACCCCTCAGCTGCCCTGAAGATCGGAGGCAGTACCCACTCGAGCGACCAGATCTAGCCTGACCGCCCGAACGGCGACTCCTTGAAGAGACTCCCGAGCAGGAACCACAGGTTTGCCGGCCGCTCGGCAAGACGGCGCATCAGATAAGGATACCACGACTCGCCGAACGGAATGTAGACCCTGACGTTGTATCCCTCAGCCACCAGTTGCTGTTGAAGGTCGCGCCGTACGCCATAGAGCATCTGGAATTCGAAGCGGTTTCGATCGATTCCGTTTTCCTCAACGAAGCTCTTTGTCGCCTGAATCATCTCCTCGTCGTGCGTCGCGATACCGGGGTAGTTCCCTTCAGCCACGAGAAGCTTCATGCAACGGACGAAGTTGTCGTTGACTTCCTGGGGGTCCTGAAATGCGACATCCGCTCCTTCATCGTACGCGCCCTTGCAGAGCCGCACACCGGCCCCGAGTTCGTTCATCCGCGCTATGTCCGCCTCGGTCCGGCGAAGGTAAGCTTGAAGTACGATACCGATCCGGCGCCAGCCCTTGTCCCACAACTCTTCGAATGCGGTCAGCGTCCGCTGCGTGTAGGCCGAGGACTCCATATCGAAGCGCAGCAGAACCCCAGCCTTTTCCGACTTCTGCAATAGCGGTTCTAGGTTCTGGAGCAGGACTTCATCGCCAATCGCCTGGCCGAGCTGACTGAACTTCAGGGAGATCCCCGCTGGCAGCTGCTCGCTCGCGATGCGGTCCAGCAGGTCGTGATACACCGCGGCCGCGGCCTCTGCCGCTTGTTGCGTCTTCTCTTCCTCACCGAGATAGTTGGCGGTGATGAATAACCCCGATTGGGCTGCCGCTCGAACCGCCTGGATCAGGGACTCCACGTCCTCGCCCGGCACGAACCTGCGACTCATCAGCCGAAGGGGTGTCTTACGTACGAGCCATTGCGCTGCGCTATAGTCGGCGAGGGCGTGAATCAGACGCGATGCGTCGACGAACGAGCCCGCCCGTGCTGCTGAAGAAGCCATTGAATGCTCTGAGATGGACACGATGCGGCGGGCGTACAACACCGCCCGCGCAGCGGAAGTCGAGGATTGTTCGGTCCGTCAGCCCTGACCTTCTTCTTCAGCCATGCTCGGATATGTGAATGTCCGGCTGGGCGAGAAGGTTTCCTTGATCGTTCGGGGGCTGACCCATCTCCAGAGATTCAGAATCGATCCTGCCTTATCGTTGGTGCCGCTCCAACGCCCTCCACCGAAAGGCTGCTGGCCGACGACGGCACCTGTGGGCTTGTCGTTGATGTAGAAGTTGCCAGCGGCGTCCCGCAGCTTCGCGGCCCCCTCCTTGATCACCGCTCGATCGCGGGCGAAAAGTGCTCCGGTCAAACCGTACTGAGACCGTCCGACCTCTGCCAGCGTCTCGTCCCAGGCATCGTCGCCGAAGACGTGGACGGCAACGACCGGCCCGAAGATCTCCTCGCACATGATACGCGCTCGCGGATCCTCGCTCTGGATCAGAGTGGGCTGAACGAAATAGCCTTCGGAATCGTCCGATTCTCCGCCCGCCAGGACTTCAAATCCGGGCGAAGTCGCGGCCTCTCGTATAAATCCGGTGATCTTGTCGAAGGCCGTCTGATCAATGACCGCCCCCATGAAGTTCTGAAAATCGCGAGGATCCCCCACTTTGATCTGATCCATCATCGCCAGAGTCTCGTCCCGAACCTGGGGCCAGAGAGAATCTGGAATGTACACCCGTGATGCAGCACTACACTTCTGACCCTGATACTCGAACCCTCCTCGGACGATGCCAACCGCAACCTCGACAGGGTCCGCGCTCGGGTGAGCCACGATAAAGTCCTTACCCCCTGTCTCGCCGACGATCCGGGGGTAGGCTCGATAGTTTGAGATCCGCTCCCCCACACCCTGCCAGATCGACCGGAAGACGCGCGTCGATCCGGTATAGTGGATGCCGGCGAGGTCAGGCTGATCGAGGACGGATCGCGTGATCGCGACCGCATCTCCCGGAACGAAGTTGATGACGCCGGCAGGGAGCCCCGCCGCCTCGAGCAGTTTGATCACGTAGTAGCCGCTGAATACCGCCTTATCGGAGGGTTTCCAGATGACGGTATTCCCCATCAGCGCGGGAGCTGCGGGTAGATTTCCCGCGATCGCGGTAAAGTTGAACGGCGTAATTGCATAGACGAAGCCCTCGAGCGGCCGGTGGTCCATCCGGTTCCACACACCGGCGGACGAGATCGGCTGCTCCCGATGAATACGTTCGGCGAAATGGACGTTGAAGCGGAAGAAGTCGATCAACTCACAGGCACTGTCGATCTCCGCCTGATGAACGGTTTTGCTCTGGCCGAGCATCGTCGCTGCGTTCAGTGTCGCCCGCCACGTCGTAGCCAGGAGTTCGGCCGCGCGAAGGAACACTCCGGCGCGCTCTTCCCACGGCCATGAGGCCCATTCCTCCTTCGCTTCGCGGCAGCTCCGAAGGGCCTCGCTGATCTCTCTGTCTCCTGCACGGTGCCAGCGCGCTAGCACATGACTGTGATCGTGCGGCATCACCGCCTCAGCAAGGTCGCCGGTTCGCACCTCCCGCCCGCCGATGTACAGAGGAATCTCGATCTCTTCACCAGACATGCGGGTCAGGGCCGCACGAAGGGCCTCCCGCTCCGGACTCCCGGGGGCATAACCAAGTACCGGCTCGTTAGCAATCATTATCTTTCGCTTCCTCGATCGTACTCTATTGGACTTGAGTGCGTCGCCCGGGGCGCCCGATGGGTACCGCCCTGAGATGCCCCTCGCGACAGCCGATCCCGACGGCCCGCATTAGTTGAAAGCAGCCCCCTCGCGACTCGGCTGTTCAGCGACCATTCGTGCTACGTCTGCCAGCAACTGCCGGGCATCGTAGACGATACCGTCCTTGATTGTGTAGTGAACGCCGCCGACTCGGGTCGGGCGCGCGTCGTCGTCCAGCTTGACGAAGCCGGTCCCGTACAGGGTCTTGAAGTTATGGAGAGGGTTCTCCGGGGTGATCACCAGGTCGGCAAGCAGGCCTTCACGGAGGATGCCGAATTCGATGGGCTGCCCCCTGGGTTGGAAGATTGCCTCCGCACCATGGAGTGTCGCAGCTCGCATCACCTCCAGCGGATTGAAGCCTGCCTCCTGCAACAGCTCGAGCTCCTCGATATATCCGAACCCGTAGAGCTTATAGATGAACCCGGAATCGGATCCGGTGGTGACGCGGCCACCGGCATTCTTGTAGTCGTTCAGGAACTCCATCCAAACCTTATAGAAGTTTCTCCATGCGACCTCTTCGTGCGTCGTCCAGTCGAACCAGTAGGATCCGTGAGCTTCGCGACTGGGCTGGAAGAAGTCGATCAGCGAGGGCAAACCATATGGCTCCATCCACTCCGCATTCCGCGCTCGCATTACATCACGTCCCGCCGCATAGATCGTCATCGTCGGATCTATGGTGAAATCGAGCGCGAGGAACTCGTCG
Source organism: uncultured Gemmatimonas sp. (assembly GCA_964424945.1). Taxonomy (GTDB): domain Bacteria; phylum Gemmatimonadota; class Gemmatimonadetes; order Longimicrobiales; family Longimicrobiaceae; genus WHSP01. The sequence goes on from CAYRLB010000039.1 coordinate 19,649, forward strand.
ATGAGGTCGTTCCACTTGGCTCCACCCGGCGTCACCATGTTCCATTGTTGCGCGGCGAACCCGAAGCGATGCTGCTCGTCATTGTAGTTGTAATCCGCCGGAATCGATTGGATGCTGGCGTTGTCGTACATAGACTCGAAGAGACCATAGAAGTGGGTCAACGAGCCCAGGCCGAGCCTTGCAGCGTCCAACGCGTTCATTCGTGAGACGCCCATCTGCCCCAAGTGGGCAGTGGAGCCGAACCCATGGTTCTTCGCTTCGTCCAGCAGCGCCGCCATGATGTGCGGATCGTGCGCGTTCAACTTCATCCCGTCGACTCCGCGATCCGCTGCCCAACGTACCCACTCGCGAGCAAGCTCTTCGTTGGTGATCGCCCCTCGGTCCCAGCCCGACCCTGGCCGTTGATAGTTGATGATCCGGGGCGCCGCGATCTCATTTCTCGCGCTCCGCGCCTGTTCGTTCAATGCCCAATCGAATCCGCCGAGATTGACGCCGCGTACGGTTGTGACGCCGTGGGCCAGCCAGAGCTTGTAGGCGTACTCGGGCGGGTTCTTGCTGCCGCCCCCGGCGTGCACGTGGAGGTCGATGAAGCCGGGCATGACATACATTCCGGTCGCATCGATCTCCCGCGTCCCGGCCGTCGGACGCCGCCCCTCGTTGATCGGGAGGCCCGGGTAACCGACGCTCTGGATTCGCGCAATCCGATTTCCCTCGATCACGATGTCCACCGGGCCCTGGGGTGGAGCCCCCGTTCCGTCGATCATTGTCGCACCCCGGATGACCAAGCGCTCAAAGGGCCCCTCGCCCTCACCGGCGTGCCGCGGCGGAGTAGGGGCGTCGCGCTGCTGCCCCAGCGCGGGTCCAACACCCGCGAGTACCAGGATCAATGCTGCGACCACAGCCCAATGCTCGCGGGGAGTTGCCATGTTCTTCGACTCTGATCGCGTGAACGGAGGGAATCGGACCGAACACCCCCGTTTAGGGGCCCTGGAAAGACTGCGCGCGATGGTGGGGCGGCTCCTCGGAGCTGGCGCGGTTCGGCCTTTTGGATAAAATATCCGTAGCGGGTGTGCGGCGCAACCTGAAGACCGGGAGAGGCGATCGAGGGCCCTGCCGCCGGGGTGTCATGCTACGCCCAGCGAAATCGGACGTACAAGGCGGCATCCCTTCCAAACCCCTCTCAGCATGGCGCGCGGGCGAGACGTGGAGCAGGAGCGGTCGTAGAGCCGCGGCGTCGCTCGTGGCCGGCCGTGCTAGGGTTGCGGTCCGTGCTCAGGGGTGTGAGATTTTCCCCTCCCATGATCCCTGCCACTGCGCGACGTCCGCAGTTGCAAAAAGGGATACAATATCCGCGGGACGCGCCGCAGCGGCCTGCCCGGAACCAGGTTTATGACACAAGATCGCGCCAACATCAGGCCCATCAGCTCCCCACCGACCGAGGACGGGGAGGCCACTCGCCTGCCGCGGCAAACCGTCGCCACACTCGCTCTTGAAGCGATCCGAAAACGGATCCTGAGCGGTGACTATCCGGAGGGAACGCCCCTTCGACAGGACGCGATTGCGACCGAGCTGGGCGTCAGCCGCATTCCTGTTCGCGAAGCACTGCGCCAACTGGAATCCGAGGGGTTGGTGACACTGAGCCCGCACGTGGGCGCAGTGGTTTCCACCCTGTCTCTCGAGGAGATCAGGGAGATTTTCGAGCTGCGGTCGCTGATCGAGGTCGACCTGCTACGTCGCGCGATCCCTCGGACGAAAGCTGGCGATCTGCAGCATGCCGAAACGATGCTCAGCCGGTATGAGGAAGCATTCGAGCAGGGTGAGATCGCTGTGTGGGGAACTCTCAACTGGGAGTTCCACGCTGCCCTGTATGCTCCAGCCAAGCAGCCGATCACGCTCGGGATCGTCCAAACACTGCAGAACCAGAGCGATCGGTACTTCCGGATGCACCTTTCGCAGCAGATCAGTCGGGAACGGGCGAACGAAGAGCACCGCGCGATCCTGAAGGCTGTACGGGAGGAAGATGTGCAGTATGCCGGCGCCTTGCTGCAGGCGCACATCCTTCTCGCAGGCCGGGCCCTCCTGGAGTTTCTGCAGGAGCACAGAACCGCCCGACGCCGGCCGGCTTAGCTCCACCGGCACCGCCCGGAGTGCCGTCTCTAACCCACCTCCAGCTCGTCCCACTCACCAGAACCGACATGTCTGATCAGACCTTCCAACTCACGGCCATCGCGCTGTACCTCTGGGTGATGCTGGCGATCGGCTACTTTGCCTATCGGCGGACCTCGAATATCGAGGACTACATGCTCGCCGACCGAGGGCTGAAGCCGGGCGTCGCAGCACTCTCCGCGGGTGCATCCGACATGTCCGGCTGGCTGTTGATGGGCTTCCCTGGGGCCATTTATGCTTCCGGGCTCATTGAAGCGTGGATAGCCATCGGGCTCACCATTGGTGCATGGCTCAACTGGAAGTTTGTCGCTCCGCGCCTGCGTGTTTATACCGAAGTCGCACAGAATGCCATCACCATTCCGAGCTTCTTCGAGAAGCGCTTGAAGGATCGGAGCCATCTCTTGAGGATTGCCGCCGCGGTGGTGATCCTGGCGTTCTTTACCTTCTACGTTTCGTCGGGCATGGTAGCCGCGGGCAAATTCTTCCAATCTTCCTTCGGTTGGCCCTACCTTGCGGGGATGTTGATGGTGTCGGCCGTCACCCTTATCTACTCGCTCTTCGGCGGCTTTCTCGGAGCCACGCTCACGGACGTAGTCCAGGGAGTGCTGATGCTCGGGGCGCTGGTCGCAGTCCCGATCGTCACCGCCATTCAGGTTGGTAGTCTCGATGAGCTGGGTGTCGGGATCACTGCGGTGAATCCGGACGCGCTGAATCTCTTCTCTTCCTTTAGCAACCAGGGCACCTTCATGGCTCTGGTCGCGATCTTCTCGACTGCGGCGTGGGGTTTCGGGTACTTCGGCCAACCCCACATCATCGTCCGCTTCATGGCGCTCCGCTCTGCCTCGGAAGCCAAAACCGCGCGGCGGATCGGCATCAGCTGGATGATCGTCAGTGCACTGGGCGCCATTTCGACCGCGCTGATCGGTATCCTCTATTTCGCCAACAATACCTCGGTCGAATTGCAGGATCCTGAAACTGTATTTCTCCTGCTGAGCCAGATCTTCTTCCACCCCTTTGTGGCCGGCTTGGTGTTGGCGGCGGTGCTCGCGTCGATCATGTCCACGATGTCGTCGCAGTTGGTTGTCTGCTCATCGGCTCTCGTAGAGGATCTGTATAACATCGCCGGGCGCCGATCCACTCCGGAGAAGGAAGTTGCCCTGGGGCGACTGGCCGTCCTCGCAGTTGCAGTCGTCGCGGCTTTGTTGGCCACCAATCAAGATGCGTCGATACTAGCTCTGGTTGCCTTTGCCTGGGCCGGCTTCGGCGCCGCCTTCGGTCCGATCGTCCTGCTCTCCTTATATTGGAGAAAGTTGACTGCCACCGGGGCGCTTGCCGGAATGATCGCTGGCGCGGTGACAGTGTTCATTTGGGGCAATGTAGACGCTCTCTCCGCAGTGATGTACGAGATCGTCCCAGGGTTCGCGCTGAACCTGCTCGTCGCGTGGATCGTCTCCCGGGCGACGTATCAGCCCAACGAGACCATTGAAGCAGAGTTCGCTGCGATGGAGAGCGTCCTGGCGGGGAAGCCGGTGAGTGCCGCGCCCGCCGCTCC
>CAYRLB010000040.1:0-22454 GCA_964424945.1 uncultured Gemmatimonas sp.
ACGGCGTCCGCCTGCTCGTCCGTCACCGGCACGCCCAGGCTTGCCACCAGCCCGCCCTGCGCGGCATTCCGCGCCCCGGCAATCACTCCGGTCAGCCCCGGCGTCCGAAGGAGTACGCCGACGGCGAGCTGGGGAACGCTCAGGCCGCTGCGGATGGCGACGGCGCGGATGTCTTCGATCGCCTGGAGGTGTCGCTGAAAACGGGCGCCCGAGTAATCCTTGTGCGTGCTCCGCGCATCGTCGGGTGGGAAGGTCTTGTCGGCCGACCAGGTGCCGAAGAGCAGGCCGCGGAAGAGAGGCGAGTAGGAGATCGCGCCGACGTTATGCTCCGCGCACCAGGGTAGGACGTCATGTTTCGCGGCCGGCCTGAGAATGCTGTACGGCGGCTGAACGCAATGGAGCGGCACGCCGGTCGCCAGCCATTCCTCGAGCTGCGCCACACTGAAGTTCGACACGCCGATCGCGCGGATCTTTCCCGCTTCGAGCAATGCGGCACATGCGCCCGCCGTCTCCGGGATCGGCTGCGGCCCCGGCCAGTGCAGCTGATAGAGGTCGATCCGCTCGACGCCCAGACGCTGCAGACTCGCCTCGCACTCGGCCGTTACTTCAGCCGCGCTCGCCGAGCGCTCCACCCTGTCGCTGTCGTCGCCCAGCCCGAACTTGGTGAAGACGAGCGGCCGCATGTCGGAGGGCAGCTCTCTGATGGCCCGTCCGACTACTCGCTCCGAATGGCCCGACCCGTAAATTGGTGCCGTGTCCACCCAGTTGACGCCATGATCGATCGCCGCGTGTATCGCCTCGATGCTCCGCTGGTCGTCCTGGCCGCCCCACTGGAACCCGCCGATCGCCCACGTGCCCAACCCGATCGTCGAGATCTCCAATCCCGTGCTGCCGAGGCTGCGTCGCTGCATGTACCCTCCTGATCCGGAAATGTATGGCTACAAGTCGTGGCGATGGGCTTCAGCGCACAACCCCCCGCTCGGTCCAAACGAGCCGCAAACAAACGCGGTACTCGTCTGATCGGACGGGCAGCGAAGCGCCTTCGTTCCTCACCGATGATTCCCGCGAGTGCTACGGCTTCATCGCCAGTTTACGCCTGAATTCATCCGCCAACCTTCTGCCCACTTGCGCGGACATCTGGGTCAGGACAGTACGAAGCCCGAGCGACTAGGTGACGCTCGGGCTTCAACTTACCTCAACTCCCGCGGTAGGACTCGAACCTACGACCCTCTGATTAACAGTCAGATGCTCTAACCAACTGAGCTACGCGGGATCACTCCATCGCCATACCTCACCACCATCCAAACGGACCGGCGGCTTTCACACCACCGCCGCCCCGCCCACAAACAGCAAGATACCGTCCGGATATCCCGGCATCAACAGCGACGTTGTCATCGCCTCATCCGCGCACGGAAGGTTCGGGCCGACGCGACCCGCCGTGCAATCGACGAACATCCCCCAACCCCTTGGCCTGAAGGCAGTTCTGCGTTATCTTACAGGTCGTATCCGTCGGCGTTTTCGAGGCGTCGGCACCAGTTCGCCCGCAGCACGCGGGCACCGTTCCGGTCGCGGTCCGCCTTCTCCTCAGCCCGGCGCACATCTCCGGAACACTCCGGCCCACACTCTGTAAGTACATCTGTGCAACGGCGGTACCCCGTCGGTGCACCTGCTTCGCCCCTACTCAGGAGATCCGCCATGCTCCGAAAGCCGGGAAGGATGCTGTCGACCCTCGCTGTAGGCGTTCCCGCCGCGCTGCTTGCCGCGGGGATTGTTGCGGGGCCGTTGCGTTCGGCCCAGTGGAGCTGGCGTTCGCCTATCCTTTCCGAGATCCAGGAGCTTACCTCGCTCGCCCCGATCCGGGCGCTCCCGCGTACCGATGCGGTGCTCGCCACCTTCGAGGCGCAGCGGCTCATCGATCAGGATCTTCCCTATGCCGCCTGGGAGACGCTTGTAGCGCACCTCGATGAGGGGGGCGTTGCGGGGGCTTCCACCCTTCTGGTGGCGGCCCGGGCCGCGTCGGCGTGGGGCGGTTGGGAGGAGGCAAAGAACATCCTGGAGGGCAGGGACTGGCTCGAATCGGCCGAGAACGCCGCCGGCCTGCTCCTTCTGGCACGTGCGCAGGAGGAGACGGGCAACCCCCGCGATGCGACGGCAAGCTATCGTCGCTATGTCAGCCTTCCCGAGGCGCAGCAGAAGGGCACCGCCTACGCGCGCCTCGGTTCTCTCCTCGAGGCGCAGGAGGACCATGCCGGCGCCGCGGAGGCGTTCCAGCAGGCGTCGGTAATGATGCCGGAGCTTGGCGACTGGCTGAGGGTGCTTCAGGTCGAGCAGCTCGTGAGGAGCGGGGACCCGTCGGCCACCTCGGTGGCGACGGGTATCACCGGCGGGTCTGCGCCCGTCCGGCAGCGTCGCGTCCAGATGGAGGCTCGGGCGTGGGTCGATAATGCGGACTCACGGCGGGCGATCGAGCGACTCGACTGGGAGGCTCGTGTGCTGAACGCGAGCGGGGCGCGGGCAGAGGCGGCATATCTGCACCTCGATCGGGCCGACTTCCTGATGAGGATCGGGCGGGAGGCGGAGGGTCGGGCGTTGCTCGCCAGCATCGCGCAACTTTCGTCGGCGACGTCAGATGTGCGTCTCGGCGCGGCCCGCCGGCTGGACGAGAAGAACGACCTGGGCGCTGAGCACGAGCTTGCCGAGTCGTACGGGTATGAGGGCGCTGGCGCGCCGGGCCTCGCTGCGAGGTCGATCCGCGCCGCTTTCGCCGCCGGGCTTCCGGAGAGCAGCGAGCAGCGGCTCCGCATGGCGAGGCTTCTCTATGAGGAGAGGGATTTCGGGTCGGCGCGCACCGCGTTCCAGCGAGCCGCGAGTATGCTCGACGATCCCGACGCGAAGGCGGATGCCGAACTCTATGCTGCGCGCTCGCTCTTCCGCAGTGGCGGCAATGCGCGTCAGGTGGCCACGCAGAAGGCGAACGCACTCGCCGAACTCCGCCAGATCGCGGAGAGCTACCCGAGCAGCGCCGCCGCAGGGACCGCCCTCTTCCTCCTGGGCGACGAGGCTTCCACGACCCAGGCGGGGCTCGCCTATTACCGAAGGGCGGCGGAAATCCTCGCGTCCCCCGACGCGCGGGAGGCGCTGAACCGCGTCGGCGACCGCAGCCTCAGGCTCAAGGATACCGCCGGCGCCATCCGCGCGTGGGAGCAATACATCGCACGCTATCCGCGGGGTGAGGAGACGGCGCGTGTCGCCTACCAGGTCGGGAAGCTGCACATGGAGGCGGGGCGCGAGTCGAAGGCGAAGGAGATGTTCACCGCCGCGATGCACGCCGAACCCACCGCATACTATGGTGTGCGCGCGGCCGAGTGGCTCGACGAGGTTCCCATCGAGCACATTTTCGCGGAGCCCCGCCCCTGGATCGGTCTGGCGTCCGAGCCAGGCGAAGCCAAGGCGGTCCTCGCCCGGATGGACCTTCTCGCATCGATCGGACGCGAAGCGGAGCGTCAGGCCGAGTTCGATTCGGCGCTCCGGAAGTACGCCGACAAGCCGCTCGTCCTGATCACGCTTGCGGAGGGCCTGCGCGATCGGAAGGAAGCGGTGAAGGCGATCAACCTGGGGCGCTCGCTGCTCTCTCTCCGTCAGGGTGAGTGGGATGAGCGGCTTCTGCGGGTCGTCTTCCCCTTCCCCTACCGGGAGCTCATCGAGGCAGAGGCGCGTCGCCGCGGTCTCGATCCGATTCTGCTGGCTGCGCTGATCCGGCAGGAGTCGAGCTTCCGCTACGATGCGACATCCTGGGTGGGCGCAAAGGGGCTCGGCCAGATCATGCCCGCCACCGGGCGCGAGCTGGCAACTGCCCTTCGCATCCGGGGTTACGATGAGTCGATGCTTGTCGTGCCCGAGGTCAACGTGCGAATGGCAGCGAAGTACCTCGGTGACCTCATGACCCGGTTCGATGGGGCAGCGGATCTCGCCCTTTCGGGGTACAACGCGGGCCCCGGCCGTGCGAACACCTGGCGTCGGACGCTGAACTACGGTCGCGATACGGACGCCTTCCGCGCGGCAATCCCCTTCAGTGAAACGCGCAACTACGTGATGCTCGTTTCGCGGAATCGCGCGATCTACCAGCGGCTCTACGGGAGCTGACGGCCGCAGCAATACCCCTGCTCCGCGCCGATCCCGCCCCGGCGCGAGCATCGTCCGTGGCTTGGGGAGCCTTCACCTCGGAGGCTTCCAGCCGCGGGTGTGCGTCGGGTGAGTGCGGTGCCCGAATCGGACTCGAAGTCCGCACGGCCCCGCATCCACGGCCGCCTCGAAGGGTCGGTTCCCGGGATCTGAACAGGCCATGTCCTCTTTCCCGGCCACTTCCTCCCTCAGGATCTTCCGACCTGCGTCTGAAACAGCGTGCATCTGGCACGTCGGCCGGTCGACGGCATTCCATCGTCTAACTTTCGATAAGACATGCAGATGGACGGACGAATGCCCTCTTCAGAAGGATAGTTCATAGCGCATTCGACTTACCGCTCCGGTCACAGGAGCCGCCGCCGGCCCGGATCTTTCATATCCGTCCCACCCCGCGCGAAGGAGTCAAGGAATCGGCCAGGATCGCCGATACCCAGATACAGCCTTCGATGCGGACTTGGAGGCATCCACCTCCAATGATTCAAGATGACAGGCGATAGCTGCAGAAATTCAAAGGGGTTGCATGAGCCTGCCGCCAGCCTTAACGTCCTCAGCAGTCCCGCTGGTCTGCCCGGAATGGGGAGCCGTTCGCGGAACTCATCGGCTACAGAGTTCGGAATGACTTCATGAGAAAAACGCTTGTTCTCGCCACCGGATTGTTCGCGCTCAGCGCAGTCGTCACGACCGTCGCAGCTGCCCAGTCGCTGCGTGGTTCGGCCGCGAGTGTGGAACGCATTCACTCGCAAGCCCTCGCCCACTCCCTACGGTTCTATCCCTCGGCGAGCGCGATCCGGGAAGCCGTAGCCAGCGGTACCCTCGTCGCACTTGAACCGGACGCAAACTTCCGCCTGGTCGATGTGAGCTACCCGTATGTGGTGCCGGCGACGCACACCTTCGTCGTGCGCCTGGCGTCACAGTACCGGGCCGCGTGCGGCGAGCAGATGGTGGTGACGAGTGCGACACGGCCGACGTCGATGCGTCTCATCAACAGCAGTGACAAGTCGGTCCACCCGACGGGAATGGCTGTCGATCTGCGCAAGCCATCGAACAGCCGCTGCCTGAGCTGGCTTCGCAATACGCTCGAAGCACTCGAAGCCGCGGGTGTTCTCGACGCCGTCGAAGAGCGGAACCCTCCCCACTTCCATGTGGCCGTCTTCCCGCGCCAGTACGCGCAGTACGTTCAGAACCGCACCGGGGTGCAGGTAGCCGCAGCGCCCGCTCGGGAGAGCCTTCCGTCGCTTTCGCTCGTGAGCAACGCGCGCTCGGCGGCGACGTACACGGTCCGAAGTGGTGATTCTCTCTGGACGATCGCCCGGAGGAACAACGTTTCCGTGGATGCGCTCAAACGTGCGAACTCGCTCTCATCGGATCGCATCCTCGCCGGTCAGAAGCTCAAGATCCCCTGAACGAGAAGGGCAGACGGGGGAAGCAAGTTCCCCAGTCGGGAGGATGCAGGGAGGCCACGTCATGTGGCCTCCTTTTTTGTCGACAAATTAGAAAAATCGCGAAAAAGTCTTCGGGGAGGGTGTCCTGTGGAGTGGACGGTTTCAGCACGAAGAGGATGACGTAGGTGGTAGACCTCCAGCTGAAAAGCGGCACAATCACTGGTCTTCTGACCCATCGTTCGTCGGCATCGGCATTGCCTTCTACATGGAGCAATGGTTCGCCGCCCGGCGATCGAAAAGGTCAGAATTCTGTAATACCATGCGTACTATCTTCAGCCATTCCGCAGCCATCGCGACATTCGCGTTTTCGATGACGGGGTGCACCGCGATGACGATGGGCACTCTGGCGGACGTCCTCGCCGGCGGGGTCAACGGCTCCAGCGTCAGCGGCGAAGTTCGCTCGATCGATACCCGCCGCCAGGAGATCCAGTTGACGACGGGGTGGAGCGGCAGCGAGCGCATCCGCTACGACAATCGGACCCAGGTCATCTACCAGCAGCGGCGGTACAACGTGCGCGACCTCGGCGTCGGCGACTACGTCCAGGTTCAGCTCGGCCAGTCGCGGGATCGGGACCGGCGATACGCCACGACGATCCGGATCCGGGAGGATGCACGACAGGGACGAGGAAATTCGCCGGGGAACTCCCGAGGCAATCGCCGCATCGAACAGCTTGACGGCACCATCCGCCAGATCGACCAGCGTCAGGGATGGTTCGAAGTCGACGACCGGTACGGCTCACGCGTGACCGTAACGCTGCCCTATCAGGCGAATCGCGGCCTCACCGACCGCTTCCAGCGCCTGCGTCGTGGTAACAGAGTCAGACTCGAGGGGGAGCGGCTCAACGCCAACCGGATGGAAGTGCACCGGTTCTTCTGATCCCGGGCGTCCGCGAGGGAACGGGGCACCTTGCGAGAACGCATCGTCAGAGGGCGTCTGAAAGGGATGGGAAGAGGGTCCCGCATGGCACACTCCTCGCGACCGCGCACCCCTGCGTCTTCAGCATCTTCGCCCCGATGGAAGGAGCCGACCGACGAGCGGTGCGGCTCCGAACGGCTGAGCATATCGATGCAGTCACGACTCGTCCAGGAAGATCGGAAGCTACAGCGGTCCCGCCGCGCGCATGAGCTGAAGATCGAGCTTTTCACGCAGCCGGACGAGTTCTCCTGCGGCCCCACCTGCCTCGCGAAAGTCTACAGCTATTTCGGGCTGGAGGCTTCCCTCGACCAGGTACTGAATGAGATCGACCGGAACGAGGATGGCGGCACGCTCGCCGTCTTCCTGGGGCTCGCTGCCCTCAAACGCGGTCTCGCAGCCCGCATCTTCAGCTACGACCTCCGCATCTTCGACCCGACCTGGCGCCATCTCAGCCCGAAGGAGCTGCACGACAAGATCCGGCTGCGGATTCCCCATCTCAGCAGCGCGAAGGCGCGTCGATCGGCCAAGGCATACCTCGAGTTCCTCGATCTGGGCGGCTCGATCGGCTTCGAGGAGCTGACCCCCGCCCTGCTGAAGCGGCTGCTGGATCGTGATCATCCGGTTCTCGCGGGACTCTCCGCCACGCATCTGTACTCCTTCATGCGGGAGGTCCACGACCCGGTAACGGGCGAGGTCTTCGACGATGACATCGCCGGCGAACCGACCGGTCACTTCATCGTCATCAACGGGTACGAAAATTGGGGAAGGCGCTTCATCGTTCGCGACCCTTCGTCGCACGTTCCGCAGACGCCGGACGGCCGGCTCGTCGTCGATGCGCAACGCCTCATCAACTCGATCCTTCTCGGCGACCTGACCTATGACGCCGTTCTTCTGGAGGTATGGCAACCCGTAGCGGAAGGGAAGCGAAGAGCGCCCCGGTCCTGATCGTTCTGTCCGACCCGGGTGACCTACCGGAGCTGGCCGACCGTACCGTTGCCGCGGATCACTACCTGTCCTCGCGCGATACGCACCCGTCGGGAACTACCGTCATCAATCTGTGCCGCTCCTACCGGTACAGGAGCAAGGGATACTACGTCTCGCTCGTAGCCGATGCGCGGGGACATCATGTGCTCCCGGCGGTTGAAACTCTCGAAGAGATGTCCGAACCCTTCGGTCTCTATCGGGTTCTGCGGGAGGCGGGCATTCCCACGCTGGACGTCTATGATCTGAAGAGCTGGCGCCCCGCCGATTATCAACCGGGGGAGCTGGCGCAATGTCTCGTGCTCTTCGGCGACTGCGACGACGCGAGATTCGAGAAGCATAGCCGCGCAGCGTACCGCGCCTGGCCGATCCCCATCCTGAGACTGCATCTGTTGCGGAAGGGTGATGAATGGTGGGTCGCTCGCGCCGAGACGGTCCCGCTGAAGCGGCTGAACCCCACCGAATACGCTGCGCTCGTAGATCGGTTGGCGCGGAGTGGAAGGCCGGCGATCAAGGCTGGCGCGCCCCCGGCGGAGACGAAACGAGCGTCGATCGCCGTCCTGTATGACGAGGCCGATACCTTCAGCCCTTCCGATCCTGAAGCGATCGACCAGCTCGAGCGGATCGCGGCGTCGATGAATGTCTACGTTCATCGGCTGGGCCTCGACGAGATCGACCGGCTGTCCGAGTACGACGCACTCTTCATCCGTGTTCTCACCGGTGTGCGGGAGCCCTCGTTCCAGTTCGCGCTACGGGCCGAGATGCTCGACATGCCCGTCCTCGACGATCCGCAGTCGATCATCCGATGCAGCAATAAGGTCTTCCTCGACGAGCTTCTCCGGCGCGAGGGGATCCCCACGCCGCGGACGCTGATAGTCTCGCCGCGGACGTCGTGGGAAGAAGTTTCGATGCTCGGCAGCCCGCTCGTCGTCAAGCTGCCGGACGGCTCCTTCTCCGCCGCGGTGCACAAGGTCACCAGCGCCGCCGAGTATGGGGAGCTGACCTCCACCCTCTTCCGTCGCTCTCCGCTCCTCATCGCTCAGGAGTTCCTCAGAACCGATTTCGATTGGCGCATCACCCTGCTCGACGGCCAGATCCTGTTCACGGCGCGCTACTTCATGGCCGAAGGGCACTGGCAGATTCGCTCGAAGGATGGGCAGGTGGTGAGCTATGGCGACGTAGAGGCGATACCGAGGGAGCGCGCTCCGCGGGACGTTCTCGACCTCGCGCGGAGGGCCGCCGCTCTGATCGGGAAGGGCCTCTATGGTGTGGATATCAAGGAAACGCCCGCCGGGCCTGTCGTCATCGAGGTGAACGACAATCCCAACATCGATCGTGGTCAGGAGGACGGCGCGGACGGCGATGTCGTCTACCGGGACATCCTGACGTACTTCGTTCGGAAGATCGAGGAGCACCCACCCTTCCGCCGGGAGGATCGGGTCGTGAGAAGGCCGCGGCAGCGTCGCCACTACCGGCCCTTCTCGGTCGCGGGGATGGAGCTCGAGTATGCCGTCGTCGATGCCGATCTGAACATCGCGTCGCGTGTGGAAGATGCCTTCCGGGTCATCGCGGGGCGCCACACCTCCGATGTCGAGCTGGGGCGCGTCGCTTTTTCGAACGAGATCGCGGATCACGTCTTCGAAGTGAAGACGCCCTTGCCGACGCGAAGTCTCGCCGCCGCGGAGGAAGCGCTCGTGGACGGGGTGCGGCGGTTCGCCAACGTTCTCCACCGGGAGTTCGACTGTCGACTGCTCCCGACCGGGATGCACCCCTGGATGAACCCTCGGCAGGGACGGCTCTGGACGCGATCGAACCGGCGCATCTATGAAGCGTATCGCACCCTGTTCGATGTGCAGACGCACGGATGGGTGAATGTTCACTCCGCGCATCTCAATCTGCCGCTGGGGCGCGGCGCCGAGGCGGTCGCGATGCACAACGCGAGCGCCCTCGTCATCCCCTATCTCCCGGCGCTCGCCGCCAGCTCCCCGATGCACGACGGAGTCCTTCAACCGTCGGCGGACAGCCGGATGGAGTGGATCTTCAGGCATCAGGCGAAGATCCCCGAATCGCAGGGAGACATTCTTCCCGAGTATGTGACCAGTCCGGCCGATTACCGGCAGCGCGTCCTCCAGCCGATGTACCGGGCGCTCGATGCATTTGAAGGCACCTCCCCGCTGAAACACGACTTCTTAAACGCGAGGGGCGCGGTGATGAAGATGTCCCGCAATGCACTCGAGATACGGGTGATCGACACCCAGGAGTGCGTCAAGCTCGACATCGCCGTCGCCGTCTTTACGCGCGCCGTGCTGAGGTACTTCACGACACGGATTCTCTCGGGACGGATGGAGCTGCCGCCACACGATATTCTTCTGGAGGATTTCAGGGCAACCATCCGGAGCGGCAGCCAGGCGAGGGTGCGGGCTCCGCATCTCGGCGATGGAATGGCGAGGGGCGATGAGGGCAGGATGTCCGCGAAGGCGTGCCTTCGGCAGCTGCTCGGGCTCGCCGAACGAACCGTCAGGCGGGATGAAGCCGTGTACCTGCCGCTCGTTGCCCGCATGATCGAGTCCGGCTCGCTGTCCGAGCGGATCCGAGCGAAGCTGAGCCCCTTCGAGGGCGACCAGCAGAAGTTCGTGGCCGAGACCAGGCGGGTGTATTCAGAGCTGGCCGAAGCGCTGATTCAGAACAAGCCGTGGAGCGGGTGAGCGAACAACGATCGGCTACGGACTTACGGACTCCGACGCGCGGGCGGCTCGGCGATCAGCAATCAGCCAACCGGTCAAGCCGATAGCGGATAGCGGATAGCCGATAGCCGATAGCCGATAGCCGATAGCCGATAGCCGATAGCGGACTCAGCCCCGGATGAACGCATCGATTTCCGCGGCCCTGACCTCCGCGTCGAACTCACCCAGCTCTATCAGCCGCCGGATGAAGTCCGGCTGGAACATCACCATGCTCAGGATGTCGGGGCTCGCCGTCTGACGCGTGCCCCACCCGCGCGTGAGGAATCGGAAGGTCCCGGGAAGCTTCGGCTCGTAGTAGCGGGCGAGCCGCCCCAGATCGCGCGACGGTCGATGGATCATCAGGTCGACCACCCGCATGCCGTCCCGCTGCTCCTCGGGGACGCGCTCCAGAATGCGGTTCATGCGCTCCAGGCGGAGCGCGTCCTGATCGATGACGTCCAGGAAGACCGAGTTGAAGAGCACCCCGAGCACCTGGGCCGGGGGCGGATAGCCCACCACTTCAACCGTCCCGGCTTCCGCCTGGGTGGGGATGTAGCGGCTCGATACCGCCAGGATCTTGTGCGCGCCGAGGTGCAGCGCCGGCGACAGCGGGGCGCTCAGGCGAATTCCGCCATCCCCGTACCAGGCGTCGTCGATCTGTACGGCGGGGAAGAAGATGGGGAGCGCGGCCGACGCCATGATGTGCGGGATGCCGATCTTCGCCTTTGCAGAGCGGCGGTTCGGCCGCTCCCATGGCGCGATGTCCCGGCCCTGCACCCAGGTCACCGACTGCCCCGTCGTGTAGCTCGTGGTGCTGATGGCGAGTGCGCTGAGGACGCCCCGGTTCAGATTGTACTGGATCCCGGAGAGCTCTCCATGGACGGGGGCGAGCGCTTCAGTGAGAAAGTCGCGCAGCGGTTCGGTATCGACCATCCCGCGGAGCCTCGGCTCCCCCCTTCCTCCGCCTGCGAACTGCGTCCAGGAGCGGAAAACAGACCAGAGGAGGGAGGGGGAATCGACACGGAACACGCTTTCCGGCATCAGCTCTTCCCAGAGCGCCGTCAGCTCCTCCACAGCTTGTCTGAAGGTTCCATGATGCTGCGCGAGATGCACCGCGTTCATCGCACCTGCGGAGACCCCTGAGATGATCTTGAACCGGAGGTCGGGATAGGTCCGCGCGAGATACCGGAGCAATCCGACCTGGTACGATCCTCGGGCTCCCCCCCCCGTCATGACGAGCGCGATCTCGCCGGTATCGCCGGGGGCTTGCTTCGACCCGTCGCCCGAGGGGCCGCGCGCGTCTTCTGACCGGCCGGGCGGTGGCGCGTCAGTCGATTGATGGGGCGGGGTGGGATCGCTTGGCATCTGGGCGCTGAACTCTGACATGCGGATGAGCGCTTTCCCGATCCGGGAAAATGACTCATGTGAAGAAGAATGCGGAGGGAGGACCGCCTCGCGGCCCGGTCAATCTGGGGCGACCTTCCGGGCAATACAAGCGTTCATCCGGGCCCTCGGCGGCGTCTTCAGACGGGCGGGGGTAGCCACGGAAGACGACCCCGTTAGATTTCCGCCGCCCCCTCACCTTCTTGGCGCCGTCATCCCGGAGTGTCCCCTGGGTAAGCTCGTCATTCTGATGATAACGGCGTTCGTGGATATGGTGGGTGTCCTGATGGTCATCCCGCTGCTCCCGTTCTACGCGTCGAATCTAGGCGCGGGTGGCCTGGTCGTCGGGGTGCTCGTCTCTTCCTACTCCCTTGCACAGCTGATCAGCGCGCCTCTCTGGGGGCGGGTATCGGATCGGTACGGTCGTCGGCCGGCTCTTCTCGCGGGGCTTCTCTTCTCCGCCGTCGCGTACGTCATCTTCGCGTACTCCACCTCGATCTGGGTGCTGCTCGCGTCCCGGCTCGTGCAGGGTGCGGGCGGAGGGACGGTCGGGGTCATCCAGGCGTACGTCGCCGACTCCACGGAGCCCGAGAACCGCGCCCGCAGCCTGGGCTGGATCTCGGCGGCCACGAATCTCGGCGTCGCGATCGGGCCGGTTCTTGGCTCGCTCACCTACGCGCTCGGCCGCGAGGCGCCCGGCCTCTTCGCGGCGGCGCTCTGCATGGTCAACATCCTCTTCGCCTGGCGCTTCCTCAAGGAATCGCGTGACTTCGCGACGCCACACCCGGCCGGCCGGCGCAAGCGCGGGTCCCGCGAGGCGATCCTGGCGGTCGTCACCCAATCGCGCGAACCGGCTTCGCGGCTGATCTGGATCTATGCGGTGGCGATGGGCGCCTTCCAGGGGATGAACGCGGTTCTGGCGCTCTTCCTCGCCTATCGCTTCGCGGTGACGGAGGAGACGATCGGTTACGTCTTCATGTACATCGGCGCGATTTCGGTGCTGACCCGGGCGGGGATCCTGGGGCCAGTCGTCGACCGGTTTGGTGAGGCGAAATTGTCCCGCATGGGAACGGTGACGCTCGCGCTCGGCCTGGCGACCATCCCGCTCAGCCACAACTACCTGGTGCTCGCCCTGACCGTCGCGCTCGTCCCGCTCGGCACGGCATTCACCTTCCCCTGCATCACATCGCTCCTGTCGCGGGTCGTGGAACGACATGAGACGGGGCTGTACATGGGTGTCCAGCAGACCTTCGGGGGCGTCGCCCGCGTCCTCGGGCCCCTCTGGGCCGGATGGGCGTACGACCATCTCGGTGTCGGCGTTCCCTTCGTCACCGCGGGGGTTCTCGTAGCGGGCACGCTCCTGCTCAGCATCGGGATGGATGAGTTCATGCATAAGCCGAAAGCTGCCCCCGCCGGCGCCTGATCAGGAGGGCCGAAACCCCGGAGGGTGCGGGCGCGTACAGAGGGGATATCCGCAGTCATCTATACCGGGAGGTCGGCGATGGAAAACGACGCTGAAAAGAACACGGAGCGGCGGGATGCCTTCGAAGAGCTGCAGGCGAAGCTCGAACGCGCGGTCGATGACCTTCGGCCGAAGGTGAAGCGCGCCCTCGACGAGCTCGATTCAACCGTCGACTCGGCGCTCGCGGACCTGAAGCCGCGAGTCGACGCGAAGATGAAGCAGGCCCAACCGCGGGTGGACGCCTTCCTTGCCGATGTTCAGCCGCGGATGGATGGCATCCTCCGCCGGATGCAAGCGAAGCTGGAGGAGGTCCGCCAGGATCTGGAGTCGCGCGCGAAGGGCGCCGAGGGGGGATCCGCGGCGCAGGGGTCGGCAACAGGGTCGGAGCCGGAGCGGGAAGCGGAGCCGACGCCGGAGCCCGGTACAGGGAGGGGCGCGACAGGGCAGGGTTCGCCCGGCCCGGATGGTGGCGCAGCGGGTCCGCACAATCCACCGGGATCCAGTACGCCGCCGCACGGCGACCCTCTCCCGGGGCCCGGCGCGATCTGATCGACCGACCTCGCTGCAGATCCGCCCCGGGGACTACCGGCGGCGAGGTCGATGTGTCGGACTCCGGAGTTTCTTTCACGGGGTGGCGGAGCTCGTCGGGCGGCGGCCGGCGGGCAATGTCGCAGCCTGGGAGGCCTGGGAGCCTCTCGGGCCGCTGCGACGCTGTCGAGACGGGACCTCGTATGCCCGATCTCACTCGACCCCCCCTCTCCTGCACGATTGGACGCGCGGTGGCGCTGCCAGCGCCTTCGCATCCTCATGGTTCCATCGACAGTAGCTGTGCATCCGGATACTGGTTGTGAACTGGCCGAGAAGTGATCGGGAATGGAAGGAAGGCGATGCGGGGCATTCTCCTCATCGGTCGGGGTCGACGTCGGCGCATCGCCTGGAGTGCAGCGGCGCTTTTCGCGCTCCTGATCGGCTGCGGATCGGCGGATTCACCGATCGACGATCCTGCGCCACCGCCCGCCGAGCAGACCTGGTTCGACTCCACCTCCGTCGACTGGCTGCTCGAGCCCGTCCGCGAACAGCTCGATGCCGGCGCCTTCCCCGGGGCGGCGATTGCCTTCGGGGTGCGGGACGACGAGATGCATCTCACGGAGCTCGGCCGCATCGGCTGGGGTCCCAACGCCGCCGACGTCGACGCCTCTACGACCATCTACGACCTTGCATCGCTGACGAAGGTGCTCGCCACCGCCGCTGCGGTCATGCTGCTGGTGGACGATGGCCGCCTTGCCCTCGATGACCCCGTCGCCCGATATCTGCCCGCCTTCGCCGAAGGACCGAAGGCGGCGGTCACCATCCGTCATCTTCTCACCCACACCTCCGGCCTGCCCGAGGGCGCCGAACTCCGCGCGGGCAGCACCCGGGCGGAGAAGATCGAGCGCGCCACCCGCTTCCCGATCCTTCCGCCGGCCGGGTCGCGCGTTGTCTACTCGGATGTCGGTTTCATCATAGCCTGGGAGGTGGCGGAGCGCGTTGCGGGTGAGCCGCTCCCCGACTTCCTGCGGAAGCGTCTTTACGAGCCGCTCGGGATGACCGCGACCGGATTCCTCCCCGGTCTCGACTGCGAGGAGTGCGCGCCGACCGGCCGGCTGAGGGACCAGTCGCTCTATAGGGGGAGACCCTTCGATCCGCTCGCCCAGCGCCTCGACGGGATCAGCGGCAGCGCCGGACTTTTTGCGACGGGGCGGGATGTCGGACGATTTGCTGCGATGATCGCGAATGGGGGAGAGCTCGAGGGTGTGCGCATCCTGTCCCCAGCCACGACAGCGGAGTTCATCGGGCCGCAGCCTGTCGGAGGGCGGTACCGGCTCGGTTGGGAGACGATGTGCGATGGCGAGGTGCCGGCGAGTACCCCCTGCGAAACGACCATCGGTATCGGGCATACCGGCTGGACGGGCACATCGATCTGGATCGATCCGGCGACCGGCGTCTGGACGGTTCTTCTCACGAATCGCACCTATGAGTCTCGTGCGCCGAACCAGCTCCAGGCCGTCCGGCGGGAGCTCTTTGCGCGTGCGCGACAGGGGCGCCCCTCGGCTGGCCGGACGATTCCGGAGCATCCGGCCTCCGGTATTGACTCTGCAGGAGAGGCGGCGAGCGGGACCCCGGGCAGCTGAGGCCCCGGCGACGCCGATTCCATCATGGGAGGGAGCCGGTGGATACGGCCCAATGACGAAGGTGGGCAGGACCCCGCCGGGATGCGAGGCTAGCGCTGCCGTGCGTCTGCACGAAGTCCGTGCAGCCGAGTCTCGTATTCCGCGGGGAGAGCTGGATCCCGGCTTTCGCCGGGAAGACGGGGGAGGGAAGACGGGGGGAGGGCAGGCGGCTTTGTCCCGACCGACACTCCTGAGTACATTGCCGGCACCATTTCACCCGGAGCGAATACCATGATGAGACTGACGGCAGGGATCCTTCTCACGGCTGTTGTCGCGGCGTGCGCCAGTGGCGGCGATACCGAACCGGACGCCACGAGCGCGGGAGATATGGCGGCCGCCACGCCGGCGGCGGTCGGGACTTCGAATCTGGCATGCGAGCCTGTCGACCGGATGCCGGTTGAGGGGCGCCCGAGCGCATACGACTCCACGCTGATCGACCTCGGTGACAGCCAGGCGAAGCTCTGTTATGGCCGCCCTTCGATGAACGGCCGCGAGATCTTCGGCGGGCTCGTTCCCTACGACACGATCTGGCGCACCGGCGCAAACGAGGCGACGACCCTTCATCTCCCCGTCGCCGCTGAGATCGCGGGCATCCAGGTCGAGCCGGGATCGTACTCGATCTACACCGTCCCAGGCCGTGACGAGTGGACGGTGATCGTCAATCGGTCGATCTCGCAGTGGGGAATCGAATCGGCCTACACGCCGGAGGTGCGGGCCGAAGAGGTGGCGCGGGCACAGGTCCCCGCCGAAACCACGGCAAGCCCGGTCGAGACTTTCGTGATCACGGCGGAGGGCACCGGTGGGGACGCCGCGGATCTCGTGCTCGAGTGGGAAAACACGCGGGTGCGGATACCGATCCGTCGGATCTGAGTCCATACGGTTCGGCAGGAATGGTCCGCTGGTCCCGTCAGCCGATCGGCTGGGCTGACCAGCGGGCGAACGACTTCAACTCTCGGTAACACTGATGGCTGCAGATACAAGTTCTTTCATCTACGTGATGAAGGCGCTCACGAAGGTTGTGCCTCCCAACCGGATCATCCTCAAGGATATCTGGCTCTCCTTCTATCCCGGCGCCAAAATCGGCGTCGTGGGGGCCAATGGGTCCGGGAAGAGCTCGCTGCTCAAGATCATGGCGGGGCTCGATTCCGACTTCAACGGGGAGGCCTGGGCGGCCGCGGGCACGCGGATCGGATATCTGCCGCAGGAGCCGGCCCTCGACCCGGCGCTGGACGTCCGGGGAAATGTCGAGGAAGCTGTGAAGCACCAGCGCGACCTTCTTCGGCGATTCGAAGAGGTGAACATGAAGTTCGGCGAGGTCACCTCCGACGACGAGATGAACGCGCTCATCGAGGAGCAGGCAGCGCTGCAGGACCAGATCGATGCGGGCAATCTCTGGGACCTCGATCGGAAGATCGAAGTGGCGATGGATGCGCTCCGTCTCCCTCCGTCGGACGCCCGGGTGGAGCTTCTGTCGGGCGGAGAGAAGCGCCGCGTCGCACTCTGCCGGGTGCTTCTCGAGGAGCCGGACATGCTTCTTCTTGACGAGCCTACCAACCACCTCGATGCCGAGTCGGTGGCGTGGCTGGAGCACCATCTCGCTGAATTCCCCGGGACAATCGTGGCGATCACACACGATCGCTACTTCCTGGATAACGTCGCGGAATGGATTCTCGAGCTGGACCGCGGCGAAGGACACCCGTACAAGGGCAACTACACCTCCTGGCTCGAACAGAAGCAGGAGCGGCTGCGCAAAGAGGAGAAGCAGGCCTCTGCCCGCCAGAAGACGCTCGATCGGGAGCTGGAATGGGTTCGGATGGCGCCCCGCGCGCGGCAGGCCAAGAGCAAGGCGCGTCTCGGCGCGTACGAGCAGATGCTGAGCGAGGACCCGCGCGAGAAGCTGAACCGTACCGAGATCGTCATCCCGAATGGTCCGCGTCTGGGTGACGAGGTGGTGGTCGCCGAGAACGTCTCCAAGGGCTTCGGTGACAACATCCTCTTCGAAGGGCTCGAGTTCCGTCTCCCTCGGGGCGGGATCGTCGGAGTGATCGGTCCTAACGGCGCCGGCAAGACGACCCTCTTCCGCATGATTGTCGGGCAGGAGAAGCCGGACGCCGGAACGCTCAAGGTTGGGCAGACAGTCGAGCTGGCGTACGTCGACCAGAGCCGCGATACGCTCGACGGCGAGAAGTCCGTCTACGATGAGATTTCCGGCGGCAGTGACAACATCAAGCTGGGCCGCGGTGAGGTGAACGCGCGGGCGTACTGCTCCTGGTTCGGCTTCAAGGGATCCGATCAGCAGAAGCTGGTGAAGGTCCTGTCCGGTGGTGAGCGCAACCGGGTGCATCTCGCGAAGACGCTTCAGAAGGGCGGCAACCTGATCCTTCTCGACGAACCGTCCAACGACCTCGACGTTGATACGCTGCGCGCTCTGGAAGATGCGCTTCTGGAGTTCGCCGGGTGCGCCGTTGTGATTTCGCACGATCGCTGGTTCCTGGACCGTGTGGCGACGCACATTCTCGCCTTCGAGGGGGAGAGCAAGGTCGTCTTCTACGAGGGGAACTACCAGGAGTACGAGGTAGACCGGAAGCGGCGCCTGGGCGCCGCGGCGGATCAGCCGCACCGGATCAAGTATCGGAAGCTGGTGCGCGGGTAGGGCTTTTGGCTGCAGTGATCCGATAAAAAGGGAGCGCCTCTGGAGCCTTTCCGGAGGCGCTCTCTTCATCAGGCGTTCCGGTTGCCCTGAGAAGTCAGTTGGCCGTTCTGGCAGCCAATCTCGAGCAGTCCACCTAATAGCTGACAGCTGACAGCCCTTTGCCAGGCCGCCTTCTTGCCTTGCCGAAGCCATATGGCGACTCGAGGCAAGCTGATCCACGATATCCAGGCCGAGCGGGCGATCGCGGGCGGTCGGGAGATTCAGTTCACCTACCGGACCGACAATCATCCGCCGGTCCCGGCCGTGCTGCTGCTACCGGAAGCTTCCGTCTCCCCTGTTCCCGGCGCCGTGCTCGTGCACGGTTACTCTTCCGGGAAGGAAGACGTATCGCATACGATCGGAAGGACACTCCTCTCACGTGGGATCGCCAGTCTGGCGATCGATCTTCCCTTGCACGGCAGCCGCTCCGATCCCGTCCAGCGCCAGTCTTCCCGCAACCCTCTTGAGATGGTCTCCCTGTGGAAGGAAGCACTCCGCGATGTGCGGCTCGCGCTTCGCTACATGGCCGCGCGCTCCGAGATCGATCGGGATCAGCTCGCGCTGGTCGGCTACTCGATGGGGTCGTTTCTATCCGCAGCGATCGCGGGAGAGGATCGCTCCGTGCGCGCGCTGATTGTTGCCGCTGGAGGCGACCTGCCCGAAGGGACCCCCTTCGCCACTATCGCGCGCATGGTCGCCGATCCCATCCGAGCAATAAAGAAGCTGAATGGACGTCCGCTGCTCGTAATCCACGGCCGGAACGACCGCACAGTGAAGCCGGACCAGGCTCAGCGCCTGTACGACGCGGCCGGGGATCCGAAGCAGATCATCTGGTATGACTCCGGACACCGGCTACCCAAAGAGGCAGCCGAAGCAGCCGCGACGTGGCTCGAGAAGCAGTTGAGCAGCGGCTAACGAGATGGGAGCAATCACGGGCCGTGCTCGTGCAGACAGGTCGCCTGCTCAGTAGACAGATGGCGAACAAAGGATCCCTGCTGACCGCCCCCTCAGCCGCAGTTGCGACCACTTCCTCAGCTCCAGCCGGAGCAGTCTTCCGATCTCATCAAGCCCAGCCTCGAAGACCATAGATTCATGGCCCAGGCCACGATCTCCGCCAAAAGAAAAGGCCCCCGGAGATCACTCCGGAGGCCTTCCAAAAGCCGTAAGCTGACAGCTGATAGCTGATAGCAGTCAGCTCTACGCCACCATCATCATCGGGTCTTCCAGGTTGCTCTTCAGCGTCTGGAGGAACTGGGCGCCCGTCGCCCCGTCGATCACCCGATGGTCACAGGAGAGCGTCATCCGCATGCGCGGCTGTACCTTCATCTCGCCATCCACCGCGACGACCTTGTCCTCGACCGCGCCGACCGCAAGGATCGCAGCCTCAGGCGGGTTGATGACAGCGGTGAACTCGCTGATCCCGAACATCCCAAGGTTGGAGATCGAGAAGGTGCCGCCCGTGTACTCTTCCGGCTTCAGCTTCTTCTCGCGTGCCCGGCCAGCCAGCTCCTTCACCTCGGAAGCGATCTCAGCGATGCCCTTCCGATCCGCGTTGCGGATCACCGGCGTGATCAGCCCCTCGTCGACCGCAACTGCAACCCCGATGTGCACCACGTCGTACTGCCGGATCGCCTCGCCCGTCCAGGCCGAGTTCACCCACGGATGCTTCCTCAGCGCCGCCGCGACCGCCTTGATGACGAGGTCGTTTGGAGAGGTCTTGATCCCCTCCTTCGCGAAGCGATCGTTGACCTTCTTCCGGAAGGCCATCGCCTCGGTCATATCGACCTCGACGGTGAGGAAGAAGTGCGGGATCGGCCCGATAGACTGGCTGAGCCGCTTCGCGATCGTCTTCCGCATCTGGCTGAGCGGGATATCGCGGTATGCGATGCCCTCCGATGCCGCTGCCGCCGCGAACGCCGGCTCTTCGGCAGCTTCCGCCGCCTGATCCTGAGCGCCGGCCGCCGCTCCGCCCTCGATCGCCGCTTCTACGTCACGCTTCACGATCCGGCCGCCAGGTCCGCTGCCCCGCACCCCGCTGAGCTCGATGCCACTCTCTTCAGCGATGCGTCGGGCGACCGGGGATGCGCGCAGACGCCCGCCCTCCCCCTCGGATCCGCCCTGCTCAGCCGACGCTCCGGCCGCGACCTTCTGCTCCGCCGCACCCGCAGCAGCGACACCCTCCGGCTTCGGCGCCACCGACGCCTCCGCAACCGCGTTTTCCGGCGACGGCGCTGCCTCACTCGCGGGCTCCGCCTGCGCCTCAGCGCCACCGACGATCGAGCCGATGTCCTCGTCTGCCGAGCCGATCACGGCGATCACCGTACCCACGGCCGTCGTGCCGCCATCGGCGAGCAGATGCTTCCGCATCACGCCCGAGCCACGGGCCACCAGCTCCATGGTCGCCTTGTCCGTCTCGACTTCGGCCAGGATGTCGCCTTCCTTGACCTCGTCCCCTTCCTTCTTCAGCCAGGAGATCAGCGTTCCCTCCTCCATCGTGGGAGAGAGCGCCTCCATGTAAACCTTGGTAGCCACGTGCTTTCCTTGGGTTGTGAGCGGTTGGCTCCGAAAAGGGCGATAGGGGCGCCGGGGTTTAAGCGGCTCGAAGCCTCTTCCCGGCAGCCCGTCGAACGCTGGTCTTTACCGGTAAAGGACCCGGTTGACCTTTTCAATTACGAGGTCGACGTTCGGCTTGGCCGACTTCTCGAGCGCTTTCGCATAGGGCATCGGCACGTCCGCCTGCGTCACCCGGAGAATCGGCGCATCGAGATGGTCGAACGCCTCCTCCTGGATGATCGCCGCGACCGTCGACGTGATGCCGCCATAGGGCCAGCCCTCCTCAACGAGAACGACCCGGTTCGTCTTCGCGACCGTCTTCAGGATCGAGTCCACGTCGAGGGGCCGGAGCGATCGGAGGTCGAGCACATCGGCGCTGATCCCATCCTTCTCGAGTCGCTTCGCCGCGTCGAGCGCAACGTGAATCATCTTCCCGTGCGTGATGATCGAGACGTCGCTTCCCTCGCGCTTCAGATCGGCGACGCCGAGCGGGACGATGAAATCGTCATCCTCAGGGACTTCACCCTTGAGGTTGTAGAGCATCTCCCCCTCGAAGACGCAGACCGGATCGTCGTCGCGGATCGCCGCCTTCAGCAGCCCCTTCGCGTCGGCCGGCGTTCCCGGAGCAACGACCTTGATGCCCGGGAAGTGCGCGTACATCGCTTCGAGTGCCTGCGAATGCTGCGCCGAAAGCTGAAGCGCCGCCCCGGACGGCCCCCGGAAGGTGACCGGGATCTTGAACTGGCCACCGCTCATCGAGAGCATCTTGGCGGCCGAGTTGAAGACCTGGTCGGTCGCCAGGAAGGCGAAGTTGTATGTCATGAACTCGATGACAGGCCGCAGCCCCGTCATCGCCGCGCCGACCGCGAGCCCCGTGAAGCCGAGCTCGGTGATGGGCGTATCGACGACCCGCATGTCCCCGAACTGGTCGAGAAGCCCCTTCGATACCTTGTAGGCACCGTTGTAGACCCCGACTTCCTCACCCATCAGGAAGACATCGGGATCCCGTTCCATCTCTTCGGCGAGCGCCTGGTTGAGCGCGTCACGATATGTGATGACAGCCATTCTTCGTCAGAGAGTTGAGTTCGGGTCGTGACGCGACGTCACGGCTCCCGCTGCTGCACACGCGCAGCGGCAGGGGTCGCGTACCAGGCAGAGTCCGGGGTCAGCGGCGACCGTCAAAATAGAGCCGGCCCGCCACATCTTCGGAGGCATAAACGTCACGATACAGCTCGGGGAGCGAGGGCTCGGCCGAGCCATCGGCAAACTCCTGCGCCTCGAGTGAGATCTGCTTCACCTCTTCATCCATCTGCTCCAGCTCCTCCTGCGACAGCACCTCGAGATCTGCGAGCAGGTTGGCATAGATGCGGATCGGATCGTTCAGCTTCTCCTCCTCCACCTCTTCCTTGGTGCGATAGACACCATGGACGGGGTCGGACATCGAGTGCCCGACGAAGCGGTAGGTGCGGGCCTCGATGAGCGTGGGGCCGCCACCGGAGCGCGCACGATCGACGGCCTCGCGAACCACGCGATGCACATCCAGCACATCCATGCCATCAGCGATCGCGGAGGGCATCGCGTACGCGCTGGCCTTCTGCGAGATGTCGTACAGCGAGGAGGCACGCTCCCACGCGGTTCCCATCCCGAAGCGGTTGTTCTCCACGATGACGACGAGCGGAAGCTGCCAGAGCGCGGCCATGTTCAGCGACTCGTGGAAGGCGCCCTGGTTGACCGCAGCCTCCCCCAGATAGCACTGGACGACTCGGTCTTCCTGACGATACTTGACCTTCCATGCCGCGCCGAGCGCCAGCGGAATCTGCCCCCCGACGATGCCATGCCCCCCGAGGAAGTTGTCCTCCTTCGAGAACATGTGCATCGAGCCGCCCTTGCCCTTCGAGCAGCCATCGATG
>CAYRLB010000041.1:0-9487 GCA_964424945.1 uncultured Gemmatimonas sp.
TCGCAGAGGCCCGCAATCATGTTCATGAAGCTGATGCGCGTGGCCAGCATCGCGTTCGCGGCGTACTTGGTTATCTCCGCCGATGCGATGTCCATGAACAGAACCGGACGTCCCGTTCGCACGAAGGGGGCGTAGAGCTCCGTGAGCCTTTCGCGCGCGACTTCCGAGTCCACCCCTATCACCACGCGGTCCGGCTTCATGAAGTCCTGAACGGCGGCGCCCTCCTTGAGGAACTCCGGATTGCTACAGACGTGAACCCGCCGCGACGTGAACCGGCCGATCTTCTCACGGACCTTCGTGGCGGTTCCGACCGGAACCGTACTCTTGGTGATGACGATCTTCTCCGGACCGTCCTCGGGCATATTCCGGCCGATCGTTTCGGCGACGCTGAGCACGTGCTGGAGATCGGCGCTGCCATCTTCGCCCGGTGGCGTCCCGACGGCGATGAAGATGACCTCCGCGTCGGCAACTGCTCGGTCTACATCGGAGGAGAAGGATAGCCTACCCTCCTCCAGGTTGCGCGCGACGAGAGGTTCGAGGCCCGGTTCGTAGATCGGGATTTCGGCGCGCTGCAACCTGGCGACCTTCTTTTCGTCGACATCACAACAGAGAACCCGATTCCCCGTTTCCGCGAGACAGGCCCCGACAACCAACCCGACATACCCGCTCCCGACCACCGCTATCTGCATTGGGATTCTTTCTCCATACCATTGTGCGCCATCAGCCCCGCGAGAGTTGGCGAGGACACTGTCCGGACCGGACCGCTTCCGCCGGCGCAGGGCCGCACGGCGTTCCTACTCGCGATCGGGGCGGCCGACGAGCGAGTCGCTGAAGTCTACAGTACTCGAGCCGTCGCTGACTCCGTTTCGACAAGCGTGCGAAAGTACGGAATAGTCAGTTCCAGACCCCGTCGCAACGGATACTGCGGCTCCCACTGAAGCTCCGACCTCGCCAGAGTGATGTCCGGCTGACGCACCTTGGGATCATCGAGAGGCAGAGGAAGGTTGTTCAGCACCGACGAGCTGTTCGTCATCTCCAGCACCACCCGAGCCAGCTCCCCGATCGTGAACTCGACAGGGTTGCCGATATTGATGGGGTCGGGCTGGTTCGAGCCCCAAAGGCGGTAGATGCCCTCCACCAGATCATCGACATATGTGAAGGAGCGTGTCTGCAGTCCGTCCCCGTAGATGGAGATCGGGTCGCCCCGCAGCGCCTGTACGATGAAGTTCGAGACTACCCGACCATCCGCCGGGCGCATCCTCGGACCGTAGGTATTGAAGATGCGGACGATCCTGGTCCTCATCCCATGGTACCGCTGGTACGCCATCGTCATCGCTTCGGCAAATCTCTTTGCCTCATCGTAAACTCCTCGCGGGCCGATGGGATTCACATTTCCCCAGTACGTTTCGGGCTGGGGATGCACCAGCGGATCCCCGTATACCTCGGAGGTGGAGGCGAGGAGATACTTCGCGTTCTTCGCCCTCGCCAATCCGAGCGTATTGTGCGTTCCCAGCGACCCGACCTTCAGCGTCTGGATCGGCAGCTCCAGGTAGTCCACGGGGCTTGCCGGACTCGCGAAGTGCAGGACCCCGTCGATAGGGCCCGGGATGCTGATGTACTTCGACACGTCCTGCTCCAGCAGCTCGAAGCGGTCAGAGCTTTCGAGATGTGCAATGTTCCGCCTCGACCCCGTGATGAAGTTATCGACGCCGACAACCTCGTATCCCTCAGCCAGAAATCGGTCGCAGAGGTGGCTCCCGAGGAAGCCCGCAACGCCGGTAATCAGGACTCTCATGCGTGCGTAGGCGCGTGTTCGGTGCGGAAATGGAGGTAGGCGATCGCCCTCAGCGAGCAGCGCGGCACCCGCAGGGGCGAAAAAGGCAACAGTCGGTGCCCATCGCCCTACAGAGCCGCGCGGAGAAGAAGGCGTGCATTCAGATTGAAAGCATCTCCCGCGAAGTCGCGGTTCATGTTGAGCGAACCGGAAAGGCCTGTCGTCACCTCCACGGGGCCTTTGAAGAAGAGCGCCTCAACGCCGGAGGTCAGAAGAACATCCAGCTGGCTGCGGTCGAGATTTGAAGTGGACGGGTAGCGCAATTCGTTGCGTAGAGCCCGCTCGGCAAACGCTGTAATCCGGCCGCTCGCATGGTGGTGATCCAGGGCGATGAGGGCGCCTGATCCGCCATAAACCGCCGGGGACCCGAGCAGCTGACCACGGTGCGTATGACCCTGACGAGCCCGGGTGTGGAGATAGAAGGGAACCTGTGCCCGGACGTTGACCAGGTTCGAAACTTCCGCCTCCGTGACCTCCCCCCGGAGGGTCCAGTATCCCGAGTCGCGGCGCCAGACCCTCTGGAAGCCAAGAACGAAGCCACTATCGTGGTCCGGCTGGATGATCAGGTCCCGCAGATCGAAGTTGTGATCCTCCCTGGCGAACTCTCCGTACACCTCGAAGCCGGCTTCCGGGAAAACCCACCTGGCGTGAATGGAAGCCAGCTGATTTGCAGACATCGCTGGACTCGTATCGTCCAGGTTCCGCTTCAGGAAGGCGTCGAAGGGCTTCGTAATGAAATCGGAATCGATATCGTCCGTCGAACCGATGATGTGGTAGAAGCGGCCCAGCCCGACCTCGAGCCCCTCCGGGAATCGCGGCGAGAAGGTGGCTATCAGGCCGGTCATCAGACGATCGCCATCGTCTGCAGGCATCGGCGAGTAGTCCGACTGATCCAGCGCCCCCCAGACCACCTTTCCGTGCAGCGACCCGATCCAGAGGGAAAGCGGGGTCGAGGTGCCGGCGAAGACGTGGGGGAACCCGGCTGCGTTCGTCCCGAGAAGCATCGGATACTCGCGGGCCGGGCCCCAGTGCTGGTTTGCCGTCGAGATACCCAGCGCCGCGCCGCGATAGTCGAGGCGAAGAGTGGATTGCCCGAGCTCGGCGCGGGAATACGTTCCGTCACCGAAGCGCTGCGGAAGATCGATCGAGGTGGGATAACGCGGGTCGCGGTAGACACTGACACCCTGCCTCGTCGGCATGAGGTCGAAGTCTGCATTCCCCGCCGCAAAGAGGGTCGGTGCGAACACACCGCTCAGCGGACCGAACCGGAAGGCGGCCCCCACCTGGATCGAGCCGGTAAGCCCGCGCCCGGCCCATATGGCCCCATCGTTCGAGCCATATGGGAATCTGCTGTTGTAGGCGAGGCCCGCTGCGGGCCGGACGAATGACAGGAGAAGGCCCGTGCTGTCGCCGGTGAAGTCGTAGCGACCCGCCCACGGATGATCGCCGCCGGATGGCGCGATCTGCCGGAGCTCGGCCGGGCCGAAGGAGCGGACGCTCCACGGGAGCCGCTTGCTTTCCCCCGTCAGCTGCAGCAGGCGGAGATATTGCTCCAGCTCGCTTCCGGCGAAAACCTCGCCCCAGACTTCTTTGTTATCGGTACCGCGTTCCTGTGCCGAGAGGGGCGCACTTCCGATAAAGGCCGCGGTTATTGCAGCCAGAACAAGCGAACAAAGTGTTTGTTTACTCACAGATTGTATGGTAGCCATGGCTCGGGTATTTTGTCCAGCGACAGCCGTCCTCCCGTCAATTCGAACTCCCAAAGGCAAACTGCGCTTCAATATCCGCCTCCGATTATCCGAGAGAAGCGCGGCCCGCGCATCATCCGGCTTACTGCTGTGCATTCTGACTGGCCTGGCCTTGCCTGTGGATGGACAGCTTCCGCAGGTCGACTCCGGCGCGGCGTCGGGTCATCAGGGCGCCACGTCGATCGGGATCGAATCCCTTCCGGTCATCGGCGGCGTGGCTGAAGACCGTGAGCGGATCCGTCAGCTGCTCGGCGAAGCGGATACGGATGGCTTCCTGCTCAGGTCACCGTCTACCCTCATCCCTGCCGCTGTCAATGATGCGCCGGTATTGAGCCTTCTGCAGCCGCGCCTGCGGATCATCAACAACTCTGCCATTCCCTATTCCCTCAACGAGGGAGCTCTCTGGACCGGGAGAGGGGTGAACGCGGAGCTGTCCGTCGGCTCCATGCTCCGCTACGGGCGGCTGACGGCCATCTTCATGCCGCACTTCCTGGCACAGGAGAACGCGGACTTCCAGACGATCCCCTATTCCCGTTACGCGACACCGCCAAGGAGTATCTACGCCGCTCCCTGGTATCCAGCCGGCGAGTCCATCGATCGGCCCTCCCGGTTCGGCGACAAGACCTTTTACGGGAGCTCGTTAGGCCAGAGCAGCGTGACACTCGACGCGGGGAAGCTTTCCATAGCTGCAGGGACCGAGAACCTCTGGTGGGGACCGGGTATACGGAATTCGCTCATCATGAGCAACAACGCGCCCGGCTTTCCGCACCTCATGCTTCGTACCTCGCGACCGCTCGGGACCCCGGTCGGCACTGTCGAAGGGCGTTGGCTGGTGGGGAGGCTCGGTGGCTCCAGCTACTTCGACCTTGAAAGTCGCAACAGACGTCGTTCCATCAGCGCGATGGTGGTGACGCTCACCCCGGCATTCGATAGTGGCCTGACCCTCGGCGCCTCGAGGGCAGTATACGCTCCAGTGGATGGAAGTGCCGCCTGGACGATGGATTGGTTCAACGTCTTCAGGAATGTGGGTCGGCCATCCACCGCTGCAGCCCGTCTGACCCCCACAGCGGAAGAGCCCTATCCGGTGCTGGGGCCGGATCAGATCCTTTCACTCTTCGGCCGCTGGGTCTTTCCGGAGGCCGGCGTGGAAGCGTACGCGGAGTGGGGACGGACGGAGCAACCGAAGAATCTGAGAGATCTGCTCGTGTCTCCCCACCATACGCAGGCGTACACGGTGGGCCTGCAATGGGCGACGGAGCTTTCGGCTTCCGGTGTGGTGAGGCTGCACGCTGAAGCGTCCAACCTCGAGGAGAGTTCGACCTATCGCCAGCGCCCCATCACAAGCTGGTATACGAGCGCTGCCGTACCGGAAGGCTATACGCATCGCGGGCGGGTGATCGGAGCCGCAATCGGACCCGGTTCGTCATCGCAGTGGGTGGCGGGCGACTACCTCGCCCGCGATTGGCAGGTCGGACTCTTCGCCGGCAGGGTCCGATGGGAGAATGACGCCTACTACGATTCCCCCGGCGCGAGCTACTTCGGCCACGACACCTCCCTTCTGGCGGGCATTCGCGGAGGCCTGGCCGTCGGGCCGTTCAGCGCCACGGCCGAAGCCCAGGCGGAAAGTCGCATCAACTATCTCTATCAGCATATCCCGATTACCGCCGGCGATATCCGATCGGTCGATATCCGGAACTATACGCTTCGATTGACGATCGGCACGGCGGCGGACTTCCGACGTGGACCATCCTGATGTCCGAGTCCTGTCGGATCTGCGGGACGAAGGAAGGAAGGCGGTGGAAGCCGCGGGAGATGATGATCGGTCTGGGCGAGGTGTTCGACTACTTCGAGTGTGGCGGCTGCGGGTGCCTGCAGATCGTCACGATACCGGAAGACCTTCATCGCTTCTATCCGTCCTCGTACTACAGCTTCACCCAGGCTGCCACGCCGATCGGCATCAAGGGTTGGCTACGGTGCGAACGCAACAGACGGCTGCTGACTGGCTCAGGCCTTATCGGCCTGGTCTTGAACCCGCTGACTCGCTACCCCTACGAAGGCGTCGGATTCTGGTTCCGCCGGAACCGCCACGGAACCGCCGCGAGAGTTCTGGACATCGGATGCGGTTCAGGCACGCTCATCAATGATCTCGCCTCAGTCGGCTATCGCAATCCGCTCGGCGTTGATCCCTTTGTTCCCGGGCCGATTCACTATCCGTCAGGCGCGCGGGTATTGCGAGGCGAGATCGAGGATGTGAACGGCACCTTCGACCTGGTACTGATGAACCACGTCCTGGAGCACCTCCCGGATCCGGTAAGAGCACTATCCGCCGTCAGACACCTGCTGGCTGATCATGGAGAGTGCCTGGTGCGGACACCCACCGTCACCTCCTTTGCGTGGGAGCACTACAGGGAGGATTGGGTCCAGCTCGATGCGCCCCGCCATCTGGTCATCCACTCAGTCGAAAGCCTTCGTCTCGCGGCACAGGCAGCCGGCTTGTCACTTTCGGAAGTCCGGTACGATTCCGCGGAGCTTCAGTTCACCGGCAGCGAGGCCTACCGTAAGGGAATTACCGGCATGGAGGGCCGAAAGAACTATTCCCGCGACCAGATGCGACAATTCAGGAGGCGAGCCCGAGAGCTCAACAGGCAGATGAGGGGGGACCAGGCGGCCTTCGTGCTCCGGCGAGCCTGATCGTGCCGGATGATCAGCGAGCGGCGCTCAGGAGGACGTCTGCGGTGGCTTCCGCAGAGCGTTCCCAGCTGAACTTCTTCGCCTGCTCCAGACCCGCGGCGACCAGCTCCTCCCGAAGAGCAGCCGGCTCGCGAGCGACCTTCTGTATCGAGCGGCCGAGCTCGGCCTCGTCCTCAGGGTCGAAGTAGAGCGCAGCAGCGCCGCACACTTCAGGAATCGAGGCGGCTCGCGACGCAATCACCGGGGTTCCGGCCGCCATTGCCTCCAGCGCCGGAAGGCCGAAACCTTCGTAGAGCGAGGGAAAGACCAGCGCTTCGGCGTGCCCGACGAAGTTCCGCACCTCATCCTCCGATAGTTCTCCCGCGAAGTGTATCCTCGGGCCGAGGCGCTCGGCTTCAACGGCCACATCCGGCGCCCCGGTGATGAATCCGTCCCGCCGGCCGACGATCACCAGATCATGCGGTATTCCCGCGGCAACCGAGCCGAACGCGCGTATCAGCCGCGCCAGGTTCTTGTGCGGCTTCACATTCCCCACGTAGACGAAGTACGGCGTCGGCCATGGACGCTCCGGGGAGCGAGCAGAGAACCAGCTGCTGTCCACCCCATTGTGAATGACGCTGATCTGCTGCCGGCCAATCCCCGTGAGACGGGTCAGCTCATCCGCGCTGAACGCCGAAACGCAGATGACCGCCGCAGCCTTCCGTCTGACAGCCTCGAACATCGCGCGGGAATACATCGTCCGATGGCGTCCGCGTACAAAATCGGGCCGAGCGAGATGAAGAACGTCGTGAACTGTCACGACCAGCTTCCCCCTGTGGCTCAGCGGGATGTTGTAGTGTGGTGACCAGAACAGGTCAGTATCGGCGGGATGGGCCCGGCGGAGCGCGAACTGCTCCCGCACGGAGTAGATTGGAGCCTGGCAGTCGATGAAACGGGGCGAAACAGAAGGATCGACAGGGAGCGATTCCAGAACCGGGATATCGCCCAGCAGCGCCGGTGACATCCCCCGCTCCCGGATGAAGATTCGAGGCACCGTCTGGCGCAGATAGGTCCCGATCCCGGAAGCCTTCGCCATCCGCATATCGACCGTTACGAGCAATCAGCCGCCCCCGGGAGAGTGCCAGTGCCTGTCTGCGCAATGAGTTCCGGTCCGCACGCCTCGCCGGCCTGTTCGGCGGCCGTGATCACATCAGAAGCGGGGGGAACCGGCTCCGCGACGCCTGTCCTCCGCAGCTTCGTGAAGACGACGTGCGCCACCTGTCCGTTCGGGACCTCGATCTGATCCCGATAATCGGAGCTGTTGCCGCTATCCGTCGAAAAGTGAGGCGCGAGTTCGACCATCACCCCGAGCGAGCCGTTCGGCGCGAATGTGAAGGTGTGCTTCCCTTCCGAGTCCGTCCGGCCGTATCCCAGATGCTCGGTATTCCGGTATAGAAGCAGTTCAAGGCCCTCGGCCGGCTCACCATTCTCAAGCCAGGCCTGCACCTCGATCGTCCCATACCGGTAGTTGTCGACGAGCAGCGTGGAGCAGCCGCTCGCAAGCAGCACCACCAGCGCTACGAGGGCTGAAAGGCGGAGTCTTTTCATGCAGTCCAGAGGAGCTTCATGACCATGAAAACGCGATCCCACTGTCGGCGATATGCCCTGCGAAGAGCAGCAACCAGTATCGCCATGTACACCGTCGGGAGCGCGTAGGGGACGAAGTCGCGCGTAAGCCGGATACGATTTCTCAGGAAATAATAGTCGGAAGTCCGGCTCTTGGCTGTTCCCGCACCGAGACTGCTTCCTTCCCGATGGTAGACCCTGCTTTCGGGCGCATACGCGAGCCTGAACCGGCCGCGGGCGCGCATCGTCCAGTCGAGCTCGTCAAAGTAGAGGAAGCGCTCTTCGTTCAGCAGGCCGACCTGCTCGATGAAGTCACGCGACACGAGCATCGAAGCGCCATAAACGTAGCTGAGCTTCCGCACCACCTCGTCTCGATCGATCGGCTCCTGCACCGATTGCCCGGTCCCGATGTGCGTAGGCAGCGCAAGCCATTTGTTGTAGGTGGCGCCTCCAAGGACCTGCACGGTATCCGGCGACTGGTAATACAGGACCGTCGACCCGCAGATGCCGATGCCCGGCTCACGTGAAAGCTCATTCGTAAGATGCCCCAGCGCGTCCGGCTCGACGACCGTGTCCGGATTCAGAAGCCAGACGCACTCCCAATCGTTCCGCGAGAGGAGATACCGAAGACCGACATTATTCCCGCCGGTGAAGCCAAGATTCTCTCCATTCCGGATGATGGTCAGCCTGGCGTCCTGCTTCGGGTCGCCCGCCTCCGCCGCCCGGCGATCGAGAACGGTCACCGCCAGAGGCTTTTGCAGCGGGGGGTGCGAAAGTGCACGAAGATGGCTCGCCGGTGCCACCCAGCTTCCGACACGACCCTGGGCCCAGTCCACGATCCGGTCCACCGATCCGTCCTGAGACCCATTGTCACACACGACCACGCATTCAGGCGCGGGCTCCGAACGCAACACGCTCTCCAGGCACTCGATCGTGTCCTGCCACGCGTTGGTGTTCAGTATCAGGACGGCCGCTCGCATCAGGTCTTGACGGAAAGTGGAAGCGGCGGGGCGTACTCTCCGATCTCCTGCAGAAAGGCTGAGAGAGAATCACGCCAGTGCGGCATCCGGTCGATACCGGCGCTCTGAAGGCGCGCATTCTCCAACACCGAATAGGGTGGGCGGCGGACCTTTGCCGGGAAGTCCGTCGAGCTGGCCGGCAGAAGCCGGGTGCTCGTCCCGGTGAGGGTGAAGATCGCATCGGCAAAGTCGAACCAGGAACACTCGCCGGTCGAAGTCGCGTGGAAGACCCCCACCTCCAGACTCCGCGCGACCTCAACGAGCTGTCGGGCCAGATGCAAGGTATTCGTCGGCGAGACGTACTCATCCTGGACGACCTTCACCTCGCCCCTCTCCCGAGCGAGCTTCAGCATCAGCCGTACGAAGTTCAGTCCCCCCTTCGCCCTGCAGGGCGACTGACCATATAGCGCAGAGGTGCGTACGACCACGCCCTTCGATGACTCGGCAAGCACGAAGAACTCGCCGGAGAGCTTCGTATTTCCATAAACGTTGAGCGGCCGCGGGGTATCCGCCTCAGTGTAAGCGCCCGACTTCGCACCGTCGAATACGTAGTCCGTGCTGATGTGAACCAGCCGCCCGCCCCCCTCCTC
>CAYRLB010000041.1:9587-22339 GCA_964424945.1 uncultured Gemmatimonas sp.
GCAACGGTTGGCATCAGACCTCCAGCAGAGGCGCGCCGCGTGTCGTCTGCACGTCGAGGGCGCGGAAGGTGTCAATGTTGTAATAGCGCGGATTATCGAAATCGCTGAAGCGATGCTTGTTCGCCACCAGCTCCTCGATGATGTCGACAACCGTGAAGCGCGGTTTGTAGCTGATCACGTTCGCGGCCTTCTCGATGCTGACCTTGTAATTCCGCAGATCGTGCATGTACCGGATCTCCCGGCGCGGATCGATACCGAGAAATTCTTTCACGCCCTCATAGACCTGATCGGCGAGCTCACCCAGAGTGAAGTTGCCGGAAGCGATATTGAAGACGCCCGAAATCGACGGGCTGCACTCGATCGCCCGGATGTACGCCGACACGGCATCCTGGATCGCGAGAATGGGCCGCCAGATCGATGGGTTGTTCACCCGAATCACGTTTTCGGTCACCGCGGTCTTGAACATGGTGTTGACCACCAGGTCGAGCCGCATCCTCGGGCTGTAGCCGCAGACGGTCCCCTTACGCAGTGCGATAACGGAAAAATTATCGTCGGCGAGCTGCATCGCGGCTGTTTCGCCCTGCAGCTTGGAGATGCCGTACGGGTAGTTCGAGACTGTCGGGGCGGTTTCATCGTAGAGCTCATTCACCGTGTACCCGTACGTCGAGCAGGAGCTCGCGTAGATGTAACGGCTGACCCCGGCCTTCTTCGACAGATAGGCGAGGTAGGCAGGAGAAGCCGCGTTGGCGACGAAGTTCCTGCTTGGGGAGTAGTCCGCCATCGGATCATTCGAAAGGCCGGCCAGGAAGATGACCTGATCAAAGCCTTCGATGTCCGACTGTTCCAGATCAAGGATGTCCGTATTCAGAACCTTCACGCCTTCCGGCAGGCTGTTGCCGAACCAGCACTGGTCCGCGACCACGACCTCGTAGCCCCGCTCCAGAAGCTTCGGTATCAGCACCGCGCCGATGTACCCGGCGCCCCCCGCAATGAAGATTTTCATACGTCTCTGTTCTGGTTGAGATGGAATCCCTCGAGGCCGACGCCTGACCGGCGCTACCCCTGCCCGTACCGGAAATGTCGGGACACCGGATTCTGCAGCCACTGCTCCAGCGTCTGCGCGTGCTCATCC
Organism: uncultured Gemmatimonas sp.; assembly: GCA_964424945.1. GTDB lineage: Bacteria > Gemmatimonadota > Gemmatimonadetes > Longimicrobiales > Longimicrobiaceae > WHSP01. The sequence continues at coordinate 10,720 of CAYRLB010000041.1, forward strand.
TTCTTCGAAAGAACCGGCTCATCGACCGGCCACTCGATACCGATGGCGGGGTCATTCCAGAGAATCCCGGACTCGCCGCCCCCATTGTAGACGCCGGTGCACAGGTACTGAATTTCGGCGAAATCGGAGAGAACGCAGAAGCCGCGCGCGAACCCCGCCGGCGCCCAGACCTGCCGATTGGAAGCTGCGTCCACCTCGGTCCCGAACCATTGACCCAGCGTCGGGGAATCATGGCGCACGTCGACTGCGACGAGAAACGCCCTCCCGCTCGTTACCCGCATCAACTTCCCCATCGGCGGCTCCCACTGGAAATGCAGCCCGCGAACCACATTCCGCGCCGACCGCGAGTGATTGAGCTGCACGAAGGAGGTCGGAAGGCCCGCCTCACGGAAAACATCCTCCCGGAAGACTTCCTTGAAGAAGCCCCGCTCATCTTCGAAAACCTCATGCTCGAGGATGACGAGATCCCTCAGCGGCGTACTGACGAGCTCAACTTTCATGATATCCCGGAGAAGATCGGCATCGGCGGTTGAATAATCGGGGTTACGCCCGGAGGATGAGGTTCAGACGTCGATCCCATCCGCAGGTGAGCGTCCCGAGCTGGATCAGCCGCAGCTTTCTGGATAACGCCCCCCGCTGCGGAATCTCGGAGAAAGCCGCGATGAGTTCCCTCTGTTCAGACGTGAGATCGGGGCCGAACTGCTCGAGGAGTCCGGCCGCCTGTACTGCAGAAGCGCGCAGTGCAGTCCGGAGGCCATCACTTCCCGCGCTGTCGACCAGCCGCTGAAGCCTCGGCAGGACGCCCCCTGGATGCTTCCTCGCCCCGGTATCGTTCCGGCCGTGCTGCCTGTAGAGGATGTGCGGCTCGGGCAGCGAGACGATCGTGCCGAAGCAGGCAGCGACGAGTGCGAACCACCAATCGTGCATGACCGCGTTCGGTGAGACCGGCGCGACAAGGCGGCGAAGCGCGCCGTTCATCATGATCGTGCAGCCGGTCACCGTATTCTGGATCAGGAGCTGCCTGAGACTCGAGGAGGGACGGATCCGTTCATACTCCCAGAAGGAATCGGAGATGACCTGCAGATCCGAATCCACCACGACGAGATTCGTGTGTACCAGAACCGGGCGGACTCCGGATGATGCGCTGTCCTCTTGTTCTGCCTTGCGAAGCGCCTCCAGACTGCTCTCGATCTTTCGGGGCAGCCAGATATCGTCGGCATCACAGAACATGATGTAATCCGCGTCCGGCGCGGCGAGCTCCAGAACCCGCGAGAAGCCCGCCCGGGCGCCGAGACGCGTGCTTTCATCCTCCACTACCAGAATCCGGGGGTCCTGGCCGGACTGACGCTTCAGCGCTTCGAGCGTGCCATCTGTAGAGCCATCGTCGCGCACCCAGAGCCGCCAATTCGTCCAGCTCTGTTCCTTGATGCTCTGGATCAGCTCCTCGACGTACGGAAGGCCGTTGTATACGCAGAGAACGATGTCGACCAACGGCTCATCCGCCGATGACGTCGGGTGATCCGAAGCGAGATTCATATCAGTCATTGCCCTGCCCGATCGGTCCGGCCACCTGCGCCCCATCCTTTGCGTGAACGTCGAACATAGTGCCCAATCCTGTGGGTTTCCATCGAAGCCCCTTCCTGAAGGCGAGCCACCCCAGCCCCCCGGCGACGCTCAGTTCCGCGGCGACCACCGACGAAGCCATGCCCATCGCGCCGAAGCGGGGCACGAGGAGGAAGGCGGCCGCCAGACTTAGCAGCGCTCCGAGAGCCACGAAGCCGAGGAGCGCCCGATCATGTCCACGTGGGATCGCCCACTGCGTTCCGAGGACCGTTGCGACAGCAACGATCGGAGGAAGCACCGATAACCCTCGCAGCACCGGGACCGCCGCCTCATAGCCGGGCCCAAGTAGAAAAGGAACCAGATACGGGGCCACGATATACGCAGTCACGCCGGTGACTGCTCCGAGCCCGGGCAGAAGGACGAAGCTTATGCCCAGCAGTCGCCCCGACGCCTTCTCATCACGGCCCGCCAGATAACTCAGGCGCGGATACAGCGCCTGCGACAGCGGATGAATGAGCGCGGTCGCAGAGCGGATCAGCCGCTCCGCACCTGCGAAAAAGGCGACGACCGTGGCGCTCGTCATCAGACCCAGTACAAAGGGGGTGGCCTGCATGTAGATTCCACCGACTCCCCGAACCGCAAAAAGAGGTGCGGCATCTTTGAGCGTGGCGAGCGAATCCCGGATCCCCGGTCTCACGAAGGGGACTTCCCGGTAGATCCAGATGGAGCCGATCAACACCCAGACCAGACCCGCCGCGGCATACAGAATGAGTACGAGCCAGCCCTGGCTCGGCTCCTTTACGACGAGGAAAATGCCGACCGTCGCGGCCGCCTTGAGAGCCACCTCGACCGCGGCGGCGCGCCCCAGCCGCTCCATCCCCTGAAAGTACCAAAGCGGCGTCAGGCCAAGGGCCGCCGCATAAGCCCATGCGCCAACCAGGAGCTGAGGCTGACGCCGGAACTCCGGGACCGACAGAAAGGCTGCCACACCACTCAGGAGAACCGCGGCCAGCAGAATCGCACGCGCGCCGAGGACCCGGGCGACGATCCGGCCACGCTCGGCCGGATCATCCCGGACGGCGGCAATCATCCTCGTCCCGGAAAGATGAAAGCTGTACTCGATGACGAGGGCGAGCCAGAGGCCGAACGACTGTGCGAAAAGCACCAGCCCCCACCCCTCGGGGCGCAGGACTCGGGCAAGGTAGGGGAAGGTGACGAGCGGAAGGACGAGCCCGGCGAGGTGAACCGCATACAGGGCAACCGCATTCCGCAGCAGGATGCTGGACGCGAGCCGCCTGATGAAGCCGCGCGGAATGGGAGCCCCTTCGGCGCAAGAGCCACCTTCATGACCACCGCGCGCCGCCACGACGGCTGATGCCGTTGAGGCCGGGCCGGACGGCTCAATTCCGCTCAAGCTGGTCACCCGGGAAGCTGCGCTCGCTGCTTCGTCCCGAACGATCGGGAAGCTGTCCATGGGGGCGGCCGCATACCGACACTGCCGTTTCGTCGCTGCCAGTCCTGTCCGTATCCGGAACCCTCTCCGACACCAGCTCCCTCAACGTCCTCTGGGAGCGTCGGCTACCGCCTTGAGGCCGGCGCCGGGCCGCCGCTCCGGCGTCAGCCCCGCGACCACCCCCGACAGACGGCGGACGAATTCCGAAACATCGAAGCGTTGCGCGTTCTGGCGGCAGAGCGCCGGATCAAGATTCAGCCGGTCGAGCCGCAGCGCAGCTTCGATCAGCGACTCGGCCGACTGCTCTTCGAAGAAGACCCCGGTCGTTCCATCTACGACCGTCTCCAGAGCCCCGCCCTTGGCGTACGCAATCACCGGCCGCCCGGACGCCTGTGCCTCGACCGGCGAGATGCCAAAATCCTCATAGCCGGGGAAGAGCAATGCTCTGCAGCGGGCATACAGATCGGCGATTTCCTCATCGGAGCGGGGGCCGAGGAAGCTGATCGTCGGCCCTGCGATCTCCTCGAGGCGCCGGCGCTGCTCTCCATCGCCAACCACGACCAGCTTCCGTCCGAGACGGTTGCACGCCTCCACCGCCAGGTCGACGCGCTTGTACGGAACCAGCCTCGACACCACGAGATAGAAGTCTTCAGGAGCTTTACCCGTGGGCTGGAAGCGATCCACCACGACGGGCGGATAGATGACCTCCGACTCCCGCCGATAGTGCTTCCAGATCCTGCGGCCGACCTCCTGCGAAATTGCGACGAAGTGGTCGACACGATCCGCTGCCGCGTGGTCCCAGATTCGGAGCCAGTGCGCCACCGGCGCGATCAGCGGCTGCAGCGCATGACCATCCGTGTACTCGTGATACAGATCCCAGATGTATCTGCAGGGGGTATAGCAATAGCAGAGATTGAGCGCATGGGGCGCAGTGATGACGCCCTTCGCGCACGCATGATTCGTAGTGATCACCAGGTCGAACTCGCTCAGATCGAGCTGTTCGAACGCCATTGGCATCAGGGGGAGGAACGCCTTGTGACGGCGTCGTGCGAAGGGAACGCGCTGGAGGAAGGTCGTGCGCACGTCCCATCCCTGCATTTCGGCGGGGAGGCGCGACGGATCATACACAGTGGTATAGATCGGCGCTTCCGGAAACATCTTGTGAAGCTCGATCAGTACCCGCTCTGCCCCGCCGAACGCCGTCAACCAGTCCGTTGTAATCGCAACCCGCATCAGTAAGCCCCGTTCCCCCGCACCACCACCGCAAGCGTTCGCATCAGAATCTTGGCATCGAGCAGCAGCGACCAGGACCGGATGTAGGCCCCTTCGAGCCTCACGACCTGATCGAAATCCGTGATGAGATTCCGTCCGGACACCTGCCAAGGGCCCGTAATCCCCGGAATCACCGATAGACGTTCGAAATGGTGCGGCTTGTAACCCGCCACCTCCGACGGGAGTGGCGGTCGCGGACCCACCAGCGACATATCCCCGCACAGGACGTTGAAAAGCTGCGGGAGCTCGTCGAGGCTGTACCTACGCAAGAACCTCCCCAGACGGGTGACTCTCGGGTCGTTCGGAATCTTGAAGGCCCCGCTCTGATAGATGTTCAGATGCGCAAGCTCGAGGGCCAGATCCGGCGCGCCATCCTTCATACTCCTGAACTTCCACATCTGGAAGTGCCTGCCCCGCAGCCCGACCCTCTTCGACCGATAGAAGACGGGACCGTCGGACTCCAGCTTCACCGCCACGGCAACCATCAGCATCAGAGGCGCGAAGAGAATGATCAGCACCGCCGACCCGATGAGATCGAAACATCGCTTCACGAGCAGCGCTGGAAGCTCGAGCCGCGCAGGATGCAACTGCAGAAGGGTGCACTCCCCGAACCGCATCGGCTCCGCCCGCAACTCGGTCTCCCCCGAAACGGAAGGCATCACGTAGAGCGCGGCACCCATCTCGAAGCAGATCTCCGAAATCTCCCGCATCTGAGCCGAGGACAGCGGCCGCGTCACAATGACCTCCTGCACATCCATCTCGTCCACGATCCGTCTCGTTTCGCCGAGACTCCCCAGGGAGGCCGGATCGGGATCATCTTCAGGGGTGATGTGCCCGAGAAAATACTGATCGATGTTGCGGTCATCGCGGAGCTGACGGATGGCGCGGCCCACCTCGTCAAGATTCCCCACGACCACCGCTTTGCGAAGTCCGAAGCCGCGCCGGTACGCCTGCCGGACCAGCTGGTCGATGGCCATCCTGCCGAGCGAAAGCGCCAGTACGGCCAGAGCGCCGAACTGGAGCAGGAAGGTCAACTCGAGCGGAATCGCCGGTGGTACGGTCGCGAGGAAGGCCAGAATCAGGACGGCGGAGCTTACGCCATACAGCAGGCGTTTCCGGTCCCGCCGCCGATCGCCCGAGCTGTAGGAGCCTGCCGCATTGAGCCCCGCCAGAACGACCACGACGAGCGCCGGGATGTACGCGCGGGCGGCGATGAGTTCCGGGCGCACGAGCCCCATGACCCAGACGAGCGAGGCGATGAGCGACGCGTCGAGCAGGTGGAGCCCCACGACCCGAAAGAAGCGGCGCACGAGCGCAACGAAGAGCCGTCGGTGCGTCAGCTCCCGCCGCAGCCGCACATCGTACGAATGAGCGACACCATGCGGTGTCCTCAACGGTGCTTTGAAACGAACGGACCAGTTTGTTGCTGGCACTGTCACAGAATAGCGCTTGGCCGAATATGGTGTCCCGGCGTCGGGTCTGTCCCCTGCGTCGCCACAGCGACCCCGGGGCGATCTGGCCGATGACAGATCGTTACGTTGCATGTGTCGGACCAACGACCACCATCTCCCGACCGGTTTGCTCCGACCCTGATCCGATTTCCGGCCATCAAGGTACCACCCCTCTCGAACTACTCGGTCGGCCGGTCGGCCCCGACAGTTTGCCCAAAGTCTCCCGGGGCAGAAATCTGAACGTCCCCGTCCCGCCGTATCAGACGCCGTTTCTGTCGCCCTTCGCGAACTCGCGTGCGTAATATGTAACGATCAAGTCGGCTCCGGCCCTCTTGATGGAGGTCAGAGCTTCGCGCATCGCGCGGTCTCCATCGATCCACCCTCGTTCAGCGGCGCCCAGGATCATCGAATACTCGCCCGATACCTGGTAGGCAGCCAATGGAAGGGACGTCTCGGTCCTCAGCCGACTCAGCACATCCAGATAGGGAAGGGCCGGCTTCACCATCAGCATGTCTGCGCCCTCAGCGATATCGAGCCGTGCCTCCCGGAGGGCCTCGCGCCCGTTCGCGGGGTCCATCTGATAGGCGTTGCGATCGCCGAACTGGGGGGCGCTTTCGGCGGCATCCCGGAACGGACCATAGAAGGCTGATGCGTACTTCACCGAATACGCGAGAATCGACCTCTCGCTGAACCCGCCTTCGTCGAGAGCGGAACGGATCGCGCCGATTCGTCCATCCATCATGTCGGAGGGGGCGATGACATCCGCGCCGGCCTCCGCATGCGAGAGTGCGACACGTGTCAGGATCGGCAGGGTTCGATCGTTGTCGACCGTTTCCCCGCGGAGAATGCCGCAATGCCCGTGGGAGGTGTACTCGCACAGACAGACGTCCGTTATGACGAGAAGCTCCGGGAGCTCCTTCTTCAGGGCCCGCACCGCTCTCTGTACGCTGCCGCTCTCGGCATAGCCCTCGCTCCCCTCTTCATCCTTGTGCTCGGGGATGCCAAAGAGCAGAACTGCCGGGATGCCCAGCGCGAGAGCCTCTTCCGCATCGCGCAGAAGTTCGTCGACGGAGGTCTGCGCCACGCCGGGCATCGATCCGACCGGTCGTCGGACCCCATTTCCGGGGGCGGCGAAGAGTGGAAGGACGAGATCTCCGGGCCGCACCTCCGTTTCGCGGACGAGCCGCCGCATCGCGTCGGAAACCCTCAGCCTTCGAGGCCGCTGGGTCGGAAAGCGCGCGTCGTCAGAAGACATCAGAAGTGTCCCACCTCCACCCGAAGGTTCGATTCAGACCAGGAGGGGCCGGACTCATGCCCCCCTCCCAGAAGCAGCCTCCACCCTCCCCACCGCCGGACATCGATCCGAAAATCAACGCCGTGGCTTCGTCCATCTCTTCCCGGAACGTAAAGATTTTCAGCGCCACGCTCCCGCCCGAACGCCCTGGCTTCGAAACGACCCGTCGGAAGGTCGAGCGCCGCACGGGCGGAAAGTTCGCTGCCATTGCCCCCCATCGCGTGACCGAGGGGTTCGTCTCCGGCGGCCCATCCCCCGGGGAAGGACCAGTGCCGATACCAGGACGGATTCCCGCAGCACGATGTCGCGAAGTGTGCGTACTCCGCCCCGAGCGTAAGGGCCGGAAGCGTGGGCACCGCCGGTATCTCGACTCCGGCAACGATACCCGGCACCGCCCACCATGATCCTGCCGCGTCCTCTGCGCCCCACTCGAAGTGGAGGACAAGCGGCACTACCAATTCGGTCGGCAGCACGGCCCGTCCCGACGCGGCGACGATCTGGTTCTCGAAGCCGATCCCGGCGACCCGCCCCACCAGCATCGACCAGAGCCGCGCACTCGTGACGGGCTCGTCCCCTCCGAAGAGAGCTGCCCGGTGGATGCCGAGCGTGATTCTGCGATGGGGCTGATACTGGAGGTTCGCGCCCCAGAAGTAGTCGCGATCGGGATGCCGATCTTCCTCCATCCGGGCGAAGAGGGTGTGGAGGGAGGCGCTGCCGAGGCCCCACGGCAGCCGTGCCGCGCCTCTCGTACCGATCTGGACACTGTTGATGGCCGTCAAGCCAGTCATCAGAACGCCCCCATGACCGACGCCGCTCCCGTACGCAACCCGGCCCCTGCCGAGAGAGGCGCGCCAGATGCCGAGCCCCGCCGCGACTTCGGCGCCGTCGACACGTACACCGTATCGGTCGACCTCCCCGCTGAGCTCGATCGCCAGATGCCGGCCCCACGATGCTGACGCCCGCCCGACCGCGACCGGGGTCGCGCGATCGTCCAGGGGCAGGGCGCCCGTCCGATCGGGTTCGAACTCTGCCAGCCCGGGGCCGACGCGCCCGTCGGTGAGGTCGATGCCCACTCCGAGGTAGCGGCCGGTGAGCATGAGAGGAGTCGCACGCTCGGCTTCTGGTGCAACGCCCGGAAATTCATCCAGCAACCTCGTGTACCAGGCGTCGGTCAGCGGCGCGTACATACTTCCTTCCGCGAACGCAGATTCTCTCGCCTGGCGAAGAGACCGCTCGGCAATCTCGAGCGGCAATCCTCGCTGCCCCGAAAGATGGCCCGGGAGGAGAAGGAGGAGGGCGGCCCGCTCAACTGCGGCAACTGCCCAATGTCCTGCGGGGAGGAGGGGGCCTGAGAACGCCAGCCCGCTGGAATCCGATCCGACCGCCGACTCCTCGGGATCGGGCATAACGGGATCCGGAGCCGACTGCTGAACCCCGAATTCCGGGGTCATCTGCGAAAGCCCCGGGCTCGGAGCGGCCGTCAGCGAAACCGAAACGACCGACAGCAGCAGGATACGCAGCGCACGAGCATCGCGAATCACTGGGGCGCAGCGCTGAAATAGCGGACGATCGACGCCAGAAGCCCTTCGATGGTGTGCGGGTCGGCCTCCACATCCACCTCAAAACCGGCTTCCCGAACCTGTCGGGAGGTGATCGGCCCGATCGTGGCAATCCTCAGCCCATCGGCAGCGGCACCTGCCGATTCGAAGAACGCCCGCACGCTGGAAGCGGAGGCGAAGGTCACCATATCTCCCTCTCTGACGCTTTCCTTCCACTGTCGATCGCTCCCCTCGCCCCTGTCGGCGACGGTGCGGTACGCCTCGACGCGGGTCACCTCCGCCCCAAGCTCGGAAAGTGTGCACTCGAGAATCTCCCGAGCTCCTGCCGCCTGAGGAAGAAGAATCCGCTTCCCCGAAACGTCGATAGCCTCGTCGAGAGCTGAAACTACGCCCTCGGCCGTATGCGTTGACGGGATCAGGGTCACACTCCCGCCCTGGCTCCGAACGGCCTCGGCGGTTGCCGGCCCGATCGCGCAGATCGTTGCCGTCGCCCAGGCTTCCTCGGACCCGGCCTCCTCGATCGCGGCCCGGAAGTAGCGCACGCCATTCACACTGGTGAGCACGATCCAGTCGTACTGGTCCACCGAGCGAGCGGCGTCAGCAAGTGGACCGGGATCCGCCGGAGGAATCACGCGGATCATTGGCGCGAGCACCACCTCGGCGCCCGCCTCCTTCAGCATCTGCACGAAGCTCGCAGACTGCTCTTCCGGGCGGGTTACGATGATGCGCAGCTGGTCGAGCGGTCGACGGACGCCACCTTCGGGCGACCTGGAGGGAGGGTCGACACCGCTCAAGATCAGCGCTCGGCGTCGGCGAGGAGAGACTGAATCGTCTCGTCCAGCCGGTAATGAGGCTCCCAACCCAGCGCGCGCAACCTCTGGTTGGAACCCACGAGGCTCGGGATGTCGCTCGGACGGACCCTCGATGGCTCGACCTCGATGCGAGCGTCGGTACCCGAGAGGTCCACCATTCGCCTTACTACCGCCTCGAGCTGACGCGGCACCCCCGAGCAGATGTTATACGCCGCCCCCGGTCGACCGGCCTGCTGGAGCGCCACGAAGGCGGCTACGGCATCCCGCACATCCAGGAAATCCCGCTGGACCCGGAGATTGCCGACCTTGAGCACCCGTTCTTCCTCGGGCGTGCTGCGCATGCGGACGAGCTGCCGGGCCATGCTGGGAAGAACGAAACGCTCATCCTGGCCTGGTCCGATCTGGTTGAAGGTGCGTGCGATCACGACCTCGACGCTCGTTGCCGCCGCCACCCCGAGCGCCGCCGCTTCCGCTGCCGCCTTCGAACCGCCATACGGGCTCACCGGGGCGAGCGGCTCATCTTCGGATATCGGCTGCCGTTCGGGAGGAACATCGCCGTACACCTCGCCTGAACTGGCCAGGATGAAGCGGGCGCCCCCCCCACTATGCCGAGCAATCGCTTCGACGAGCCGCAGCGTCCCGGTGGCGTTCACCTCCCATGTGGGAAGGGGCGCCCCGAAGGACGCCCCGACCGAGGCCTGGCCGGCCAGGTGATACACCACCTCCGGCTTTGCTGCGCTGATCACGGCCTCGATGGATTCCGCGGAAGACACGTCCAGAGAAACCCATTCGACGCCCGGGATCGCGTGACCCGCCCAATCCGGACCCGGAAGCTCACCCAGGACGCTGGCGACGAGGCTTCCGGCCCCGATCCGCTGCAGCTCACGTAGAAGATGCAGGCCGACGAATCCGCCCCCACCGGTCACCAGAACTCGCATCAGCCGCCTCTTGAAAAGCGCGCATACGCCGCGTTGTGGCGGGTGCCCGATGCGCTCCACGCCACTGACGATCGCCTTCTTCTACCGTGCCCTACGCCCATCCGACGCATCCAGGCAGTTCCCGATGATGAGGGGCGCGTCGCATCGTCTACCCTTCTGCTGTTGCGCTGTAGCCGTTCAGGAACTTCTCACGACGGAGCCTTTCCAGATCCGCTTCAACCATCATCTGGATCAGCTCCCGGAAGGCGACATCCGGCTTCCAGCCAAGCTCCTTCTCCGCGAGGGAGCTGTCTCCGATCAGGAGATCGACCTCCGCCGGCCGCATGAACTTCGGGTCCTGAACGACGAACTCCCGCCAGTCCAGATCGACGAACGAGAACGCGACCTCCACCAGATCCTGAACGCTGTGCGTCTTCCCCGTCGCAATGACATAGTCGAGGGGCTGGTCCTGCTGAAGCATGAGCCACATCGCCCGGACGAAGTCACCGGCGTACCCCCAATCGCGCTTCGCGTCGAGATTCCCGAGACGAAGCTCGCTCGCCAGACCCATCTTGATCCGGGCAACCGCGTCCGTAACCTTCCGCGTGACGAACTCGAGACCGCGGCGGGGCGACTCGTGATTGAAGAGGATTCCGCTCACCGCGAACATATCGTAGCTCTCCCGATAGTTCACCGTGATCCAATGCCCGTACATCTTCGCGACGCCATACGGGGACCGCGGATAAAAGGGCGTTTCCTCGTTCTGCGGGACCGCCTGGACCTTCCCGAACATCTCGCTGGAAGATGCCTGGTAGAAACGAATCTTCGGATTGAAGAGCCGGGTGGCGTTCAGGATCCGCGTCACGCCAAGGCCGGTGACGTCACCCGTCAGGATCGGCTGCGACCACGACGTCTGAACGAAAGATTGCGCCGCGAGATTGTAGACCTCATCCGGGCCGCACGCCTCGAGCGCCGCAAGGAGGGAGTTGTCGTCCGTCAGGTCTCCGGATATCAGCTCGATCCGTTCCTGGATATGGGCGATACGCTCGAAGTTCAGAGTCGAACTGCGACGCACCAGGCCGACCACCCGGTAGCCCTTTTCCAGAAGCAGCTCGGCCAGGTAACTTCCATCCTGACCCGTGATCCCCGTTATCAGCGCTGTTTTCATCGATCTGCCACAGAGAATCGCAACCGGCGAGAGAATCCTCGCTCGTCGGGCATACTCCTGCCCTGGGGTTATGCCGGGCCAAGCTTAGCGCACCCGGCCGAGTGGTGTCAACGCGGCACCCGAGCACGTCA
>CAYRLB010000042.1:0-21872 GCA_964424945.1 uncultured Gemmatimonas sp.
CGCACGGAGGCGCGGTGGCACGGGCTAGAATCAAGAGAAAGATCTGGACGGGGTTTGTCGTCCTGGCGGGCGCGCTCGCCGGCATCGGCACAGGATTGGTGCTCGCCTATTTTCTGATGTGAACCACCCGGCTTCCTCAACGGAGGTGCGCCGGGGTTTGAGATACGTGGAATGATGTCGAGCAGGCGCGCATTGATGGGGATTGTCGCCTCCCTCCTTCTAGGGGTGGGCGGCTGGTTCGTGGTGCCGTTCCAACCGGGGCTGGAGGCCTCGCCTTCCGCGTCAACAGCGCCGATTGCTGCGCCGGCCCAGCTCGTCGCACCGTCTGCGTCCCCCGCCGTCGCGACTCCCCGGCCGCCCTCACCGCAGGTCGAGCAGCTTCGCACCGAACTCTCCCGCATCGTCAGCAGCGCGGTCGGCTCCCGAGGAGGTATCGCCTCGGTTCTCGTCGCGTCCCTCGACCGGGGCGATACGCTCTTCTCCCTCAATCCCGATCTTCCGGTCGCCCCGGCGAGCAACATGAAGCTCTTCACGACGGCGGCGGCACTCTACTATCTCGGCCCGGAATTCCGCTTCTCGACCTATGTCCTCGGCGACGGGGAGATCCGGGAGGGCGTCCTCCATGGGGATGTGGTGCTTTACGGCACGGGCGACCCGGCGATGTCGAGTCGCATGCTCGGAAGAGCCCTTCTTCCACTTCAGGCGCTCGCCGACTCCCTCAGGGCGCGGGGTATCACAGAGGTCCGTGGCGACGTCGTGGGCGATGGAAGTTACTTCGACGATCGTTGGATCGCCGAGGGATGGAAGGAGGAATACAGGCTCGACTCCTACTCGGCACCCGTCGGCGCGCTCTCGCTCGCCGAGAACATCGTGAGTGTGAGGGTCCAACCCGGGACGTCGGCGGGGCTGCCCGCGCGGATCACGACGACGCCTGGTACGGAGGGCATGCTGATCCAGAACCGGGTGCGGACGGTGGCGAGTGGAAACGCATCGGTCCGCTTCTCCTACGATCCCGATGGCCTCGTCCTCGAGGGTCAGCTTCCCCGCAATCACTCGGGGATCGCCAGGACGGTGACTGTGGTGGATCCCGCGAACTTCGCGGCAGCTTCCTTCCGGAAAGTTCTCGAGTCTGCGGGAATCTCCGTCACGGGCGGGGTGCGGACGATCCGCGCATCGTCGATGTCGCCTGTCGGGCGAGGCGCTCGAGAGGCTGAAGACCCGACCCGTCCACCCCCCCGCATCCTGGGAACGCACCTCTCGCCCACCCTCGAAGAAGTGACCACGGTTACCAATCATGTGAGCCACAACCTCTTCGCCGAGGCGATGTTCAAGACGGTGGGCAGAATCGCCCTCGGAGAGGGTACCTTCGAGGCCGGATCGCGGGCGATACAGTACTTCCTCGAGTGCGAGAAGCCCTTCGACTTCGCATCGATACAGATCGTGGATGGCTCCGGTCTGTCCCCATTGAACCGGGTGACTTCACGTCTGACGATCCACCTTCTCGACCTGATGCGCCGGACGGATGTCTGGGAAACCTTCCACGCCTCCCTTCCCGAAGCCGCGTCTCCAAATGGTGGCTCCCACAGCCTCCGGAACCGGATGGGGGGCACTTCAGCAGCCCGGAACCTGCGCGCGAAGACGGGAACAATCGCTGGCGTCTCGAGCCTTTCCGGATACGTCGAAGCTGCCAATGGCGAGATGCTCGCCTTCAGCATCTATGCGAACGATCTCCGTTCCTCGAGCCAGACGAAGCGAATGGAGGATGCGATCGGGGCGGAACTCGCGCGGTTCACACGCCCCGCCGAGCAGATCCAGGTCATCGCGGCAGAGGGCAGCGAGGCTGCTGGAGACGCGCAGCCCAGCCCGGACAGCTCCGATGAGGCCAACGCATCTCCCGCTTCCGCTGGCCTCGACACTCCGATCGCGGAGCCGGAGCCCGCTCGCACCCACAAGGTCGCATCCGGCGAGACGCTCGACGGGATCGCGCGCCGTTATGGTGTGACGGTCGCTGAACTCGAAGCGGCCAACCCTCGTATTCAGCCGCGTCGTCTGCAGATCGGTCAGACGCTCACGCTTCCGTCACGATAGGCTTCGGCGGAGCGGCAGAAACGCCCGCAAATCCTTTTCAAAAGGTGCGGCGCCAAGGAATCGTTGACCCGGATGCCGCTATTGGGCAGCGATGAAGTGGATGCCACGGAGCGCTGCCGTTACGCCCACCCTCGCGCGGCTGCATCCTCGGCGGCCTCGATAAGGAGGGAGATCTCCTCCGGCCGGTTGTAGAAGTGCGGCGCGATGCGGATGGCGCCCTCCCGCAGCGAGCAGATCACCCCTGCATCCTTCAGCCGCTGATGGACGCCTTCGATGTTCGGCGTGCGGAAGGTGAAGATTCCGGAGAGCTTCGAAGCATCTCCCTGCGACAGAATCTCGAGGCCGGGCTTGTCGCCTGCCCATCGGCGCAGGGGCTCCAGCAGCGCCCGCAGATAGTCCCGGATCTGCGCGACGCCGGCTTCCTCGATGAGCCCGACGGACGCGGCAAGCGCTGCAACATCCTGAAACGCGGTCGTTCCCTGCTCGTACCGCCGGGCGTCGTCGACGAAGCCCGGCGCGTAGTCGAGAAGCGAACCGAGCTCGCCGGATGCCTCCATCGCCTGCCAGCCGACCTGCCGGGGAAGGACGCGGTCCTGCACCTCCCGGCTCACGTAGAGGAAGCCGGCGCCGAAGGGGCCGCAGAGCCACTTGTGGCCGCCACTGGCGAGAACATCGATCCTGGATCGCCGGACATCGAGCGGTAGCTGGCCGAGCGACTGGATGGCATCCACGACGAAGAAGACTCCCGCGTCCCGACACGCGTCCCCGAGCCTGTCGAGATCGGCGACGTATCCGTTGGTGAACTGCACGGAGGATATCGCCAGCACCGAGACGTCCGGATCCCGCAGACGCTCCAGGATACGCTCCTCATCCGGATTCCCTTCCGGCGTCCCGGGGACGAGCTCGAGCCTCACCCTTTCGCTCAGCATCCATGGATATACGTTCGCCGGGAATTCCCGGTCAGGAACGAGCACTGTGGAGCCTGCGGGAACGTCCAGACCAAGAGCCGCCACATTGATCCCGAAGGATGTATTCGACCCCAGCGCAATCTCGGAAGGGTCGGCGCCGATGAGTCGGGCGCATCCCTGCCGTGCGTCGTCGAGGAACCGAGCGAAATGGTCGCCGGTGAGCTCGTGAGGATGCGTGCGCAGGTGATTGAAGTGCTCTGCCACCCGTCGTGTACGTGCGGGTAGCGGGGCCATCGAGGCGGCATCCAGGTAGGCGCCCTGCAGCCCGCCGAACTCCTCTGCCCGGATCCGGGCGAATCTGTCTGTGGGTATCATGATGCTTGCGATCGGGTGCAAGGTGCGGTCCCTTCATGGTGCCGACTGCGGCCCGCCATCACTGTGACGGGAGCAGATCGATTCTGATGATACCGTCCCACCCGCGGGCGCTGACAGACAACCAGCTGTACTCTCAGTTCGTGAAGATCATATCCATCAAGCGGTCCAGGCGCTCCTCCGGCCGGGTTGCCATTCACCTGGAAGAGGGTGACGCATTAGTTCTTCCCCTGGAGGTTGTGCTGACCTCCGGGTTGAAGGTCGGGACCGACCTCGACGATGGCCGCCTGAACGAGCTGCGGGACGCGTCCGAACGCTGGCGCTGTCGTGAGGCTGCACTTCGTCTCATCACCTTCAGGGCTCGATCCACGAAGGAGCTGCGCGACAGGCTGCTCCGGAAAGGGTTCGACCCTCCGCAGATCGAGACGGTGGTGGAGGAGCTGATCCGCTCCGGACTTCTCGATGACGCTTCATTCGCATCGGCATTTGCCATTGACCGCGTCAGGCAGCGACCGGTCGCCCGGCGGCGTCTCGTCCTTGAACTTCGGGCGCGTGGAATCGACGAGGAGACTGCAAGGGACGCTGCCGAACGGGCGTACGAAGAGGCAGGCGAGGACGAAGTGAGCCTCGCGCGGCGTGCAGCTCGCCGCTTCAGGCGAAAGCGTGGGGAAGATGATGCGCGCGCGGCGCGCCGCTTCTACGCGCTCCTGGCCCGCAGGGGTTTCGGGCGGGAGGCGATCCGGGAGGTCGCGGGGGAGTTCCTGGAGTGAGCCCGCGCGTTTTGCGCGATGGGGCAACCACCACGCCCGGCGAAATTGCAGGAGGGGGATCTGACGTACGTGGGGGTATGGTGAACGAGGATCGGAGGGCTGCCCGCGCTTGTCTCTATCCCTTGGCGCAGTCCACGTCGGAAACCGAACCGGCCTCCGGTTCCGGGGAGCTATGGCCGGCGAACAGAGGGCCGGGGATTCGGATTCGTTGCGGAGACGAAGTCGAGGATGCACCGGCGGCATGGTTGGGGGGCACCGCTGGTGCTCGCACGCGTGGAGCCAGCCGCATGATGAGCGGCGTGTCTGTTCCCAGGAATAGCATTTCTCAGACGGAGCCGGGACTTACGTGGATGAACCGGGTGATGGCGGGATGATATCGAGGATCGACGGCGCTCGGGCGGGCTGAGCGCCGGGCATAGAGTCGGCAGGGGCAGTTCTGGAGGCTGCGGTCGGCGCGCGGCGCAGGCGCGGACTCCTGAATGAGAAGAGCGGGGCGCCAAGAGAATCTGTGCGATCATCCTGCTCCGCCAGCTCGGACACCACACTCAGAAGCTCGTCCATCTGGAAGGGCTTGTTGAGATACGCATCGCACGGATGCTGCTCCAGCCAGTGATCGTCCCGGTCGCCCCGCGACGAAACAATCAGGATGGAGACGTCTTCCATCTCGACATTTGCCCGGACGGACTCGATCAGCGCACGCCCACCATAGACATAGGCGGGGTGCTCCATGATGATGAGCGCAGGATGGATCCGACAGGCCAGCTTCAGGCCGGTCAGGCCATCCGGCGCCTGTTCGACGACATACCCAGCCGCCGACAGGGCGTGATCCAGGATGGCACGCGTTTCCACATGCTCATCGACCACAACAACAGTTCGGCCCGAGGTCCCGGCATCGATGCCGGGTTCGCCTTCGTCGATTCTGGGTTGCAAGAAACCGCCCTGCAGGAGACGTGGGACATTCTGATTGGCCCTGGGGAATGGCAATGGGTGTGCCGCCTCCGAGCGAGAGCGAACCCGATGCCAAGACCGCTAGAATTTCATCCGTATCCATCACTGCAACATATTGGCATTCTTGAAGATGCCACAGCAGCACGAAACGCATGATTAGGGATTTACATCGGCCGGCAGGGGGAATGGATGGTGGGTTTCTGTCACTCCTGACGCGCTCCGGTGTTGGGCCGCAACGTCAGATGTGGAGCGCGGCCTCCGCCTCCGCATGTCGGGAACCGGTCGAAAATTCCGACCCGAAAGGATCTGGGGGAGGAAGGTGGCCAAAGGCAGGTGTGCTGATGCGGTCCGCCTGATCAGCGAAGGCGGTGTCTGGCGCTCTCTCCGGGTGGGCCTGCCGGGCCCTCGATCGGCAGGGTGAAGAAGAAGGCGGTCCCCGCCCCCAGCTCGCTCTCGACCCAGATCTCGCCGCCGTGCGCCTCGACAATGCCTTTGCAGATCGCCAGCCCGAGGCCGGCGCCGCTCCGCTGATTTCCGCGGCCCTGCCAGAACCGGTTGAAGACCTGCTCGACATCGCGGGCGCTGATCCCCGGCCCCGTATCCCGGATCACGAACTGAAGACGCTGCCGGTCGCGGCACATCGTGGCATCGATGCGGATGGCCGCACCCTGATTCACGACCTTCAGCCCATTTTCGATGAGATTCGAAAGCACCTGTTCGATCCGATAACGATCGAGCCGGACCTCAGGAAGATCGGGCTCGACAAAGAAATCGAAGTCGATATTCCTCGCGGAGGCGCGCGTCGCGAAGAGAGAGTAGGTGTCGGCGACGATGGGATAGATCGGCTGGCGTTGGGCTTCGATCGAGAAGCTGCTGTTGTCGATCCGGGCGGCGTCGAGAAGATCGTGAATCTGGCGGCTGATCGTCGCGGTGGCCCGCTGCATCACCTCCAGGTGATGGTTCTGCATCTTCCGATCGAGCTCGAAGTTGAGCAGCATCTCGGCACCGATCGAGATCGCGCTTAGCGGACTTCGGACGTCGTGCGCGACGATCGCCAGAACTTCCTCCCGCTGCAACGTCGCCTGCTTGGCTCGAGCATGGAGCCGGGCGTTATCGATCGCGAAAGCCGCTGTTTGTGCAAGCGCTTCCGCCACCCGCAGATCTTCCTTCGAGAACTCCCGCGAGTCGAGGCCGGCGTTGAAGAACGCGATCGCGCCCTGCACTGCCCCGCGCGCGCGGAGAGGGACTACGAGGGCCGAGCGGAGATCCATCTGATGCAGCAGCCCGCGGTGTTCCTCACTCATCGCAAAGGCATCTGCAAGGCTGATTTCCGGCCCGGAAAGAAGAAGCGCCTGACCCGTCTGGAGCGTCGTCGTCACGACGCTGTCCGAGTCGACGGAAACGCGCTGGGCTCTCAGTTCAGCGACGATATCGGTACGCGTTCCACTCGCGCCGGACACCGTCGTCCGCAGGAGTTCGCCATCCTCACCTACGACGTAAACCATGCAGTAGGTGGCAAAACCCTGCACGCTGAGGTCGGCGATCCGCCGGACGGTGTCTTCGGGATCGAGTGAGTGCGCCAGCTCACCGGAGACCATCGCGAGGTAGCCCGCACGCCGCTCCGCCGATTCGGCAGCACGTCGACCCAGCTGCTCGAGCCGGAGAAGCTCCGCCCGGTGCGCTTCGGCGCGGACGCTCTCTTCGATGTCGCGGATGAAGATGGCGACCTTCCGTTCGGCGTCCTCGCCACCGAAGACCACAGCCGAGATCTCGGCCGGGAATTCCCCCCCGTGAGGTCGCACGAGAAGGCCCTCATCCCGGAACCCCTCGGAATGGGGCATATCTTCAAGCCCTACGAGGAGCCGGCGACTCGATGGTTCTACGAGATCGGTAAAGAACCGGCCGACCAGCTCCTCCGAGCTGCTCTGAAAGACCTCGAGAGCAGCCGGATTCACGAGGGTGATCCGAAGCTGCGCATCAGTGACGACAAGCCCGTCGAGCGCCGCCTGAAACAGTCCGTGGAGATCAGTCAGGGAATCTTCGCGGATCAAGGAATCGACGGTTCGAGAATAGTCCGGGGCTTCGGTAAGCGACATATCCGGTACACCCGCGTCGAAAACGCCTCGGCCCCTGAGCGCGCGGCGGGTACTGGAAAGAGGCGTGAGACTCGGCCAGACCTCAGGCCCGCTCCCGCCGTCCGGAGACGGTCCGCCATCCATATGAGTCATAGGGGAGTGCGTTGGATGGAAACCGCATCTCAGGAGGAGTATCGGCCTGCCCCCCGCTGCGCCTGAGAACGACGCTGTCGACCGCCGCCGGAACCGCTGCGCGCGTACCCCATGAACTACCTGGACAGATGGATGGGACCCGTCCCGCAGCGGATCACCGTTCCCCTCCAGAGGAATGTGCGACCATGGCCGGAAATCGCGCCCCGGCCGGACCTGCTGCTTCGGTTCTGTCTACGTCCAGGCAGGTGTCGGACAGGTAATCTTCCTGCCGGACCGGTGCCCATACGCCGACGAAGCTCCATCGTACACGGATTTACGCAATGCCAAGATAACCTTTGCATGCCATTGCGTGAAAGGGAGGCGAACGTGAGAAGGGTGTGACGCGGGTTGGCCGGGCGGCCGGAAGGGGCGCCTCCGTCAGCCTGTCTTATCGCCGCACTCTCCCCGATCCCGTCTGCATGTACCTCCGTGGATAGGCACAACGGGATCGGCGGAAGAGTGATGTCGCGGCGAGGGGGCGCCTGTGGTTGCGCCCCTCGACGAGCATGCTACGACTCGAGCGGTTGCTTCGCCGGGTCGGCCGCGGAGAGCCAGGAGAACGCCTCGGAACGAAGGTTTCGCAGCGTCTGAACCGCGTTCTGATCGTCAGCGTTGCGCTTCTCCAGCTCCGTCAGATACTCGACCCACCGCTGAATCCGCTTCGGGGTCGACCGCGGTGACGCAAACTTGCAAAACAGCATCTAAGAACCTCCGGCTTATTTGTTCAATAAAAAGGGTCCGGACAGGAGGCCCGCCCCGGCATCGCCCGTTCCAGCAAGCTGAACCCGCCCACTTTCAAGGGGTTTCGCCGGATCCCCAGAGCACAACGGCTCACAGAAGCGTGGCATCGGCGCAGCACTGTTCGGATCCGCTCCACAGGATAGCACGTGGGCTCCCCTGCCGACAGAAAGGAGGGGAATTCCAACGAAAACGCCTGCGGGCGCCCCGCGGTTCGGCCCGTCAACAGTTCGTCGGTCGTCGGAGACCAGACTTAGAAGCGTCCGCACCCCCCTTCCTCGCCTACGTTGCCTGATCGCCGCCGCCTCTCCATCGTTCTCCGGGAATGGACCGTCTGAACTTCGTGACCTCCGGAACAAACGATCGTGATCATTGGAATCGGGACCGACCTGGTGGAAATCGCCCGCGTCGAGCGGATGCTCGAACGACACCCCGAGAGGTCGGAGCGCAAGCTCTTCACGACGCGGGAGATTGAATACTGTCGCAGAAGCCAACGTCCCTACGAGTCGTTCGCCGCGCGATTCGCCGCGAAGGAGGCGCTGTTCAAAGCGCTCGGCACCGGCTGGCGATCGGGCGTTTCCTGGAAGGAAGTAGAGGTGTTCCGGGAGGACGCCGCGCCCTACCTGCTCCTTCACGGGGAGAGCGCCGAGACCGCATCACGCCTCGGGCTGGTGCGCGCCCATCTCACCCTCTCCCATACCGACACGATGGCTTGCGCCTTCGTCGTCCTCGAAGGGCATCCTGCTGGCGGGACCACCCCCTAGACACCCTCTCCGACCAGCGACAGCGACCCGGCCACGGAACCACATGTTTCCAGATCCGGGTTGGGCCTGGGCGCCGGCTGCGCCCTCCCGGCGTTGAGAGACGGTCACAAGTGTAGCGCGCACGCCACAAATCCGACGCTCCCTGGAGGGCACGATCCGCGGCGATCAGCCGCATCCACTCTTCCACATTGCGACACACGGCGCCCGGGCACTCCCATTGCCCGGGGCCAGTCCGGCATCCGACGCTCTCGGCTGGCGCCAGGCCCAGGCGGTACGCCCAAGCGCGCAGCAGCCGATCACAGCTACAGGAGGGGCATCGCTCCCCCTGACATGTGCAAGGGCAGGAGCCGGCAAGAGGCGATGGCAGATCCATCGCTCCGCCACGCGACCAATTTCAGGAAGCTCATGTATCGTTATCGTCTGTTCGGCGGAATCCTCAGCAGCGACGTCGAGTTCCCGGAGCTCGAGCTTTGTGACAGCGGAGAGGCCCGGTGGGCGCTCCGGGTTGATGAGGGACAACCGCCCCAGCCGGATGGCATGCTGCTCGGCGACGACAAGGTGACTGGCGATATCCGCGTACGGCTCTATCGCCGGGAGGATGGCTTCCGGATCCAGTTCGACGACACGGGGAGCTTCGATATTTCGGCGGATGGCGGGACAATCCGGTGGTATCGACCTGAGGATGTCCGTCTGGCGGATGTAAGGGCCGATCTCACGGGGCGCATCCTCGCGGCTGCCCTGCACGCCGCGGGAACCCTTTCCCTTCACGCGAGCGCTGTCGTGCTGGGAGATCGGGCGATCGGCCTGATCGGACCGAAGAGGCATGGCAAGTCGACACTGTCTCTAGCGCTCGTATCGGCGGGTGGCGCTCTGCTGACCGATGACACCTTCCCCGTCGAGATCGGCGCGGAAGTAAGAGGTCTTCCCGGTCTTCACGCCGCGCGTCTCTGGGAGGATTCCGCTTCGAGGGTTGGATTGGGGCAGGTCATCCCGGCCGAACCGGGTGGAAAGCTCATTTATTCGCATCTTCCGGCGGACAGCATCTCCCACGACCCTGCACCACTCGCTGCGCTGTACCTCCTGTCGCCCATCCCTCCGGTAGCGGGTGAGGCGGCAGTACGCCGGACGCGGTTGCCGTCGATCCAGAGCGCCCTCGCCATGATCGGTCATGCGAAGCTGGCGCCCCTTCTACAGGGGGAGGTCGGCGAGCTGCTGAACGCGGCCACACGGCTGACCAACCGCGTGCCCGTCTATCGGTTGGAGGTCATGCGCGACCTCGACCGATTGTCAGAGGTGACGGCTACACTTCAGTCGTGGCACACGGACGATGCGCTGGTACAGTCTGTGGCAGAAGTCTGAGCTCTGCTCACAATGTGTTGTGGCAGCGCCACATTGTTGAGCCGGAACGAATTTTCTCAAATGTCATAAAGTGCTTTCCTGCAACGACATAGCACAAGTGCCAACAGCGGCATCGGGTTTGCTTTCTCTGGTATGCGTCACGGCTTCGGTCGGGACATCGGTTGAACCATCTTTCGATTCAGGAACGAAATTGCTTCCAAGGCCTCATCCATCTGTTCTGTTTCAGCCTGTCGCGGACGGGGCAGTGCTGCTGAACCCGGAGCAGGAGATCTACTTCGGGCTGAATTCAGTTGGAGCTCAGATCTGGCAGCTTCTTCCGCCGCGATTCACGGAGCTCGACGAGGTGTGCGCGGATCTTGGCGCGCGCTATCCCGAGGTGGACAGAGCGGAACTCAGGGGTGACGTCGAGGAATTGCTCGCGTCGTTGCTTGCCGAAGGCCTTCTGCTTCCGCCGGACGCAGCCTGATGTCGGAGACCGGCGCGCTCAGCCGTCTTGCCCGGGCCAACCTGCCCGAGCTGGTACTGGTCGCGGAAGCTCAGCTCGTGCTTCTGCGATGCCAGCTCGAGAAGCTGTTGCGGCCGGTGGGATCGCTGGTGCGGGCCGATGTGGAGCCGAAGCAGGTTGGGGACAGTTCGAAGATCCGAGAGGCGTCCCAGGTCGGATGGGCGGTGACCCGTGCCGCCCGATACGGTGTTTTTCGCCCGCAGTGCCTGGTCCGTTCTCTGGCCATCCAGCGCATGCTCAAGCGACGTGGGATCGCGGGAAGTGAGCTTCGCATCGGCATTCGGCTGGAGAACAATCGGATGCTCGCTCATGCATGGGTTGAGTTGTGTGGCGCCGTCATCGGTGACTCCGCGCAGAACGTGAGCACCTTTACGCCCGCCCCCAACCTGAGGATGGTCCAGCTGTGAGCGGAATCGTCGGTGTTTTCGGAAGCCCCACACCCCTTCGCGACGATCAGGTGGCTTCGATGATCTCTGCGATGGCGCATCGCGGGACCGATCGGGTGGAGGTTTGGCGGGAAGAGGACGCGGTTCTGGCGGTCTCCAGGTACGAATGGGAGACCGAGGACTCCTTCGCCGGCAGCACCCTCATCGCGCAGGATGACCGCTTCGTCGTGGCAGCCGACATATCGCTCTACTACCGGCAGCAGCTGGCGAGAGAGCTCGAGCGCCAGGGCGTGGCTCCGAGGAGCACCGCGGCGTCCGACCTGCTGCTGGCGGCGTTCAGGCTCTGGGGTGAGAAGGCGACTGACCATCTCGATGGCGACTACGCGTTCGTCGTGTGGGACCGACAGCTGAAGCGAGCCGTCGCGATTCGCGAGTTCGCCGGAAAGCGTCCCCTGCATTACGCCGTACTCGGCCGGGAGCTGGTTATCGCCTCGACGATCCAGGGGGTGATCGCCCACCCGAGGTGCCCGCGGGAGCTGAATGAGGAGATCATCGCCGGAACCGTTGCCGGTCTGATCCTCTCTGCCGGGCCTGACACTGCGTACAGCGCCGTCAGGGTGCTCCCCAATGGCTTTCGGATGGGGTGGACCGTGCGCGGCGTGGAGGAGGCTTCGCGCTTCTGGAACCCGCCCGTCGGACAGCGTGTCAGCTCGCTCAAACATGATGAGGCGGCGCTACACCTGAGGGAGCTTCTCGTCACTGCAACCGAGGCCCGGATGCACCCGACAGAGCCCTCTACGGTCTGGATGAGCGGTGGTTGGGATTCGACTGCGGTATTTGCATCTGCCCAGGTCGCGGCACGGAAGAGTGGACTGGTGCTGCCCCGGCCGATTTCGATCAGCTACCCGGTGGGCGATCCGGGGCGGGAAGACGAATTGATCTCGGCAGTCGCCGATCGGTGGGAGAGCTCGGTTCATTGGCTGAACATCGCTGACATTCCCTTCTTCGATCGCGAAGAGGAGCGGGCGGCGCTCAAGGATGAACCCTACTCCCACCTGTACGAGAACTGGAACAGTGCGCTGGCGGAGGGAAGCTTCGCGACAGGTTCCAGGATCGCGCTGGACGGGAATGGTGGAGACCAGCTCTTCCAGAGTTCGGACATCTTCCTCGCCGACCTGTTCCGGCAGGGCAAATGGATTTCGCTGGCGCGGGAGTGGCCGGCACGCAAGCGAGGCGGAGCGAAGGAGTTCTTCGCCAGGGTCGTACAGCCGAACCTCGGACCGCGCGCACTGAAGTTGGTGGAGTGGCGTCTCGGCGGAAGGCCGCGCCACTATCTGGAGCGGCCCATTCCCGAGTGGATGAATGGAGGATTCGTCTCCCGGCATGATCTGGTCAACCGGGACCTGACCTTCCTGGCGCGGCCGCTGGATACGAGTTTCGCCGAGCGGGAGATCGATTGGTACTTCACCTGTCTCTTCGTATCGCGTGCTTTCGCCAGGCTCTCGACGATGGCGCTGGAGCAGGGTGTCGAGCTGAGGTCTCCACTGTCGGATCGTCGGGTGATCGAGTTTGCGCTTTCGCGGCCCTGGTGGGAACGGTCGTCGGGGATCGAGACGAAGCGGCTGCTGAGGACGGCGATGAAGGGGATCATCCCTGACGAAGTACTCGCGCCGCGCTCGCATCGGACAGGGGTGACCTCGGGGTACTCGCACAACGCGATGCTGACCGTCTTCCCCCAGCTGATCGAGCGGCTGAAGTCGAGTCCGCTGATCCTCGAGGAGATGGGGATCGTACGGTCAGCGCCCTTCTACGAAGCGGCGAAGGCGTACGCGGACGGGAAGGATTCCGGGACACGGGTCGGACTGTTCTACACGCTGCAAACAGAGCTCTGGCTGCGCTCGCACAGGCGCAATCCGCAGCCGGAGAGTGTGACGATAGATGAAGCAAACCTGGCTGCGGCCGGGACGGATCGGTAGGAAGCTGCGAACAATCTCGCAGACTGCGCGGGCCAGATGCCCGCAAACTCCTTGCAAGGAGTCTCTTATGTACGTCAAGCCCTCGGTCGAGCGCTTCGGTTCCCTTCGTGAGCTCACGCTTATCGGTCTCAACACCGATTGCGACGGCGGCGTTTGGGGCATCAGCGCCACGGATGGCAGCTGGATTGGTTGCACGGCTGACCGTTCGTAATCCAGATCGGCCGGAGGGAGCGCCGTGCTCCCTCCGTGCCGGGTTGTTTTTGAGTAGGGTCCCGACCGGGATCCACTGTGCCGTTTCTACCAGAGCGCAGGCATGACTACGGTGCTTCAGGCAGGGCAGGACTCCGAGGTGAAGGCCCGGGTTCCCGACACTCGGGACCGGATCGTACACCTCGAGAACCTCACCAAGACCTTTCCGGCCCGCCGGACCTGGGGTGAGATGCTTCGGCATCCGCTCACGCGGCCGGCCGCTCACACCGTGGTCGATAACGTTTCCCTGGATGTCGCGGAAGGCGAGCTGTTCGGCCTTCTGGGGGCAAATGGGGCCGGGAAGACGACGCTCTTCCGGATGCTTGCCGCGCACCTCATCCCCGAATCGGGGAGCGCCACAATCGCCGGGTTCGATGCTGTCCGGGATCGTCAGCAGGTCCGTCGCAGGCTCGTTTCGGTCGGGACAGATGAGAGAACGCTGAACTGGCGCCTCACCGCCCGGGAGAACATGGAGCTCTTCGCGGCCCTCTACCGGGTTCCGGTACAGGAGCAGCACGATCGCATCTCGAGCGTCCTGGAAACGATGGAGCTCGCGGGGACGGGGACGAAGCCCGTCGGCACCTTCTCCTCCGGCATGAAGCAGCGGCTCCTGATCGGCCGTGCTCTCCTTGCCCGGCCGAAGGTTCTGCTGCTCGATGAGCCGACGCGGAGCCTGGATCCGATCTCCGCCCGCAGCCTGCGAACGCATCTTCGCGAGGAAGTCGTCGAGAAGCTCGGCTGCACCGTCCTTCTCGCGACGCACAATGCCGAAGAAGCGTTCGAGCTCTGCGATCGGGTCGCGATCCTCGAACGGGGGCGCCTCATCGCCACCGGGCGGGTAAGGGATCTGATGGGCGAGGTCAGTGAGGACCGCTACCACATCGGGATCCGGTTCGCACAGGAGGGGGCGGCGCTCAAGCTCCTCGGGAGCACTGCCGAAGTCGTCCCGCTCCAGGATGACACGCCGGGTTGGGTCACTGTCAGCGCCCGCATCCCTGGCGGACTCGATGGCGCCGCCGACGTGATGGGTATGCTCGCCCGCGCAGGAATCGATGTCTCCCACTTCCGACGTATGGAACTGTCACTTGCACAGCTGATCGAGCGGGTCGTCGAACGCCGCGCCGGGAGGGCAGCATGAGGGACGCGCTTGCCCTTATCCGGGTCAGCTGGCAGGCGGCCAAGAGCTACCGGATGCGGCTGATCCTTTCGCTCGCCTCGCTGGGTGCCACGGTCGTCCCCCTCTATTTCGTGGCGGGAGCGCTGCAGCCAGTGATGGCCGATTCGATCGCACTTCAGGGGGACCATTACTTCGGCTTCCTGATCGTCGGAATGGTGACCTTTCTGCTTCTCCCTTCGGCGGTGAATTCACTGCCATCGGAGATCAGTTCGGGAATCTCGACCGGCTTCCTCGAGACACTTCTCGGAACGCCGGCGAAGCCAGCCTCCATTTTCGGGGGGATGATCGGCTTCAACATGTTCTGGACGGTGCTCCGGGCCACGGCCCTCCTCTTCGCAGGGTGGCTTCTCGGAGCGAATCTCATGTGGTCGCAGATCGCATCTTCGGCGCTCATTCTGACGCTGATCGTGCTCGCCTATCTTCCGATCGGGATGATCGGGGCGGCGCTCGTCATCTGCTTCCGTACGAGTGGTCCTCTGGGGCAGGCGGTGCTCGGCCTCTCTGCGCTCCTGGGAGGCGTCTACTATCCGACGACGGTCATCCCATCCTGGATCCAGAGTCTTTCGGCGTGGGTTCCGCTGACGTACGGGCTGCGTGCGCTCCGTCGGAATCTCCTCGAAGGGGACTCCTTCCTTTCGGTCATGCCCGATGTTGCGTCGCTGGCCGCTTTCGCCGTGGGTCTGACCGCCGTCGGTGTCCTCGCTCTCTCGGCTGCCCTCGGGCACGCCCGGCGTGCAGGCAATCTCGCTCATTACTGACAAGTGCAACTCGCCGATTCCCTGCTGTCACCGGAAGCGCGCCTGCTGCTCCTTGCGCTGGACCGAGGTGAAGACAAGAGCCGCCTCAAGAGTCAGGCAGACGACCCTTCGCTCGACTGGAATCGCCTGGTGATGCTCGCCCAACGTGAAAAGGCGACAGCGCAGGTCTGGAAGACGCTCGCTCCGGTTGCTTCGACGGTACCCGAGGAGCGCCAGCGACAGCTCGGAATGCTGACGGCGGTGAACGAGTTCCGGATGCGGCACCATCAGGCTAGACTTCTCGAGGTCGTCAAGCTGCTGGACGGAATCGGAATACCTGTCGTGCTGCTGAAGGGTGCGGGCCTGGCTGCGTCAACATACGGATCGTTCGTCGAGCGACCGATGTACGACCTCGATCTGCTCATCCGCCCGGAAGATGCACAGCGAGGGTGGGACGCGCTCCGCGAGGCGGGATGGACGCACAACGAGGAAGAGTGTCCGGCCGAGTTCTACAAGGGGCACTATCATCTTCCCCCCGTCGATGACCCGAGCGGAACCGGCCTCGCCGTGGAGCTTCATACCCGTCCATGGCAGGCAGGGGTCGAGCTGTCCGCGGAGGCGATGTGGAGGGACGCCCGGAAGGTGTCGTTCGGCGGCCAGGAGGTCCTGGTGCCCTCCGCCGCGCACCAGATTCTTCATCTTGCGACGCACTTCGCCTGGACGCACATGCTGACGTCGGGCGGGTGGCGGACGATGCGGGATCTGGGGCAGATCCTCGCGACGGATGAGGTGGATTGGAAGGAGTTCGTCGCACTCGCGCGGGAGAGCAACGGGTCATCCTGCTGCTACTGGACTTTCGATATCGCCCGCACGCTGGCGAACGCGCCGGTGCCGGACGAGGTGATGCGAGCGCTGCGACCGCCGCTTCCTTCGCCCATGCTGAATGTGCTGCGAAAGCACTATATCGCCGCGGTCTTCCATTTCAGCCCGAACCCCTGCCCGTCGCTGCGGCTCGGTCGGATGATGTGGACTGCGGGACATGCCCCGGGCATGAAAGCCCTCAATGGCGCGCGTCCCTGGATGCGCGACGCGGAGTGGGCGGAGCATGCTCATGCGGCGCCGCCGCTCGCCTTCATGGAAGCACTTCGGAATCAGCTGGCGGACCTCCGGAAGTGGACCCAGTATCTTGGGGCACTTCTGACGAGTTCGCACAAGCGTACAACCGCTTCGGCTAAGTAGTCATTTCCTGCCCGTAGCGGCTCCGGCCCCAGCGCCGGAGGGCGTATCCCGACGCAACTCCCGCAAGAGCTCCTGCCGCATCGACCGCTGTTATCATCGCCAGCGGACCGAACAGCGGCATCAGCAGGATCGCGCCTACCGTCATCGCGACGATCGTGGTCGAGACGCGGTCGCGCCGGTACCAGAGGCCCAGCGGGAAGCCGAGAATCGCCATCCAGATCGCGTTGATCAGGTGGGAGGCGGGCGGCGGATAGGCGGCCACATTCTGAATCAGACTCCACCCATTCCCTGCAGTGAAGCCGCTGCACGCCTCGCGTTGCCCCAGCTCCAGGCAGTACCCCTCTCTTATCCTCCGCAGCCGGAGCATCGCTTCGTCTCCCTCCCTGAATCCGGTCATTCCTCCGACGAGCCGCACCGACGGTCCGTCCAGGGTCAGGTCGAGCGACTTCCCGAAGTAGCGGGCGACCACATCCTGCCCATCGATGGTGACGAAGACGAGTTGAGACGCCCCCCGGCTGATAGCAACGAGTAGCGCTTCCGGGTAGGGTGCCGGCCCAACGCGAAAGGTAGTGGCCAGAGGGACCCCATTCGCCAGCAGCTCCTGCGCCCGCTGCGAGACCGGCGTCTCATAGGGCAGCACCCGTTCATCACCGATCGAGGCGGAGATAATTTCGCCGCGGTAGAGGTTGTAGGAGCCATGGCCCTCCGTCCACTGTCCGTAATAGGCGAGCTCCTGGGAGGCGGGCGCGAGAAGCCATCCGGTCAGTGCCGCGCTCGCCACGACGCCAGCCGCCGACGCGAGAAGAAGCTTTCGCGCTCGGCGCTTCCCCGGCAGAAGGAGCGTGAACCAGCGATAGCCGAGGGAAGCACCGAGGAGGGCCCCGAGCGAGTTGCTGACGACATCCGCCGGCGTCGCGTCGCGACCGGTGACGATCCAGACCTGCGCCGCTTCGATTCCGACGGAGAAGAGTGCACCGATGAGCATCCCCCGCCATCCGCTGAATCGCAGCAGCCCGAGCGAGAGACCGAAGGGCGCAAAAAGGAGGATATTGGCGATCGTATCAGCCAGTCCCCGTGGACCGCAGATGAAGTAGCACCCCTGCGGGCTTCCACCTCCCCCCGGCCGGCTCGTCAGCGTCGCCGCGGATATGACGGCGATCGACAGCAGGAGAAGGATGATCGCAAAGCCTAGCGGCGCTCGAACATCTCTCGAAACCTTTCCATCGCCATCCACGGCCGGGGCCGGAACAATCCCGTGCATCCGCTTCATCTGTCGCAAATCTCCCGAAAGATCTTTCGCATCGACCCGCGCTGACTGAAGGGGCCGTCGAGACGGCCCGGCATCAGGTACAACGCTGCCGGCGTGTTCACAATCGTGTCAGAGCGTGTCTGCATCCGACAGCTGTAGCGCCCGCACAACAGAACGGACGTCCCGCTGGGGACGCTGGGCAGCGCGTTCGAAGGGCCAACCTCTTCGAAGCCGCGGAGATCGCCCTTCCTGGGGCCCTCCCCGCGCGCACGACCTCACCGCGCGTCTGCGGTCCTCCTGTTGCACAGACGAGCCCGCAACGACGTCCCTCCCGGGCTACGGGAAGGTCATTCCGCCGATTCTCAAGAGCATCATGTCTGTTTCCGTGGAAACGCCAGTAACCGGTCCGACAGGATCACGCTCCGCGCGGTCGCGTGTCGCGCACCATTTCACCGTGGATGTCGAGGAGTACTTCCAGGTGTCCGCGATGGAGAGTGTGGTTCGGAGAGACCAGTGGGATGATTTCGAGTCGCGGGTAACGCAGCCGACGACCGAGATCGTCGACATGTTGAATGAGCGGGGCGATCGCGGGACCTTCTTCATCCTCGGGTGGATCGCCGAGCGTTTCCCGGATCTCGTCCGGAAGATCGCGAGCGGCGGGCACGAAGTCGCGTCACACGGGTGGGACCATCGCAGGATCACTACGCTGACGCCAGAGGAGTTCAGAGATTCCGTCCGTCGTTCGAAGCAACTTCTGGAGGATATCGCCGGCGCGCCGGTGCTGGGGTTCAGGGCGCCGAGCTTCTCGATCGTTCCGGGTCGTGAGTGGGCGCTCGACATCCTGATCGAGGAGGGGTACACCTACGACTCGAGCCTCTTCCCGATCCGTCGGCCGGGCGGCTATGGCTTCGCCGGAACGAAGCGCGAACCTCACTGGCTGGAGCGACCGGCCGGACGCCTTGCCGAGGTGCCGCCGGCAACGCTTACGCGCTTCGGCGCGAATCTCCCCGCCGCCGGCGGAGCATACCTGAGGCTTCTTCCGTACAGCCTGGTGCAGACCGCCTTCCGCGAGTTCGACCGTCGCAAGGTCCCCGCGACCTTCTACATCCATCCGTGGGAGCTCGATCCCGAACAGCCCAGACTTTCTGTATCGACCCTCACCCGGGTTCGGCATTATGGAGGGCTGCATCGGACCGCGAACCGGATCAGGCGTCTGCTGAACGAGTTTCACTTCTGTCCCATCGCCGAGACTGTGGCCGAGCTGTGAGTGTGATGTCATCGCCCCGACCGGGGACCGCGGAGAAGATCGAGATCAGTGAGCCGGCCCGTGCCGACGCCGAGGCGTGGGACCATTTCGTTGCCAGTCAGCCGGGCGCGAACTTCTGTCATCTGTATGGATGGAAAGAGGTTCTCGAGGAGGCGCTGGGTTGTGAGGCGCTGTTCAGAGTTGCACGACGCGGGGATGGTGAATGGACGGGCATCCTGCCCCTCGTCCGCGTGCGCAGCCGGATCTTCGGACATTATCTCGTGTCGCTGCCCTTTCTGAACTACGGCGGTCCGCTGGGCGATGCAGACGCATCCCGGGCGCTGGCAGCCTGGGCGGTCGGGCACGCGAGGGAGAGTGGCGCCGATCTTCTCGAGCTTCGTACCCGCGGAGAGATGGAGACGGCAGCCGGGCTGCAGCGTCACGATCGGAAGGTGACCGTCGTGTTGCCGCTGCCCGATTCCGCGAAGCAGCTTTTCGAGAAGGGGTTCCCGGGAAAGCTCCGGAGTCAGATCCGGCGACCGATGAAGGAGGGGATGGAAGTCCGCTTCGGCATGGATCAGATCGACGCATTCTACGCCGTCTTTGCGCGGAACATGAGGGATCTCGGGACGCCGGTCCTCCCTCGCTCCCTCTTCTCGGCGATTGCTTCAGCGTTTCCGAAGGAAGCGGTGTTCGGCGCGGTGTATCATGAAGGCCAGGCGGTCGCGGCCGGCGCGGGCTTCCTCTACGGCGGCGAATTCGAGATGACGTGGGCGTCGTCGCTCCGGGAGTTCAACCGACTTTCTCCCAATATGCTTCTTTATTGGGGCTTCATGGAGGAGATGATCGGTCGCGGCGCGGCGACCTTCAACTTTGGTCGCTGTACCCCGGGCGGAGGCACCCACAAGTTCAAGCTTCAGTGGGGCGGGCAGGATGTGGTTCTTCCCTGGCAGCAGTGGTCCCCGAATGGCGCGGACTCCACGCCGTCGCCCGATCGACCGGCCTACCGCGCGGCGGTGGAGGCCTGGCAGAAGCTCCCGCTCCCCGTCGCCAATCTGATCGGTCCCTTCCTCGCGAAGCGGATTCCGTGAGTGGACGGGCAGGTCGGGGAGGGTTCCGGCTTCGACATCAGCTTCCGGTATTTTCTCCGCTTCGGTTCGGCGATGTGGTCCGGGCGTCGCGGACGGGGCGCGGCGCTGATCCGGTCGAGGCGCTCAGGGGCGTCCTCATCGACGACTTCAACGCGCGCGATGTTGTCCTTTGCGGGAGCGGGACGCAGGCGCTGCAGCTTGCGATCGGGGGCGCGCTTGAGGCGACGGGTTCGCGCCAGGTCGCGCTTCCGGGGTTCTGCTGTTATGACGTCGCGGCTGCCGCGATCGGCGCGGATGCACGAGTCGCGCTGTACGACATCGATCCGGCGACGCTCAGCCCGGACCTCGAATCGCTCGAAAGGGTGCTGCGCTCGGGGACGCGGGTCGTCGTCGTCGCACATCTGTACGGGATGCCCGTCGACTGGGATGCGGTCGTGGCGCTGGCGGACCGGTACGAAGCGGCCGTCATCGAGGATGCGGCGCAGGGTCAGGGCGGGGGGTGGCGAGGTCGCCCGCTGGGATCGCTCGGGAGCTATGGCGTCCTGAGCTTCGGCCGCGGCAAGGGATGGACGGGGGGTGGGGGTGGAGCGCTGCTTCTGCGTGACGCTGCCGCCCCGGGATTGTTGGCTCCGGCACGGCCCGGTGGCGGGATCGCTTTGAAGAGCGTCGCGCAGTGGCTTCTCGGCCGGCCCGCCATCTATGGTATTCCGTCGTCGATTCCGCAGCTTGGGCTCGGGGAGACGAGGTACCATGCGCCGACTCCGCCGGCTGGAATCGCCCGGTTCAGCGCTGCGCTCGCTCTGGCGTCGCGGGAGGATTCCCGTAACGAGGCCGCCGCACGCCGGATCAATGGTGCCGCGCTCGAGGCGCGTCTGAGGGGCGCGGAAGGTTGCCGGCTCGTCCTTGCAGTCGAGGGGGGCGCGCCCGGCTATCTCCGTTTGCCGGTGCGGATCCGAGGCGGGATCGACGCCTTCTCCTCGCCGGATGACGCACTGCGGGCCGGGATCGGGCGGAGTTACCCGACGACGCTCCGGGAGCTGCCCGAGCTACGCGATCGGTTGGTGGAGCGTGATGGTGCCCTGCCCGGGGCGGAGACGCTGGTTTCGGAGCTGGTCACCTTGCCGACGCATTCGCGGCTGAGCGAAGCCGAAAGGCGTACGGTGGTGGAGCTGGTGGCAGCGGGAAGTGTCACCGGGAAGGTATAAAGGTCGACTACCCCTTTCACGGGAGAGAGGGAGCGAGCGTCACCTCCGCTGTCCCTTTCAGCGCCTGCAGATCGTGTTTTCCATTCGGGTTCCGCGGCAGCGCCTCCCACACCTCGAAGCGCGCGGGGTGCATGTACCGGGGCAGCTCGATGCGCGCGTAGGCGGTGAGCCTCGCCAGAGTGCCGCCCTCGGAGAGCACCACATACGCGATGATCGCCTCGCCCCTCTGCGGATTTGGCTCGGAGGTGACGACACCGTCGGCAATCTGCCCTGACGCGTACAGCACATCGAGCACTTCGTCCGGGCCGACGCGGAAGCCGAGCGTCTTGATCATTCGATCGCGCCGCCCGACATAGTAGAAGAAGCCCTCCTCATCCCGCCGAACCATATCGCCCGAGAAGACAGCGACCCCGTCCTCAGGGCGGAGCGGGTGCGGCCTGAAGACCGCCGCCGTCCGCTCCGGATCGTTCCAGTAGCCCGCCGTGACCGTCGGTCCGGCGTGTACCAGCTCGCCAACCTCATCGACATCGCAGGGGGAGAGATCCTCCCGGAGGATGAGGATCTCCGCTCCATCCATTGGCTTCCCCATCGAACCGGG
>CAYRLB010000043.1:0-4473 GCA_964424945.1 uncultured Gemmatimonas sp.
CCGATGCCCCTTACGACACACCGTCGTGAGGGGCATCGGCATTTAACCCTGCTCCAGTACACCCACCCCCGTTCCGCCTCCGGTAAAGCCGGTAAAACTCTTCTGCATCCCGCGATCCCGTGATAGCGCGTATGACCTCCCCCCGGGTATGGACCCGGATGACTCGCCGGCAAATCCTGGATCGTTATGATCTGGGCCCTGGACTTCTTCGCTTTCGGACCAAGGCAGGCGTGCCATGACAGCTGAAGCGCATGGATTCCACTGTGTCCGCTCTTCGCATCGAGCCTTAGCAATGCATGGCACATCGGGGGAAGCGACTAGGTGACGACTCATCCCATATGCCAGCAGCTTCTGCTCCCAGTGCCGCGATGCGGTCAGTGTGACAGCAGGGAACGTCGTCGTGTGGGGACTTCGGTGAGTTGCGGGGCGTCCGTCCGCTGCTCTGGTTTGGAGGGTAAGATCGGAGCGGAGGGTTAGCAGCAAAAAAAAGAGCGGCCCGGGGGGGCCGCTCCAGAGCTACATCAGGCAAGTCGACGCATCAAAGCGACGCGACGTACGCCGAAACCGCCTCGATCTGATCGTCGCTGAGGCTGACGCCGCCCATCGGGAGCATCGGAGCCGGGTGCTCCTTCGGGTTGGGCACACCCTCGCGGACGATCGTCGCAATCTGCGGCTGAATCGGCTGCGACGGGTCAATCCAGAGCCAGTTATCGTCGGTCAGGCTCGGGGCGAGCGCCGTGCCTACACCGCCCGTTCCGTGGCAGGTCATGCAGATGCCTGCACCGTTGTAGATCTCCTGGCCCTGAGCGACCAGATCAGCAGGGGGCGCCGCCTCATCAGCAGGTGCCGCCGGAACCGTAGAGGGCGTCGAAGCCGTTTGCGTATCCTCTGCATCGCCGCCACCACACGCCGCCACCATCCCCAGCATCATCATCGCCGCCGCAGGGCGGACCAGAAACCGTTTGCTCATTATCCTCTCCTCGGTTGATCTGTCGGGGCGGCACGGCCGTCCCGGAGAAGCGCCACCTAGTGGGTGGCGTTGGCAACAATCAAAGCCCCAAAGCGGAACGGATGAGAGGCGGAATTCGCTCCGCCGTCCACGGTGGGGTGAAGGTAAGCTCGACGTTCGCGCTATCGACACCTTCCACACCCTCGACCGCCTCTCGCGCCTGGTTCACAATCTCGCCGGCAACCGGACACGCCGGCGACGTAAGTGACATGGTCACATCGACGTGAGCGGCGTCTACACGGATGTCATAAATCAGGCCAAGAACAACCAGGTCGATGTTCAACTCCGGATCCTTGACCTTCCGCAGTGCCTTTCGAACCTCAGCCTCTGTAACCATTTTCACCTGTCCTTCTGCTGTCGCAACCGGAATGCCGTACGATGCAGTGAGCATACCGATTCCGGCTGTGGATTGTCAAACCCGCGGCCAGGTCAGATGGTCGCGACTCCGACGGCCCGATAAATTCGGAGACCATCGCTTCG
Organism: uncultured Gemmatimonas sp.; assembly: GCA_964424945.1. Taxonomy (GTDB): domain Bacteria; phylum Gemmatimonadota; class Gemmatimonadetes; order Longimicrobiales; family Longimicrobiaceae; genus WHSP01. The sequence continues at coordinate 1,490 of CAYRLB010000043.1, forward strand.
AAAAGTTCGTAGCCAGCGAACGTCACGCCGGACAGAGAAAGATTAGAGTCGATGACACAGAAACCCGCAGGGATCCGCCGAATTGCCATCAACACGGGTGGAGGAGATGCACCCGGTCTGAACGCCGTCATCCGCGCCGCCACGCTGGCCGCCGTCCAGCGCGGCTGGGAAGTGCTGGGAATCCGGCGGGGATACACCGGCTTGCTGGAAGGGGAGGTGGACGGCGAACCCGGCATCCTCCCACTTACCGCCAACGCGGTCCGGGGGATCACACACCTCGGCGGCACGATCCTCGGGACGACGACCCGCGGCAATCCCTTCGGTCTCGAAGTCCGTCAGTCCGACGGCACCTGGGGGGTGACCGACCGATCGGATGAGATCCTCACCCGCTTCCGGGAGCTGGAAATCGACGCCCTTATCGCGATCGGTGGCGACGGGTCGCTGAACATCGCGAATGAGCTGAACAAGAGGGGCCTGCCCGTCATCGGGGTGCCGAAGACGATCGACAACGATCTGGCCGCTACCGATATGACTTTCGGCTTCCAGACGGCCGTCGAGGTGGCGACGGACGCCATCGGTCGGCTCCACTCGACCGCCGAGGCGCATCAGCGGGCTATGGTCGTCCAGGTGATGGGCCGGCACACGGGGTGGATCGCGCTGGAGTCGGGCCTCGCGGGCGGCGCGGATGTCATCGTCATTCCGGAGATCCCCTTCCGGACGGAGGCAATCGTCGAGAAGGTCCTCGAGCGCGACAGAACGGGGCGACGCTTCAGCATTGTGGTGATCGCCGAGGGGGCGAGGCCAGCGGGCGGCGAGCCGAGTTATGCGGACAGCAGCGGCCGCTATGGCGGGATCGCCGAGCGCCTGGCGGAGGACATCGAGCGGCTCGCCGCGAAGGAAACGCGCACCCTCGTCCTGGGCCATATCCAGCGGGGAGGGACGCCGATCGCCTACGATCGCAACCTCGCACTCCGTTTCGGCGCCGCGGCGGTTCGGTGCATCGGCGAGGGGAGGCTCGGAACGATGGTCGCCCTGAGGAGCCAGACCATCGAGGCGGTACCCCTCGAAGCGGCCGTGAAGGAGCTGAAGGTGGTGCCGCTCGACAGCGACACGATCATGACGGCCCGGCAGCTCGGGGTGTCACTCGGCGACTGATCCTGCCATTCGGGGGCGCATCGGCGGGGAGCCGCCGCGCTTCCCGGAAGGCCATCGGATGACGGGCGTGACCGGCGCGTTAGTTTCCGCCAGGGCAATGCGTTGACCGGATTCGGAAAATCCGACACATTCCACCGGCTGTCCGGTCTGTCGGAAGAAGAAGGGGAGCTGGGCTGGCGTGCTCGTAACGTCGTCCGTCGCCGCTCTCGACCACGACTCACGCTCAATCGTTCGTGCATGACACGACCATCCGACAACGATCTGCTCCCGGTAGTGGGAGCGAAGGAGCAGGAAAGGGCTGGAGCGAGCGTTGCGGATGGTGGAGCCGAGGGATCCGTCGCCCGTCAGCTCATCGAGATGCGGAGCCTGGTCGAGATGGAGGCCCGTGTCCTGGACGCCGTTCGGGATTCGGTTGGGGGCGGCTGGGTCGCGCTCTACCGCTTCGCAGAGGGGCGCTACCGTCTGCGTCAGGCGCTGGAGGTTGACGACATCCCGCTCCCCGACAACCTCTCGGCTGCGTTCAGCGAGAGTCTTCTGACCGGACCGGTGTCGACCTGGATCGATGAGACGCCTTCCTTTCAGGAGATCTTCCCGGAGGGAACGGCGCTCATCAGGATGCGGGCGGAATTCGATCATCTTCCCGCACTTCTCCTGCTGGGAAGGAACGACCTCGTCGACGGACGCTGCCCGGACGACGTCCAGAGGGTCATCGAGGTGTGCGCCATCGCACTCCGCAACGCAGAGCTCGTGGAGAGGCTGCAGTCGGAGGTCTTCATCGACTTCCTCACAAACTGCTACAATCGACGGGCCTTCGAGGAGCACCTGACGGTTGAGATGGTGAGGGCCCGGCGCTACGATCGCGCGCTCTGCGTTCTCCTGCTCGATCTGGACGACTTCAAGCGCATCAACGATACGCAGGGCCACCCGCAGGGCGATTACGTCCTGCAGCGGGTCGCGGAGGCGCTGAGGACGGCGTTTCGCACGACCGACCGGGTGTGTCGGTATGGCGGCGACGAGTTTGCGGTGATCTTCCCGGAGACGACGAGGGATGATGTGATGCTGCTCGCGAAGCGCGTGCGCCGCAGAATCGCGCGGCTCTTCCCGGACGACATCATCCATTCGGCGATCACCGCCAGCATCGGGGTGGCGTGCTACACCGGGGACGCCCGCCGGGCCGATGAGTTCATCGGTGCGGCCGACAGGGCGCTCTACCTCGCGAAGAACCAGGGACGCAACCGGGTCGTGGCGAGCTGAGGTTGCCGCTCGGGCACGCTACAGTGACAGCGAAGGGAAGATCGGCAGGGAGACCACGCGCAGCGCGCGGCAGGAGGAGAAATGCGGAAGGGGCGAAGCGGATCGGGTTGGTCGGCTCCCCGGACGCGATACAACATGGAAGGCAGGGAGATGGAGTTATCGTCACGGCAGCGGGGTCAGCTAAAGTCGCTGGCGCATCATCTGAAGCCGATCCACCAGATCGGCAAGGAGGGTGTGACGGAGCAGGGAATCAGGGCGATCGATGATGCCTTTGCGCATCGTGAACTGCTCAAGGTCAAGGTTCAGGAAGCGGCGCCCCTCTCGGCTGCGGAGGCTGGCGCCGAGATCGTGCAACAGCTCGCGGAGGTGCATCACGTCCAGACGATCGGGAGGACGATCGTGCTGTACAGGCCCCACCCGAAGAAGCCGGAAATCGTTCTGAAGTGATTCGTCGGGCGGGGGGGCGGGTGCGGTTGATTCTGCCGCGGGGGCCCCCCCCCCCCCCCCCCCCCCCACGACCCCCCCCCCCCTGGATAAAAAACACCCGTGCCACCCGCCCCAAGACCGGAAAACCC
>CAYRLB010000043.1:4483-8012 GCA_964424945.1 uncultured Gemmatimonas sp.
CGATGGTGATATACCGGCCCCACCGGATCATGCCGGAATCCTTGCTTATTTTTTTATTGGGGGGGGGGGGGGGTAGCGGTTGATTCTGCTGCGGGACCCGCCCGACCACCCCCACCCTCAGCTCCGGCCCCTTTAGTAGATAAAGACCTCCGTTCCGACCGGCACATTCTCGTACATCCACAGGATGTCCGCGCGAAGCATCCGGATGCACCCCGCGCTCGCCGCCGTTCCGACCGACGCCTCATTGTTGGTCCCGTGGAAGTAGTAGCCGTCCCGCATCTCCAGCTTGGCGGCCCCCAGAACCCCCGTATGGCGACGCTGTGGGCTTCCGTAGGGCGGAATGTAGATCACCCCGTCGGCGATGGGTTCCTTGCCAGCGGGATAACCGGCCAGCGCGTCAGGCGCCGCGTTGCTCATGTTCACCACCCGAAGGCCCTGAGCCTGCGCGATCTTGTGATAGTGCCAGTCGGGGGGAACCCACACCGGATCCCGCTCCTTGGCCGTGATCGTCATGCGTCCGCGCGGTGTCTGGAATCGCTGCGTTCTCCCGCCCATCACGAGCGTCTGTCCTGACCCCACCGCGACCGGCGCGGTGAAGATCGTATCCTCACCCTGCAGGTACCAGACGCGCTTCTCTTCCAGACTCACGACGAGGTAGGGCGCGCTCTCCACATCGAGTGCGCCGACCCGGGCCTCCAGCGCCGCCACCGTATCGCTCAGCTGCCGCACCTCGACGGACTCCTTCTGCAGGAGGAACTGCAGCGCCTTCGAATCGCGGGAATACGCGATCTGTGCAACATCGCGCTCGAAGCGGGCGTTGAGGGCGAAGACCGTCGTTCCCGCGAACAGGAGAAGAAGGATCACCACCGAGGCAATCGCCATCCAGACGCTGGACCGGTGATCGAAGATGATGCGACGGAGGCGTCCTCCCGGGGTGAAGTTGCGGCGTTCGCCGGTCGTCGGGGGGCGCTCCCGGCGCTCCTGCGAGGGCAGGTCGTCTCTGCTCATCAGTAGATGTATACCGGGGTGTCGACGGAAATTGCGTCGAAGATCGCCGCAAGATCGTCTTCCCGTTCCACGATAAAGCCGGCCGGCCGAGCGCCGGCGGCAAAGGGACCCGTTGCGGGGCGCGTATGGATTTCGGTCCCGTCGTCCAGCCTGAGGAGATAGCTGCCAAGCCCGTCTTCGATGCTACGCGCCGAGGCGGATGGCACCTCCTCACCCCTGGCGTGGTAAACCCATTCAGGAACCAGGAGGTCCGCGTCGCGCTCCTTCTCCACCAGATGTCGCTCGCCGAGTGCCTGAACGAGGCGCCAGCTCCGGCCATCGGGCCCCGCTACCGTCGAGTCCGGCCCGACGGTGATCGGGACTTCCCGAAGGGTCGCGTCACCGTGGCGGAGCGAAAGGGTGGAGTCGGTGATACTGATCGCGAGGTGCACCGAATTTTCCTCGACCGCGCGAAGCCGTAGCTCACGCTGCAGAAGCGCCACCGCGAGCTCACTGCGCCTCGCCTGCGAATTCAGAATACGGTCGCGGGTTTCCCGCTCCGTCTCCGACATGCGGGCGTCGTAACTGGCTGCCTGGCTGCGGTACTGCGGGATCCGGAGCGCCATTGCAACCGTCGCGATAAGAAGCACCACGCCGACAGTCGTCATCCCCCAGAAGAAGAGTGGATGATCGCGCTTGAGGTCGTTGATGTCTTCCCGGAGTCGTCCCATCGTCGTAGCGACTGGTCAGGTGGAATTGGTGTCGGCGCAACATGCGTACCCGGCAACTGCCGGTAAGATTCACATACTCAACGACTTATAGAGATGACCGGGACTGCTCGGCGACTATTCCTTGCGGGTACGCTGCTCGCCTTCCTCGGGGTGGCCGCAGGCGCGTTCGGCGCACACTGGCTGAGGAGTTTCGTGCCGGCCGATCTGCTGACGGTGTTCGAGACGGGCGCACGCTACCAGATGTACCATTCATTCGGGCTCATCCTTGCAGCGCTGACTCTGGCGAGGTGGCCGGGTGCCTCCGCCGCCGCCGCGGGACGTCTCTTCATACTCGGAATTCTGCTCTTCTCCGGAAGCCTGTACCTGATGGCGCTGACGGGGATTCGGTGGCTCGGCGCGATCACACCGCTCGGCGGCGTCGCCTTCCTCGCGGGCTGGGCATGCCTCGCGATGGCGGTTCTGAAGGCTCCAGTCGAGAGAACACCGGCCAGCAGCATCTGAGAACCGGACGGGCGATGAACGCTCACGGTCGATTCATCCGCCACAGGAGGGCAATATGAGAGCCACCGGTCGGGTGGTCGTCATGCTCGCGCTCGGGGCCGGGACGGGTTGCGCATCCTTTGCCAATCCCCTGCCATCGGGTGGAAGCGGCTCCGGGGCCGGGGCGCACCAGGAGAGGGTATCTGACACGGACGCCCGGACAGAGGCGGCGCTGGCGGCGACGCTCATGCCGACGGGGCCGGAGCGCGGAGAGTCGCTGACCCTTCAGCTGGGGCGGGCGGCCTACACAGCGGTGTTCAGGCTCGTCCCGGGGCAGGGGGCGATGATGATCTATCCCAGGCCTGGCTTCGGCGCGCCTGACGGCTTCCTCTTCCCGGGCATCCATCGACTTGTACCCGCCGCTTCCGGGATGTCCTTTGTCAGCTCCCTGAACGGGATGCTGCCCGGATCGCGACTCTTCCCGACCGCGACCGATTCGGATCTCGGACCGGAGTACTACTTCGTCGTTGCGTCGGAACGGCCCCTTCGCCTCGATGGAACACTGTTCGGCGGGTCATGGCACCATCCCTCGGCCGACGGCTACCCGACGATGCAGTGGCTCGTATCCCAGACGATTCCAGAGCGCGCTGCCGCCAACTGGACGACGGATTTCTTCGTCCACTGGCCCGAGACGATCGGGGCAGCCGGTCAGCAGGGTTTCGTGCCCCTGAACTGCAACGGCTCGCGGGTCTGGGTCGATCCGAATCAGTACGATCGGGCTATGCGGGCCCTTTGCGGCGACAGCGGCTTGCCGCCCGGCGCTGGGACGGCAGAGGAAGATCCGACGGACGTGGGGGGGACGAACGTCGTCGTGCCGCAGCGCCGGCCGCCGGCCGCAGATGGGCTTCGTGTGTCGAGCCGCCAGCTCGATGATCCATACGGGTGGGAGACCGCCAGGCGTGATGCAGCAGGGACAGGGTCTCGAGGAGGGCGGATTGCTCCGCCGGCTTCGGTCGCTCCGCCGGAGGCCGCTTCGACGCCGGCTCAGCCTGCCCGCCGAAGCCCGGGCAGCAGCGTGACCGCACCCGACGACGATGCCTCCACTCCGGGCGATGCTGTCGGCCGGACCCGTCCGACGCCTGCGATGGCCTCGCCCTCCACGGCGGGCGGGTCGTCGATCGAGGCGGGACGCCGTCGGCCGGAAGGGGATCTACCCATTCAGCAACGCGGCGACGGGACCGATCCCGACGATCTTCGATCCGGACCGCAAGGTGGCAGCGTCTCCAGGGCGAGGCCCGGTCTGGACATTCCTGCGGAAGATCTGACCGCGG
>CAYRLB010000043.1:8112-9709 GCA_964424945.1 uncultured Gemmatimonas sp.
CCCCCTCAGGCGGCGATGGCACCGGAGGTGATGTCCCGAGGACGCGCCCGGCGCTCTGACGCGCCAGTCCGATCTCCCGTCCGCAGGAAACGCGAGCAGGGCGGCGGAGATGTGCTCTAGCGGATCTCCGCCAACGCGGCGGGACAGCGATAGATCCAACCTTCCGCCCTGACCCGCTCCGTCTGGTGCGGGTTGAGGCGGAGCGGCTGGTCGAGATCGTTCCGGCAGAGGAAAGCGGTGAGGCAGGCGATTGTCGCATCCCACGCATCCTCGAGCGTTGCCGCCGCGGCCGCAGCATCTGCGCTGGCGAAGTCGAGGTAGGGGCGGAGCGCCGCGACGCGGGCGCGGATCTCACCGGGACGTCCGGGTGAACGCCTGCGCGGCAGCCCCAGATCCCGAACCGTCCCGGAAGGATAAACTTCGATAAGTGACGTCACCGCCCGATCATCCGGATGATGGGGGTGGATCGCCACCGGATCCTCCGCTGCTTCACGAAGTTCGTGTACCCAGCGGAGCCCTTCCGTCGTCTGTTTGTAGAGGCGCAGGTCGAGGGGCGCGAGTGCCCCGGTATCCGTCAGACGCGGAAGGCGCGCTGTTTCCCCGGCGGCCCCGCGAACTTCATCGGCGGGGCGGTCCGCGACCCAGGCGAGCTGGTTCGACCAGGACTCGCCGGCTCCCAGCGCCCGCGCGACCTCTGCCGGAAGACCGAGTGGGAAATCAGCCCCCCAGAGAATGGCAGCGCCGGCCGCCGAATCTTCGTCGATCGACCGCCAGCCGTCCGCGACGTAGCCGGCGAGGTCGATCCTGTAGGCATGGGGCCGCACGCTGAGTATCCGGAGGCGATCGCCATCGGCCTCCCCTACCGCGGTCCAGAGGTTCGACAGTGGCTCCTTTGCCCCTGAAAAGTCGATCCCTCCGAAGAAGCGAAAGGCACCCGCCGTCATGCCGCCCTCCGGAAGCTGGAGGGCGCCGCCACATACATATCCGGGCTGGAGACAGCGTCGTGGGAGATATCATCGACGCGGGACACTGCAGAGGGCTGCGTGTTCTCCCGGAACTGCCGATACCCGAGGACGATGCTCACGCCAAGGAGGAGTACAAAGAGGATCACCGCGGCGAGCAGGCACCCCTGAACGGCGCTGAACCCCTCCCGGGTCACAGGACTCTTCTTTTCCATCAGCGGGGCATGGATGAGCGGTACCACTCGACGACATCCGCACGCCGGTCGCGCTCCCCGAGGCCGACTTCGCGCATCAGCGCCTCGACCTCATCCGCTTCGCGCGGCAGGCCCGCAGAGGGACGCTCGACCCCTTCGCTGGTTAGCATATAGACATCCTCGATGCGAACGCCGATATCGCGGTACCGCGCTACCGCCGGTCGCAACCGCTCGATCATGGCGCGGTTCGCCGGCGTATCAGGGAGGTAATCCAGGACATCCGAACGGACATAGATGCCTGGCTCGAGGGTCACCGCCGCCCCTGTCTGGAAGGCGCCATAGTAGGAGACGTCGGGGTCGTGGACCTGAAGTCCCACCCCATGCCCCAGTCCGTGCATGAAGTAGAGGCGGAACTGCGGGCATCTGTTTCCGGACCCCGCG
>CAYRLB010000043.1:9809-21488 GCA_964424945.1 uncultured Gemmatimonas sp.
AAGCTCGCCGCCACATCCAGCAGCAGGAGCTCGCCCGGCTGCATGAAGCGGTCGTTCGCGTTGTAGTGGAGGGTCGTCGAGTTCGGGCCAGACCCGACGATGCTCGAATAGCCCGGCCCATCCGAGCCATTCCGCCTGAAGATGTACTCCATCAGCCCGTGGATCTCGAATTCGTTCATCTCCGACAGCGCCGAACGCATCGCCTCGCGATGACCGAGCACGGAGATGAGCGTCGCACGACGGATGAGATCGAGTTCCGCCGGGGACTTCGTTCCACGCAGCCGCTCGACCTGATCGGAGACCTGTACGATCTCGATCTGAGGATGGCGGGCTGCGAGCCGCACCAGTATCTGCTGCTCTCGCGTGAGCAGCGCATCAGGATCCGGGGCGGGCGGAGCAGTCACCACGTGGAGGCGGGGGTGGTGCGCAACGGCCGAGTCGAGAACCGACAGCATATCTTCGATCGGCCGGGCCGCGATGCCCGTCCGCTCCGTCGCTCCATCCGTGCCGAGACGCGCGCCCTCCCAGAGCTCGCGCTCCGGGCTTCTCTCCCGAATGAAGAGGGTCTCCTGGAGGCGGCCCGCCTCCTTGACGATGATGAGCCCTGCGTTCGGCTCATTGATGCCAGTGAGGTATCGGAAGGATGCATCCTGCGACCAGGTCAGATAATCCGCCTCCCGGTCCGGCGCGCCGAACACAACGAGAACGCCGTCGCTCAGGCCCTGCACGAGCTGCGCACGGCGCGACGCGTACTCCTCCGGCTGAATATCGGCGGCGGGAGGGAGCGTCGGGAGCTGATACGCATCGCCCGTGGCCGATGATGCGCTGCCCCCTGCCGCCGTCGTAGTGGCGGAAGGCGACCCGGGAGCCTGTCCCCCGGCCGAACTCGCGCACGCTGCCGCACCCACCAGCAGCGTGAGGAAGGCCGGGATCGTTCGACGGAATCTCGTGAGGATCATCGACATGATGGTGTTGCAGCAGGTGACGCCGGCCTGACCGCCAGAGGGCGGTCGACCCAAGGCAAGAGTACCGAAACGGGGAAGATCGGGCAATCTGCCGAGCGAGCCATTCCTGGCGCACCAGTCACCAGCCGGCTCGTCCAGGAAGGTCACGGCCCGCGGATGTGAGAGAGCGAAAGGCGAGCCGCGAACAACTCCGTTGACATCCCGTCAAACCAGGACAATCGTGTGGAGCAGACCGTCGCGGCACGCCCCTGCAGAGGGCATGGAACGTGCACTTTTGAGGCTCGTGATACCCGGACCGCACAGTCGGCCCGGCTCTTCGAGGCATCCGCAAAGTTATCGATCCATGCTCGCGCAGCCCCCTACCGATACCGGGACGCTGGACCGGATCTGGAAGATTTTCGGTTCTCCGTCAGACCCGATGCCGGCTCTCGAGGAGCGGGCGAAGGAACTGCTTCCCGGCGTCGATCTGATCCTCTGGGAGGGCGACGCGGCGACCTTCGAATTTTCCTATGTCAGCCCCGTCGCTGCAAAGGTTCTGGGCCATCTTCCGGACCGCTGGATGAGCGAGCCGACCTTCTGGGCCGACACGGTCGTTCATGCGGAGGACCGGAGCGACGCCATCGCCTTCTGCGCCGTTGCGACCGGCCAGGGCCGCGATCATGACTTCCTGTATCGCGCGGTAAGGCCCGACGGCTCCGTCGCCTGGCTGCACGACGTGGTGCAGGTGATCAAGGGCGCGCGGGGTGTCGCGGTGAAGCTGCGCGGCGTCATGCTCGACGTCACCGATCAGATCCAGGCCGAGCCGAAGGCCTGACATCCTCCTGACGCTTCGACGTCGCTCTCCGGCGCGCGCAGCTTCCGGAAAAGCGCACCGGACGCGGCGCTGCACCCCTGTCGCTTCTTTCGGCCGGCTTTACCTGAAGCTCCCCACTGTCCGGCGCCGCCCGGTCGGGTAGCGCAAAGCGCCCGCCCATCCGAGGGCCGGACCTTTCCAGCAGTCCCACCGCCCGCCAGAAAGCCGAGGATGCCCCATGATCGGGTTCCGAAGTGTCGTGGCAGTGCAGGCGCTCACGCTGGCGATCCTCGCCCTCCCCGGGTGCGACCGGAGTGAACGCTCCGACGTCGAAGAGCTGAGCGGCCCCCGTCTCACCGCCGAACCCCTCTTCCGGCTCGGCTCCATCGACGACCCGGCGCAGAGCTTCACCCGGATCGAGAGCGTGGTCCTCGGACCGACGGGGGAGATCATCGTCGCCGATCCGCAGGCGAACCTCGTCCGCGTCTATGCTGAAGATGGACGCCCGCTCCGCACGATCGGCGCGCCCGGCGCGGGGCCGGGTCACTTCCAGAGCCTCTGGCGGGTCGACATGCGGGGGGACACCCTTCTCGCTTTCGACAATACGCCTGTCGTCAGCGCCTTCACCATGGACGGCGTCTTCAAGCGGATCGTCTGGAGTCCCGAGGAACAGTGGATGTTCTCCCGGGAGAGCCCCGACGGAATCCGCTTCATGTATATGCCGATGGCCCCGGCAGCGCTCATCGGCGACAGCGCTGCCATCATCACCCCGAACTACGGCTATGCCCGCGGCCCGATGGATTGCACGTCGGGCAGCATCGATTTCGCTGCGCCCGTCCCGCATCTGCTCACACGTTGGGACGGGACCATTGCCGATACGCTGTTCTGGTCCGAGCGGGTAGGACGCACGCTGTCTCTGGAGAGTGGCGGCGCCAACCACCGCTGGCCCGTCCCCTTCCGGCAGGAGATGTTCGTCAGCGCGCTCCCCGAGGGTCGGGGGATGCTGATCGCCGAAGAGAGCGCCGCCAGCGGTGAGAAGGGGTCCCGGATCCGGCTGACCGCCATAGGCCCCCAGCGCGACACCGTGTGGCAGCGTGAGCTTCCGGTTACCCGCGTCCCGCTGACCGGCGAACATGTCGTTGCCGCTGCCGTGCGGACGGCGCCCGTTCTCGTGGCGGCGTGCTCCGCCGGTGACGCCTCCGCAGCGACCCCTCCGACGCCGGAAGCGGTCGCCGCCGCCTATCGCGCCTCGGCGGGTGCCCTGACGCACCTCCCGGCGCTCACAGGCCTCACCGTCGGGCAGGATGGTTCGATCTGGCTGCGGCGTGAAGAGCTTTCGCCTGATTCCGTGGTCTGGGACCTTCTCGACCCCCAGGGCGAGCGGGCGGGCTTCGTCCAGCTCCCGATCGGGCAGCGGGTGCTCGCGGCGCGCGATGACGCCTTCGTGACGACCGAGGTCGACGAGCTGGATGTGCCGTATCTGGTCCGATACCGGCTGGAAGGGAGGTAGCGGGACCGGCCCGGCCCGCTGCCTCTCTTGCGTCGCGCCCCGATGTCCGTTCTTTTTCCGGGCATTTGGCGGCTTCCGCGCGCGCCTGTATGGCGGTGCACGGAAACGCATGATAGCTGAGTCGCGGCCGCAGCGGGCCGCCCGATCCCCATACATCCGGTAGCCACGATGTCCAACGCCGCACGCCTGCTGACTGGCGCCTCCGCCCTCGGCCTCCTGCTTGCCCTCTCCTCCTGTGACTGGGTCGAAGCTGGTTTTGCCGGCGGGTACAAGAAGGTGGCAGCCCATGAGAGGGTCGGCCTTCCCCAGGCGCCTGCACCGAACCCGCCCCCATACGTCGCCGGGCTCGTAGGTGGCGGCGGTTCGTCGGGGCCCACGCTCGACGCAGCCAACGCCCCGGCGGGCGTCACGCAGGAGATGGTCGAGGCGGGGCAGCAGTCCTATTCGACGATCTGCGTCGCGTGTCATGGCGGCGGAGGAAGCGGCACCGCCGCAGGCCCCTCGCTCAATGACGGCGGGTGGATCAACATCTCCGGCTCCTACGACGAGCTCGTCGCCGTCATCCAGAATGGTGTTCCGGCGCCGAGGGAGTTCCCCGCACCGATGCCCCCGATGGGCGGCGGGAACTTCTCGCCCGAGCAGGTCCGCGAGATCGCGGCGTACGTCTATGCCCTCAGCCACGCGTCGCCGTGAGCCGCGACAAGAAGACATACGGCAGCATCGCCGAGAAGTACGACCGCTGGGTCGACTATGAGCGGACCCGCGCCCCGCGCGCGCATCTCCGCCGGGTCGATCCCTCCACACCCGTGATTCCAGGGAGAAGCACCGATATGTCCAGGACGATCCAGGCCGCGATCGGGTTCGGCATCGCCGCCCTCATCCTATTCCTTGCAGCGTACGCCTTCTCTACGGCCGGCTACTGGGCGGACCATGGCCGCGATGGCGCTCAGGTCGGCTACATCCTCGTCGGCGTCTTCCTCTGCATCGCGGGGATCGGCGGCGCTATCGCGGTATGGAACCACAACTTCCGCGTCCTCGTACGGCCTCCGTCGAGCCACCACCACTGAGCCTCTGATCGCATCACCGGGCCGCTCCTCGCGGCCCGGACAGAGCGCTTCTTCCCCCACGCGCTCCTTAAGTGCTAAAGGTTGACACCTTCCTGACCGATACTCTATTTTAGAAGGGCATTCCCCCGGCATCTGCCGCTCCCTCGCTGAGGGGAAGTCCAACTAAAAGATTTCAGTTACGGCATCAAAGGCCGCTCGGCGTCGCGCACTTATGCGCCCGCGAGCATGCCCGCACCAGGCGGGCAAAGCCGGGTCGACTTTCCGCCCCGGCCTCTTTCAAACCGTCCGTACTCAAGGGAAAGTCAACCATGAGCAAGTCGCTCAGAGCCTTCACTGCGCTCGCGATCCTGATCCTGGCCGCCGGCTGCGCCAGCCAGAGCCCCACCGGCCCCGCTCCGACGGGCACTTCAAATGGCGTGTATGCCAATGGCGAAGGGCCCTGACCTGACGCGTCGGGCAGCAGGTAGTGGTTTGAGCGAGGGTCTCAGCAACGCTGAGACCCTTTCACGCTTTCGGGGATAGTGCTCAGAGGAATGTTCCATCGCACGCAGCTCCTTCTCGATCAGGCACACGACTTCGAGCGCTCAGGTCAATGGCAGGCGGCCGTCGACCTGTGCGAGGACATCTTCAGAAGCTCCTGGTCCGACGGACATGTAGGGGATCTGCTCGAGGCGGTCCTCCGGCTCGCGCTTCTCTACAGCAGCCGGGGAAACCGCGAGGCGGCGTCCGAATATTACGGCCTCGCCTACGAGATCAGCCTGCGCGTCGAGGACCATGGCCGCATCGGCCGCGCCCTCAACGGGAAGGGCATCCTCTACCAGCGCGCGGGCGACATCGACTCGGCCGAGCGCGCGTACATCGCCGCGCGCGACCATTGCGAGCGGGCGAACGACCGTCAGACGAGGGGCGACATCGAGCTGAACCTCGGCATCGTCGCGAACATCCGCGGGGAGCTGTCGGAGGCGGTCGACTACTACAAGATGGCGCTCGCCGACTACGAGAAGGTCGGCAACCAGCAGCGCGTCGCGCGGGTTCTCAACAACATCGGCATGCTCTATACGGACATGCGTCTGTATACGGAAGCCGATGCCTCCCTCGACCGCGCCCTCAGCATCTGCGGGCTGATCGGTGACGTCCAGGTGGAGGGCATCGTCCTCGCCAACAAGGCGGAGCTCCTCATCCTCACCGAACGGCTCGACGAAGCGCGCCGCTGCTGCGATGGCGCCTTCGAAATCGCCAGCCGCCTGAACAACAGCCAGCTCCGGGCGGATATCCTCAAGTCGTACGGGGTCATCTACCGGGAGACGGACAAGCTGCACCTCTCCGAATCCCACCTGCACCAGGCAATCGAGCTCGCCTCGGACCTCGGCTTCCCCCTCATCGAGGCGGACGCCTGGCGGGAGCTCGCCCTCGTCCTTCGGGGACTCAAGCGGAACCGGGAGGCGCTCGATGCGCTCAACCGGTCGCACAGCCTCTTCGTGGGCCTCCAGGCCAAACACGAACAGGCGGACATCGACAAGCGCTTCGCCCAGCTCGAGGAGGACTTCCTCGCCATCGTCGCCCACTGGGGCGAGTCGATCGAAGCGAAGGACAGATACACGAGCGGCCACTGCCTCAGGGTCGCCGACTACGCCTGCAAGATCGCCGAACGCGCGGGGCTGCCCGAGCGGGAACTCGTCTGGTTCCGCATGGGCGCCTTCCTCCACGACGTCGGAAAGGTCGAGGTCCCCGAGGAGATCCTCAACAAACCGGGCCGCCTCACCGACGAGGAGCGACAGATCGTCGAACGCCACACCGTCGTCGGCGACGAGATGCTGGCGGCGACGGAGTTTCCCTGGGACATCCGCCCCATGGTCCGCTCACACCACGAACGATGGGATGGCCGGGGTTACCCGGACGGGCTGAAGGGCGAAGAGATCCCCTTCGCTGCCCGCATCCTCCACATCGCCGATGTGTTCGATGCCCTCACCTCCACGCGCAGCTACCGGAACCCGCTCGAGCCGGCACAGGCCGTTCAACTCATGGACAGTGACATGGGATCGTTCGACCCTGCGCTTTTTGAGATGTTCCGGGAGCTTACGCTCAACGAGGATCAGGCAGAGCCGTAGCGGTCGCGCAGACGTGCTTGGTGACGAACGGATGTGACGCGGCCATAGGCGTCGTGCGCTAGCTGGTAGTGCGCGTCGGCCTTGGGACTTGTCATCCTTTTCAGCAGAACCGCAAACTCCTCAAGAATCTCCGCTCTGAGTATTCCCGCATCTTCTGACCCAAGCGCCTGCAGTGCGACCACCAGGTGCCCATACGCCTGGACGTCATAGCCAGCTCTGGCATCTATGATCGCGGCGACCCGGTAAGCAGCGGCTACTACTGCTCCCGACGTTGAACTGGTCAGTTCATCAAGAGCGTGGTTCGAGAGGAGACGCGCGAGCTTCTCGTCGCCGATATCTGCATAACACAAGGCTTTCTCGGACCGGAGATTTATCCTCTCCTCAGCAATGCCTTCCCGCGTGTAAAATGCTTCGGCTTCTTCGAAATGGACGAGAGCTTCTCTGAGGTCCCCCCAATCGCGGAGCAACATTGCAATGTTGTGATGAGCCATTCCAACACCGTGGGAGCTCCCCAGGCTCTGCCATGCGTAGAGCGCTCGCCTGAAGAACATAAGACCTTCAGTAACGTCACCCCGGAAGCTGTGAACGACGCCTATACTGTTGGATGCATCTGCAACGACACGAAGATTGCCGACGCTTTCCGCCGCAGTGATCGCGTCCTCCAGGTAGTGGACACCTTTGATGGTGTTACCGGTATGAAGGTACTGAATACCCAGAAGTAGACCCCATTGGGAAATAAGCCGGATATCTTGGGATCTCCTGATTGTATTCGCCCCTCTCTCCAACGTTCGCTGGGCTGCCGTGTGATTACGCAGATGACTCAAAGATCCGGCCTGTGCAATCAGTAAGCTAGGATGCGCAGCCAGTATGCTGTCGGGGAACGCCGAAGTGAGCGCTACGATTTCACTGTAGCGTCGTTCTGCCTTTAGCGTCTGAATTTGAAGGATCGCATCGCTGATGCTCTTGAACTTGACACTAGCTTCGGACATTATCGCCGTCCTTGCTAATAAGATTGTAAAGATGCTTCCTGCTTATTCCCAGCACTTTCGCTGCTTCGCTCTTGTTCCCCCCGCATCGAGCTACCATCGCCGTCGCCGCCGACCGCTCGATAGTCTGCATTGAGGCCGGAAACGGGATTGCCGCCGGTTCAACCATCTCGGCCTCGGCACAGAATAGATCCTCCAGGAAGAGTGAGCCGCCGCCTAACAGTACAGCTCGTTCTATGGAGTTTCGAAGCTCCCGGATATTTCCAGGCCACGAATGCGCTTTCAGTGCTCGGCGAATGTCTATGGTGAGTGGGGGCTTGGGCAGATTGTACTGGCGTGCGAAGAGTTCCAGAAAGTGTTCAGCGAGGATCGTCACGTCATCGCCCCGTTGACGCAGCGACGGGAGCAATACAGGGACGACATTCAGTCTGTAATACAGATCTTGACGAAACTCACCTCTTCTAACCGCCGTCGGAAGGTCGACGTTGGTCGCCGCGATCAGACGTATGTCAAGGGTGGTCTCCTTTACGCTTCCTAGACGACGAACCTTTCTCTGCTCCAGGACCTTCAACAGCTTTGCCTGGAGTGCCGGGGCCATCTCTCCGATTTCATCGAGAAAGAGCGTTCCTCCGTTGGCGATCTCGAACAGACCTGGCTTCGTTGTCTTCGCATCTGTGAAAGCACCCGGTTCGTAGCCGAACAGTTCCGCCTCAAGAAGCTGTTCCGGTAAAGTTGCACAGTTGATCTCCACAAACGCCGCTGACGACCTCGGGCTATTGTAATGAATCGAGTGAGCGAGGAGGTCTTTACCGGTGCCTGTTTCTCCCGTAATAAGAACGGTAGATGCTCCGCATGAGATCACACGCGCAGTTCGCCCGAGAGCGGTGCGGAGGGAGGGGCTACGCCCGAGAATCCGGGAGAAATCGAATCGAGCCCGCTCGTCCAGCGAGAAGCGTTCTACTCCCTTCAGCCGTTGCGTGGCTTCGACTTGCTGTGCGATCCACTCCTGACACCGTGAAGTATCTGCAGGAATTGCGAAGTAGTCAGTGGCTCCGCTCTGAAGAATGCTTATTGCCTGGCGATAGCTTGTTTCTACGCCGACAACTGCAACAGGCCAGGCGCCGCCGGGGTTTAGCTCGCGTAGGAGTGTGGGGATCCTCTCCTCAACCCCAGCTGCCGATACAAGAAGAGGTACCTCGAATTTGAAGCTTCGAAGCCGTCCTTCATCGCGGCTAACTTCCACACTTCCGCCGGAATTCTTCTGGATTGCCGTCCAGAGTTCGGAGAAGGATTCGGTCAGAGCAAGGATGAGCAGTGGGCGTGTCATAGGGAGCATGTGAGAGGCGGGAGAATGTTCTGGGCTACTATATAACAGGCCTTTTCGCGTTGGTGAAGGTTTTGCTTCTACTGGGAACAGTCGGCTACATTGGCGCCACATTTTTCGGTGGTCCTGCCCATATCCTTTGAGCACTGCTCCTTCTGAGGGCCCATGGAACGGGGGGCTTTAATGTCCGCATCCGCACTCTTCAGAATCCTCGTATACTCGGTTCCCGCCACCGTCCTCTTCCTGACGGCCGTCGACGTCCACGCGCAGCAGTCCACCTCTCCGGCCCCGGCCGAGCCATGTCTCGGCTATGCTTACAGCATCCGGCCGACGCCGATGCTGCCGTCGGGCATCCAGACGGTTGCGGAGGTGCTGCCCGGGACGCCGGCCGAAGAGGGCGGGTTGCGGGTGGGGGATCTGCTGGTGAGTGTCGATGGCGTCTTCGTGAGTGAGGGCGCGCCCGTCCTGGTACCTGGCGACAGCATCCCCTTCGTGGTGAGTCGGGCGGGGGAGAATGTCGTTCTGCGGATGGTCGTGGGGCGGCGGGAGCCGGATGGAGCGGGGGGTGTCGTTTGCCGGCCGCTGGCGGGACTCGCGGGAGAGCCGACCCCGCCCACCTCCCGCGCTCCCCTCTGAAGAAGGATTCGCCCTCGCTCGCGCCGCACAGCGGGTGCGGAACGGGCATTCCGAAGCGCGGCGGAAGCGAACCGACCGGGTCGGTCGTGCCCGGTCGGCCGCAGAGGGTCGCCCGACGGTCGGGGGGAAGCGCGCGGCCTCCTTCAGAACAGCTCCTTTCGTCCTGAATCATCGGCCCTCATCGGTGTGTTGCATCTTCCAGCCAGCGGCCTTCTTCCCGCGCCCGCGGCTGGTTCCATCCCGCAATCGCGTTCCGCTACGCGGCGGTTCCGGGCGGCACCCCGGCCGTCATCCCCCTCATCTGGAGGTCGTGTGGCCGGGCAGCTCGATCGTGCGGTCTGTTCCGATCGCCTCGAGAAAGTCGAGGTCGTGACTGACGACGAGAAGGGCGCCATCGTACCCCCGGAGGGCCGCTTCGAGTGCTTCCAGCGCGTCCAGGTCGAGGTGGTTCGTGGGCTCGTCGAGGACGAGGAAGGAGGGCGGCCGCTCCCCTCCCAGCACAACCGCGAGCGACGCCCTGAGTCGCTGGCCGCCGCTCAGCGTGCCGACCCTCTGCAGTGCATCGTCTGCCGAGAAGAGGAAGCGGGCGAGGGCGTACCGCGCCAGCGTCACCGACATCTCGGGGTGATGCAGCCGGAAGTTTTCGAGCACGGACAGCGCCGGATCGAGGCCGGCACCGTGCTGATCGAGGAACGCAGTACCGGCGGGGTCGGGGAGCGTGCGCACAGATCCCGAGTCGGGCTTGATGGCACCCGTAGCGACGCGGACCAGCGTCGTCTTTCCGCTGCCGTTCGGTCCCACCACCGCAACGCGCTCCGGTCCGACGATCCGTAGCGACACCGAGTCGAGCTGGGGAGGCCCCTCGCCGAGCTGCACGACGACATCGGTCATCTCCAGGACCACCCGGCCGGAGGCGAGACCCGTCGGAGGCAGGTCGAAGCGGGGCCGTTCCCGCTCCTCCACCGCACTGCGAGCGGCCTGAAGACGGGCGTTGCGCTCCTCGATCTCCCGCGCCGCCATCGACTGGACCCGGGCGGCTGTGGCTTCCGCCTGGTTCTTCCGCGCCCCCATCAGGATCCGTGGCAGGTTGGCATTCCGTCCGTCCTGCCGCCCTTTCGCGGCGCGGCGCGCCTGACGTTCGGCCTGCTCGCGCGCGTCACGTTCGGCCGCCCGCAGCGCAGCGCGCGCGCTCGAGAGCTCGTCGGCGGCCGCCGCGTCTTCTGCATTCCTGCGTTCCCGGTAGTGATCGTAGTTGCCGCCATAGATACGCACCCCGAGCGATGAAAGCTCGACGATGCGATCCATGCGCCGGAGCAGCGCCCGGTCGTGGCTCACGCAGACGAGGCCGCCCCTCCAGCCTTCGACGAAAGTGTAGAGCGCCGCACGGCTGGCACCATCGAGATGGTTCGTCGGTTCGTCGAGCAGCAGGTGATCGGGAGCAAGGAGGACGAGCCCCGCCAGTGAGACACGCGTAGCCTCCCCGCCGCTGATCGCGCCCAGCGGACGGTCGAGCTGGAGATAGCCGAGATTGAACCGGTCGAGGGCCGCCGCCGCCCGCTCCGGCAGATCCCAGTCGTCCCCGACGATCTCCAGGTCGCGGGTGGATGCGGCTCCGCCGTCGAGCCGGGCGAGCGCGGCCAGCTTCTCCTCGACACCCAGGATGCGGGACAGAGGCGCGTCGGGGGGCGGCCGGAAGTCCTGCGGGAGGACGGATACCGTTCCGGCACGCATCACGCGGCCGCTCGCTGGCTGCAACTCGCCCGTGAGCAGTCGCAGCAGTGTCGTCTTCCCGGAGCCATTCGGGCCGATCAGGCCCGTCCGCTCCCGGCCGAACGACAGTGTCAGATCATCGAATAGGGTACGCCCGTCAGTGAGGGCGTAGGTGAGCTTTTCCGCGACAAGGCGCGGCTCGCTTGAGGGTATGGGGGCAGACATACGGATACACTCCGGTCCAGTCGGTTCCAGTGAGGTGAACACCGATCAGGACCTTCCGCATGCGGACCTCTGTTCGTCGGGTGGGCGATTCCCGCCCGGTCCGGTACCTTGGTGAGGGTGCCGCCGGGGGGCATGGGAACGATCTAGAATGTGGGCGATTGTGTCAAGGAAGGCGGGATGATGCGCACGTTCGGAGCGCTTCGAAGCGCACCCGCCGCGAGGCGGTTCGCGTCCAGCCGATATCGTGGACTCCCTTCGCCTCCATTCCTGTGCGCAGGCATCCTCATTCCTGCGAAAAGACGGGAATCCAGCGGCAAACTTCTCGCGACCGCCCCAGTAATCTCCCCGTTGTCGA
>CAYRLB010000044.1:0-13675 GCA_964424945.1 uncultured Gemmatimonas sp.
TCACCTTTCATGTGCCTTCTTCGTCCAAGACACCCCAGTAGTGAACGGATGATGCCCGGGAAGAACCTTCGGACCGCCCTGATCTTCGGGGCGGTCGTCGCCATGGGGTATGTTGTACCCCTTTCAGCTCAGGTGCCGGCGCCGGCGGGCGGGGTAGATCCCGCCGCCGCGCCGGCGCAGCCTGCCGGTGTCGTCGTCGACACCTTCATCGTTCGCGGCAACGAGCGCATCGAGGCCGCGAACATCCGCGTCGTATCCAGTCTCCCTCCCAGCGGATCTTCAGTTACGAATCAGCAGATCGAAACGGCAATTCGCCGGCTGATGGAGACCAATCAGTTCGAGTGGGTCGAGATCTATGCCGTCGAGCTGCCGGACGATCGCCTTGGCCTTTACCTGGACGTCCAGGAGCGGCCATTCATCGCCGGATTCGACTTCGAGGGGCTCGCGCGCATCAGTGCGGGGAGCGTCCGGGACACCGTCGGGCTTTCGGGGGAGATGCCGCTGCGCCCGCAGCTGATTTTCGAGACCGAGCAGGCGATCCGGAATCTTCTGGGTGCGCAGGGCGTTCAGTTGGCGGGGATCGACACCTCGATGGTTCCGGTTCCGGAACGACCCGGCGTCTACCGGCTCGTCTTCAACGTCGAGGAGGGCAACCGCCTCGCGATTGCGGATGTCGAGTTCACCGGGAACGAGGCGTTCACGGACGATCAGCTTCGCTCCGCGATGGCGACCCAGCCGGAAGGCTTCCTCTGGTTCCGGATGGGCAGGTTCGACCGGGATACCTTCCAGCGCGATCTGATGCAGGCGCTTCCGAGCTTCTATGGAGCGAACGGGTACATCGACTTCGCGGTGGTTTCGGATACGCTCATCATCGATCCGGTATCGGGCAAGGCGAGGATCCAGATCGCCGTGAACGAGGGGCCGCAGTATCGACTCGGCGACTTCAGCATCGAAGGGGCGCGGCGGTTCCCGAACGAGCAGCTCGAGCCGATGTTCACGGAGCGTAGGCGTTCGGTCCTGGGGCTTCCCTTCGGGGGACGGTCCTCCCGGGAAGAGGGTGAGGTCTTCGATCGGTCGGCGCTCGAGGATGCGACCCGGCAGGTGTATCAGCTCTATCGGAACGATGGCTATCTGATGGTTGGCATCGAGCCGCTCGTCGAGAGGCGCGAGGACGAGAATGGCACGCCGGTCGTCGATGTGACATGGCTGATTGAAGAGGGCAGTCCGGTCTATGTGAACACCATCTCGATTGCGGGGAACACGTTCACGCATGAGTCGGTGATCCGGGACAGGATCGTCATCTATCCGGGTGATGTGTTCAGCGAGGACCGGTACATCCAGAGCTATCGGAGTATCGCGGCGCTCGGGTTCTTCGAGACGCCGCTGCCCGAGCCCGAGATGAGGCAGAATCTCGAGAACAACACCGTCGATATCGTTTTCCGCGTCCAGGAGAAGCAGACGGGGTCGATCAACTTCGGTACATCGATCGGCGGAGGCGGTTACTACGGCGGGTCGGGGGGGCTTTCCGGCTTCCTCGGGTACAGCCAGCCGAATCTCTTCGGGCAGGCCAAGCAGGCGAATATCCAGGCGGAGTACGGGTATGGGCGGAGCTCGTTCATGGCGTCCTATACCGACCCCGCGCTGCTCGGCACCCGGAACTCAGGCAGCATTTCCGTCTATCATACGGACGACCGATACCGCGGCTTCAGCTTCAGCGACGGACGGTACGTGCGGACGGGTGGATCGCTCCAGTACGGCTTCCCGCTCCTCGACTTCCGCTGGACGCGGGCTTTCGCCGGGTACTCGCTCTCGAAGTATCGCTATGAGGCACGCGATGCCGACGACTGCGAGATCGGAAGCATCTTCTGCCAGCCGTCGGCTCTCGCGAGCAACCTCTCGCTGGCGGTCACGCGTGACACGAAGGATCACCCCATGTTCCCGACGCAGGGAACGCGGCAGAACGTCACGATTCAGCAGACCGGCGGTCCTCTGGGCGGCGATGGAAACTTCCAGAAGCTGATGGGGCAGGCGGAGTGGTGGGTGCCGGTCGGTCAGTTCGGCGGGTCGGGTGGTGGACGGCCGATTCCGATGACGCTGGGGTTCAGCACCCGCGTCGGAACGGTGTTCGGAGACGCTTCGCGTTTCCCCCTCGAACGCTTCTTCCTGGGCGGCACGCAGTTCGGCCAGTCGCTACGCGGGTATGATGAGTCGACGGTCACGCCTTTCGGGTATTACGATCGCGACGACCCCTTCTTCTCGAGCAACAACAGGCTCGGGAATGCCTTCATGGTTGTGTCGGGGGAGTACGCGATCCGCGTTTCGGACGGTATCTCGGTGTCGGCGTTCGCGGAAGGCGGAAACATCTGGACGAGTGCTCAGGACATCAACCCTGCGCGGCTGTACCGCACGGTCGGTGTCGGTGCGATGGTCGTGACCCCCTTCGGGCCGCTCGGAATCGACGTCGGCTACGGGTTCGATCGGCCGGAGCCGGGCTGGAAGTTCCACTTCAAGATCAATCAACCTGGCTTCTAGGCCTCCATCAGGTGAAACGAATGATTCGAACCTTTGTACGTGGAGCATTACTCGTAGCGGCCGTCACAGCCGCCGGAGCCGCACCCGCACTGGCACAGACGCCCAAGTTGGGGATCGTCAATTCGCAGGCGCTTCTGTCACAGGCGCCGGGTACCGCCGCCGCGATGGCCGCGTTCGAGCAGGCGCTCCAGGGGTATGAGCAGGAGATCATCGGACTGGAGAATGAGCTGCAGGCGCTTCAGGACAGCCTGGATCGGCAGGGCGCCACGCTGACGGCGGCAGTTCGTCAGCAGCGGGCGGAGGAGATCCAGCAGAAGTACGTCGCGTACCAGATTCGTCAGCAGGAGCTCGATGAGGAGGCGCAGATGACGCGCAACAACCTCGTCGGTCCGATCGTTCAGCAGATCGAGACGATCGTCGAGCAGGTACGTACCGAGGGCGGATATGCGATTATTTTCGACGTGGCGAGTGGTCCCACCGTCTTCGCCGCGGATCCTGCGCTCGATGTCACACAGGAGGTATTGAATCGGCTGAGAGAGGCGCCAGCGGTTTCGACGCCCGCGACGCCCTGAGGTGAGGTCGGTTTTTGGAACAGGCCTGCAGCTCCCACAGCTGCAGGCTTTTCATTTTGCCAGGCTGTGATCATGTCGCGACTGACCGCGGGTGAGATATGCGCCCTCGTGGAGGGGGAGTTGCAGGGGGATGAAAGCCGTGCAGTACATGGAGTTGCGCCTCTCGATACGGCTGGACCGGAGGCGCTTTCGTTTGTTGCGAGCACCCGTTACCTCCCGTATCTTCAGGCCACTCGGGCCGGGATCGTTCTGATCGTCGAAGGCATGGCCGGGGCGGTACCTGAGGGGTCTGTGGGGATCGTCGTCCGGGATCCGCATCAGGCGCTGTATACCGTTCTGACCCAACTTTACCCGTCGAGCAGGGTAAAGAGCGACGTGCATTCCTCCGCTGTCGTGGCGAGTTCAGCCCGCGTTGCGGAAGATGTGTCGATCGGCCCGTACGCGGTCATCGGTGATGACGTCGAGATCGGATCCGGGACGGTCGTGGGTGCGCACGCGGTCATCGGTCGGGGCGTTCGCATGGGATCGGATGTCGTCATCCATCCGCACGCGACGATTCAGGAAGAGGTTCGCATCGGCGACCGCTGCGTCATCCATAGCGGAGCGAGAGTCGGGAACCATGGATTCGGCTTCATCTTCAGGGATGGGGGATTCCAGAAGATTCCCCAGGTCGGCGGCTGCGTGCTGGAGGATGATGTCGAGGTCGGACCGAACTGCAACATTGACCGCGGTTCGATCGGCGATACTGTGGTAGGGCGGGGTACCAAGATCGACGCGCTCGTTCATCTCGGTCATAACGTCCGGGTCGGGCGGCATGTGATGTTTGCGGGACAGGCGGGTGTCTCAGGTAGCACGACCATCGGTGACGGGGCTGCGCTTGGCGGCCAGGTCGGCGTGGGAGGGCATCTGAGCATCGGTCGCGGCGCCCGGATCGGTGCCCAGGCAGGGGTCATCTCGGATGTTCCGGCTGGGGAGACGTACTCCGGCTATCCGGCGCGGCCTCATCGTGAAGCCCTGAAGGCTCAGGCGGGTGCGTTCCGACTTCCGGAACTGCTTCGCCGGTTGAAGAAGCTGGAGCAGGCGATCTTCGGCGGCGACAAGTGAACTCTTTCAGATATTTTTTCGGCTGACGCCGGATGACGATACCATTACAAAGTACCCTTGGTGAAACAGGGGAGATCGAAGGCGTAGGTCTTCACACGGGGGAGCGGGCGCGCCTGCGATTGCAGCCGGCGCCTGTGAACACCGGAATTCGGTTCAGGCGGACCGACCTGGAGGGTTCTCCGGAGATCCCCGCGCTGGTGGACTCCGTCGTGGATTTCGATCGGGGCACCACGCTCGGGGTCGGCGACGCGCAGGTACGGACCGTCGAGCATGTACTTTCGGCGCTCGCCGGGGCGGGCGTCGACAATGCCTACGTCGATGTCGATGGGCCTGAACCTCCGGCCGGGGACGGCAGCGCGCTGGTGTTCGCTGAACTCATTCGCTCCTCCGGGGTCGTTGAGCAGAGTGAACCGGCCAGGGTCCTCGAGATCCGGAAGCCGGTAACCGTCGAGGAGGGCGGGAGCCGGTATGTAGCGTCGCCCGCGGGCGCGTTCGAAGTTTCCGCGACGATCCGGTTCGACCACCCGCTCATCGGGCGTCAGTTCTACTCGCACGTACTCGATCCTTCATCGTACCGGAAGGATGTCGAGTCGGCCCGGACCTTCGGATTTCTGAACGAAGTCGAGGAGTTGCGGCGGCGCGGGCTGGCCAAGGGTGGATCTATCGACAACGCAATCGTTCTAACGGAGAGCGGCCTTCATGACGGCGTGTCGCTTCGCTTTCCGGATGAGTTTGCGCGTCACAAGGTACTCGACCTGGTCGGCGACCTGTCGCTGGTCGGGGCACGGATCCGCGGTCACGTGGTAGCGGACCGGCCGAGCCACCGTGGCAATATTGCATTGGCAAGGCAGCTTCTTGCGGATGCGAATGCCGCTGCGGCGCCCGGCCCCCGGATGGAGATACAGCAGATTCTTCAGTATCTCCCGCACCGGTACCCGCTGCTGCTCGTCGACCGGATTCTCGAATTCGAAGACAGGAAGCGGATCGTCGGTCTGAAGAATGTGACGATCAACGAGCCCTTCTTCGCGGGCCATTTCCCCGGCCATCCGATCATGCCGGGGGTGCTGATCATCGAGGCGATGGCTCAGGTGGGGGGATTGCTGCTCATGAACGCGATCGACAATCCGGAGGATAAGATCGTTCTGTTCATGGCGTTGGATAATGTTAAATGGAGACGGCCGGTCACACCGGGCGATCAGATTCGGTTCGAGGTCGAAGTGCTGCAGATCCGAGCCCGTACAGCCCGTATGAAGGGGCTCGGGATCGTTGACGGGCAGGTCGTCGCGGAAGCAGAAATGATGGCTCGTGTCGGCGACCGCTAATGATAGAGCGATGTTTATAACTCAGGATCTGCAGAAGGCGGACATCCATACTACCGCCATCGTCGACCCGACAGCGGAGATCGGCGAAGGTGTGACGATCGGGCCGTATTCGATCATCGGACCGAACGTTACGATCGGTGACCGGACCCGCGTCGGGCCGCACGTGTTGATCGAACGCGATACGACGGTCGGCATCGATTGTGTCCTGCACAAGGGCGCGGTACTCGGGTCCGATCCGCAGGATCTCAAGTATGCGGGTGAGCCGACGCGTCTTCTGGTGGGTGACAGAACGGTCATCCGCGAGTACGCGACGCTCAATCGCGGAACTGCGGCGTTGGGCTTCACGGAGGTCGGTCAGGACTGTCTGCTCATGGCGTACACGCACGTCGCGCACGACTGTCAGCTCGGGGATCATGTGATCCTTTCGAACTCGGTCAACATGGGTGGGCATGTGACGATCGGCGATTGGGCAATCGTCGGAGGAGTGACGCCGATCCATCAGTTCGTACGGATCGGTCAGCACGCCTTCGTCGGTGGCGCTTCGCGGGTGGCGAAGGATGTTCCTCCCTTCGTGAAGGCCGCCGGAAGCCCGATTCAGCTTTACGGGCTGAATGGGGTAGGGTTGCAGCGCCGTGGCTTTTCGGAGGAGGTTCGACGGGAGCTCAAGCGGGCGTACCGGCTCTTCTTCGCCTCTTCGCACAACACGACGCAGGCGTTGGCCATCGCGCGTGACGAGCTGACGCTCTTCCCGGAGGTCGAGACTTTCCTCTCGTTCTTCTCGGAGAGTTCCCGCGGAGTTTCCGTTTGAGCGGGAGCGCAACCCTTCCCATCGGGGTCGTCGGTGTCGGCAGCCTGGGTTTCCACCATGCGAGGATCCTCTCGGACCTCGCTGGTGTGAAGCTGATCGGTATCAACGATACGGATCAGGCCCGCGGGAAGAAGGTCGCTGAGGATCTGAACACGACCTTCTACCCGGACCTCGACGATCTGCTTGGCAGAATCGAGGCTGCCGTTGTCGCCGTTCCCACGACGTACCACGCTGAAGTCTCCCTGGCCGCGCTGCAGCGCGGCGTTCATCTCCTGATCGAGAAGCCGCTGGCGCCGACCCTGGCCGAGGCGGACGCCATCCTTGAGGCGGCGGAGGCGACCGGCGCCCTCGTTGCGACGGGGCATGTCGAGCGTTTCAACCCGGCCGTTCGCGCGTGCGAGCCCTATGTGGAGATGCCGCGCTTCGTGGAGTCGCATCGCCTCGCGCCCTTCGGCCTGCGTGGGCTCGATGTCGCCGTCATCCTCGATCTGATGATACACGACATCGATCTCGTGCTGGGGCTTGTTCAGGAGCCGGTCCGGTCGGTTGACGCAGTGGGGATCGGCGTTCTCAGCCCGACGATCGATATCGCGAATGCGCGGCTGCAGTTCAGCGGTGGCGCAGTCGCGAACATCACAGCCAGCCGGGTGTCCCGCGACAAGATGCGGAAGATCCGTCTGTTCCAGCCGTCCGGCTACATCAGCCTCGATCTCGGCGCCGGTTCCGGCGAATTTCTCCGTCTGCGACCGGGCGCCGTACTGTCCAGTCCGGCGGCGCTGGAACATGGGCTCGAGGGGCTGGTGGAGCGGGTGGAGCTGGTGGGTGATGGAAAGGAGCCTTTGCGGGCCGAGCTGGAGTCGTTCGTCGCGGCGATCCGGGGTGCGGGCGATATCGTCGTGACCGGCGCGGACGGTCGCCGGGCGCTTGCGACGGCTCTCGAGATCGTGGAACGGACGCGTGAAAGCGCTCTTCCGACCGCCGTCAGCGGCAACTGAGCGTGTTGATCGTCCGCCGGCAGCCATTCCGAAGCTGTACTCGCACTCCGGCGCTTCGATCCTATCTGCCGGTGACCCATCGGTGAGTGGATTGGCGGGTAAGGTGCACGCCTCGCCAGACGGGGGAGCCGCGGGGGCTGCGACTCCGGTCATCTTCCTGTCGGTCGGCGAGCCGTCAGGGGATCTCCATGGCGCCGCGCTCGCCCGGTCGCTGAAGAAGCGATTTCCGTCGTGCCGACTGATCGGCCTGGGCGGACCGCTGATGGCCGCCGAAGGCGTCGAGCTTCTTGCCGATATCGGCGACCTCGCCGTCATGGGTTTCGTGGAGGTACTGGGACGGCTTCCCTTCTTCCTCCGCCTGAAGAAGACCGTCTTCGAGGCCCTCGAGCGGGAAGGGGTCGACCTCATCATTCCCGTCGATTACCCCGGCTTCAATCTACGGCTGGCCCGCCACGCGAGGCGTTCCGGCATCCCCGTCCTCTACTATATTGCCCCGCAGGTCTGGGCCTGGCATGCGAGCCGGGCCGCGGACCTGGCACACGACGCCGATCGTATCGCCGTGATTCTGCCTTTTGAGGAAGAGTTTCTTCGGAAGGCGGGCGCGGCCGCTGAATTTGTCGGTCATCCCCTTCTGGATGTGCGTGACGACGGGCCCGACCGGATGGAATGGTTCCGGAAGGAGGGGCTCGAGCCTGACGCCCCTCTTCTGGCGATCTTTCCAGGGTCGCGTCGGCAGGAAATCCTGCGTCATCTCTCCCTGTTCCAGGATGCAGCGGCGCTTCTCGAGGAGCGCGTACCCGGACTTCAGGTACGCATCGCCGCGGCGTCGGGGCAGGATGACGCGATGTTCGGCACCCGCTTTGTGACGACCCGCGACACGCGCGATCTGCTGCGCCATGCGACTGCGGCGCTGGTGAAGTCCGGGACGACAACACTCGAAGCCGCTCTGGCAGAGACGCCTTTCGTCGTCGCATACCGTATGAATCCGCTTAGCTACCGGGTCGCGGAGCGGCTCGTCAAAGTGCCCCACATCGCGCTGGCGAATCTCGTGGCGGATCGCCGCATCGTGACAGAACTCGTGCAGGACGCCGTAACCCCGAAGGCGTTGCGGAACGAGCTGCTTCCCCTCCTCGATGAGGGAAGCGCGCGCCGAGCGGGCATGGTCGAGGCCCTGAAGGATGTGCGACGGGCGCTCGGCAGGGGGGGCGCGGCTGAGCGGGTAGCCGAGATCGCCGCGGAGCTGCTCGAGGGGTAGAGGTTTGACGAACGTCGGGCGGCGGCGGCCCCTGAAAACCGTGCTCATCGGCGGCATCGGCGGTGCCGTTCTGAGCATGCTGATGCGCTCGACCCGATCTGCACTGATCACGGGGCAGGAGGTTGAGCAGGAGGTCGTGGAACGTCGTCTCCCGGCCGTCTACGTTCTCTGGCATGGCCGTCTTCTGTCGTCCGCGTATCGATACCGGAAGTACGGGATGGCGACGCTTATTTCGCGGAATCGGGATGGCGACTACATCAGCGGGGCGATCGAACGGTGGGGGTTCAGCGTCGATCGAGGGTCCAGCTCCAGGGGCGGGGCGCCGGCTCTCCGGTCGATCGTTCGGCGCCTGAAGAGCGGGCAATCGGTGGCGCTGACGCCCGACGGTCCGCGCGGACCGCGCCAGACGATGAAGCTCGGCCCCTTGCTTGCCGCGCAGCTCGCAGATGTCCCCATCATCCCGGTCTCGGCAGGCGCCTCGAGAGGAAGGTATTTCGGCGGATGGGACCGGTTTCTGGTTCCGGCGCCTTTCGCGTGGACTCCGGTCGCGCTGGGGGAGCCGGTTCGGGTGCCTGCTGACGCGTCGCCCGATGAGCTCGACCGGATCGCTGCATCGATCGAGCTGTCGCTGAATGCTCTGACGGATCTCGTGGATGAGGCGGCCCGTGAACATCGCAGATGATCTTCGCGGCTGGGTCTCCGCGTGGTGGGGCGGAGCCGGCGGTCCGATGGGGCGGGTGGCATCCGTCCTCACCCTTCCTTTGGAAGCTGGCTTTCGAGCGGCGAGCGGAGCGCGAGGTCGTCTTTATGATACAGGTCGTCTGCGCGTCCATCGTGCGCCTGTTCCTGTTATCAGCGTCGGGAATCTGACGATCGGGGGTACGGGTAAGACACCGGTCGCGGCTTGGGTCGCGAGAACGTTGAAGCAGGGGGGGCGAACCCCGTCGATTCTGCTGCGCGGCTACGGAGCGGACGAGGTCGCCGTCCACCGGGAGCTCAATCCGCAGATCCGGCTTACGGTGGGCGCGGACCGGGTCCGAGGCGCGGCCGAGGCATTCGAAGAGGGTGCCGACTGCCTCGTCCTTGACGACGGGTTCCAGCACCGAAGATTGCACCGCGACCTCGACATCGTGCTGCTGGCGGCGGAGCAGTGGAATGGAAGGCAGAGACTCCTGCCGCGCGGACCCTGGCGCGAGCCGCTACAAGCGCTCCGGCGGGCCGGCTTCATCCTGGTGACGCGGAAGGCCGCCGCTTCGGCCACCGGGGAATCCTTGCTCGAACGGCTGAGCGAAGTTGCGCCGAGCGTTCCGGCGGGACTCGTGCACCTCGTGCTGTCGGATTTCTTCCTTCTGGAAGGCGGTGCGGAAGATCGGGAAGCCGTCGTCCCCCCGCGGTCGGGGGAGCGGGTGACGGCGCTCAGCTCTCTGGGCACCCCGGCGGCGTTCGAAGGGCAGCTGGAAGAGATGGGCGCTCTGGTCACCCCTCTCCGCTATCCGGACCATCATGAATTCACGTCTGAGGATGTACGTTCGATCGTGCAGCAGGCAGCCGGTACACGAATTGTGATGACCCGGAAGGAGGCAGTGAAGCTGCGCGGGAAGTTGCCGGTGGATGCCGGAGCGCTCATCGCCGGGCAGAAGCTCGTCTTCGACCGTGGGGAGGATATGCTGGAGAGGATCATACGCCGTACGGTTTCCAGTCGATGAACGTCGGGTGGTTCGCAGAAGCTTACTGGGGAACGAGATGAGGGAAGATCCGGATGTGCTGGTCCTCGGCAGCGGGATCGCCGGGCTGTTCTTCGCGCTGAAGATGTCACAGCACGGCACAGTCGCCGTGGTGACGAAGAAGGACCAGCCGGAGTCGAATACCAATTATGCGCAGGGGGGCATCGCGGCCGCGCTTGCGCCCGATGACTCGCCGGAGCTCCACGCTCGCGACACCTTCATCGCGGGTGGCGGGCTCTGCCATTCGGATGCGGTGGAGGTTCTCGTTCGGGAAGGCCCTGTACGGGTGAAGGAGCTCATCGCGCTGGGTGCGCAGTTCACCGAATCGCACGATCAGCTGTCGCTCGGCCGCGAGGGCGGTCATTCGCGACGGCGCATCGTGCGGGCGGCAGACCTGACCGGTCGCGAGGTGGAGCGGGCGCTTCTGCACGCGGTAGCGACGGCGCCCGGTGTGGAGATCTATGAGAATCACATGGCCGTGGACCTTCTCATCCACCGGGGCGTCGGGGGAGGGAGAGCGTGCGTTGGCGCCGTCGTGCTCGGCCCGGACGATCAGGAGGTGACGGAGATTCACTCCAAGGTCGTCATGATCGCGACGGGCGGCTGCGGACAGGTCTACCGGCACACGACGAATCCAGCTATCGCCACGGGCGATGGAATCGGCATGGCATATCGTGCAGGCGCACGGATCGCCAACATGGAGTTCGTCCAGTTTCACCCGACAGCGCTCTACCCGGCCGGAGACCGGGCGTTTCTGATCAGCGAGGCGGTGCGTGGAGAAGGGGCCATCCTGCTGCGGAAGGATGGAACGCCCTTCATGCAGGATTTCCATCAACTCGAGGCCCTTGCCCCCCGGGACGTGGTGGCTCTCGCGATCGATCAGGTTCTGAAGGAGACGGGGGATCCGTATGTGCTTCTGGACTGCTCGCCCATCTCCGAGCAGGAAATCCGGCATCACTTTCCGAACATTCTCGCGGAAACCGCGGCGCGCGGAATCGATATGCTGCGCGAGCCGCTCCCGGTAGTGCCCGCGGCGCACTATGGTTGCGGGGGTGTGCTGACGGATACATATGGCCGGACCTCGCTTCCACGGCTCTACGCGGTGGGCGAAGCGGCGTGTACCGGGGTACATGGTGCCAACCGGCTGGCATCGAATTCTCTCCTGGAGGCCCTCGTCTTCGCTGCCCGTGCCGCGGGACAGATCGCGCCCGGGCTGCAGGCGCTCGAACGCCACAGGGGCGCGCCGGTACTACGGACGGTAGGGAAGGGAAGTGAGGAGGTCGAGCTTCAGTCGCTGAAGGACGAGCTCCGGGGGATGATGTGGGATCTCGTTGGCATCGTCAGGACGGACGAGCGGCTCGCCCAGGCGTCGGAGGCGCTCGCCGATCTTGCAGCGCGCTTCCGCGCAGTGGGCGCGAACGCCGCGCTCACGACGGATCTGCTGGAACTGAGGAATCTGATTCAGGCGGGTGCGCTCATCACCGCGTCGTCCCGGACGCGCAAGGAGAGCCGCGGACTGAACTTCAATCTCGACCATCCTTTCCGGGATAATGAACGGTTCCTCTGCGATACGGTTGTGAGCGTCTGAGATGAAGGTTTCGATCGTGTCGGTAGGTCGACCGAGGGCGCCGCTCGCAGAAGCGATCGCGCACTATGAAGGGAGAATCCCTCACTATTTCACCTTCGAGAGCGTGGAGGTGAAGGAGAGTGGGCGGCGCGAGCCGCCGATCCGGATGGTCGAGGAAGAGGGGGAGCGTCTACTTGCGCGGGTTCCCAGGCAGCACGAGCTTGTGGCGTTGCATCGCCCGGGGCGTGCGTGGAGCTCCGATCGGCTCGCTTCGTATCTCTCCGATGCCGGAGTTCGAAGCCTTCCGGGTGTCAGCTTCGTCATCGGCGGGGCGTTCGGTTTGTCCCGGGCTGTCGTGGACAGGGCCGACCATCTGTTTTCTCTCTCGTCGATGACGCTTCCGCACGAGCTCGCGCGATTGATCGTCGCGGAGCAGATCTATCGCGCCGGTACGATCATGCGAGGCGAACCATACCACAAGGGGCCGCTGGAATGACCGAGGTGTGTCGCGAGGGACGGGCCTGTACACCGCGGGCGCTTCATTGAAGCAGCTCATCCGGCCCGCTCCGATCGGGGGGTCGTCGCTGGTACGCGACTATCTGCAGGAAATCCCCGCTGCGCTCGCCTTCTACGCGGGCTCCCCCTTCAGGCTCGATCCCTACCGCAGGAAGCTCGAGGAAGTCACCGCCCGGTTCGACCGGGGCAAGCGGGAAGAAGCAGCCCGTGCGCTGACGCCTACCTCGCCGGCCGCCGCCGAAAGGCTCCGTCGCTTCGTCGAGGAGGGTGGCGCGATGGTTACGACGGGGCAGCAGGCGGGCTACCTGACCGGACCGCTCTACACCATCTTCAAGGCGCTCTCGGCGACGACGCTGGCTCGGCACCTCGAGGCGGAACTCGGCACGATCATCATCCCCGTCTTCTGGATCGCCAGCGACGACCATGACTGGGCGGAGGTGAACCACGCCCACCTGCTCGATGCCGCGAACCGCCTCGTTCGGGTCGGGTTGGAAGGGGGGGATGGAACCCTTCCGATGAGCGCCCGCCGCCTCGAGGGCGACCTCGAAACACTCTCGGAGTACGTATCGCAAGTCGTTGCTGCGCCAGAAAAAAACCGTGAGCTGCTGAGGCAGATTATCGATCCCTGGCGCGTCGCGGGCAGCACCGTGGCAGAGGCGTTCCACGCTTCGATACGTTCGATCCTTTCCCCCTTCGATGTCTGCATCGCCGACGCTGCGGATCCTTCGCTGAAGGAGACGTCCCGTCCGATTCTGAAGCGGGCCATTCTGGAGAGCGGGGAACACGAGGCGCTTCTTTCGGCGCGAACGCGGGAGCTCGAAGCAGCGGGGTACCACGGACAGGTCGGCGTGCTGGCGAGAGGCACGAACGTCTTCCGCTTCGATGGGAAGGCGCGGGAGCGTCTCTACGTTCGAGGGGAGGATTTCGCGGTACGGGAGAGGCGTTCGAAGATTCCGCGCCCCGATCTCCTCGCGGAACTGGAGGAGAATCCGCGCGCTTTCAGCCCGAACGTCTTCCTCCGTCCGGTAGTCGAGAGCGGAGTTTTCCCGACGCTGGCGTATGTGGGAGGACCGGGCGAAATCGCGTACTTCGCCCAGCTGGCCCCGCTTTTTCAGGCGAACGGGATCGCTCCTCCCGTTGTCGTTCCCCGATTTGCCGGCCTGGTCGTGGAGCCGAAGGTCGAGAAGCTGCTCACCTCGCTCGGGCTCGATCTGGAGGACATCCAGGAGACGAAGGAGGCGCTGGTGGAGAAGCTGGCGCGCCGGTCACTGCCGCCTGGG
>CAYRLB010000044.1:13775-21085 GCA_964424945.1 uncultured Gemmatimonas sp.
CGCTTCGGGCCGCATTTCATCCGTGAGGCCGAGCGGACGATCGCCAGCAGCTGGCGGCTTCCGACCGACCCCTGATCCCGCCCTCCGGCGTGGTCCGTGGTATGCGAGGGTGCCGGATCACGATATGACCAATCAAGCGCCCGACGTGTCAGAAGGAGCAGCTGCCAAGGAGCCGGGGTCGACGCGCCTCGCGTCGTCACTGGTTGCGGGCGGGATCCTGCTCAGCCGGATAAGCGGCCTTATCCGGGAGGCGGTCTTCTCCCGATATTTCGGGACGACCGGCTATGCCGACGTTTTCCGAGCGGGCCTGCGGATGCCGAACCTTCTCCAGAACCTTCTGGGGGAGGGGACGCTGAGTGCCTCCTTCATTCCGGTTTATTCGAAGCTGCTCGAGGAAGGGCGCGAGGAGGATGCCGGACGGGTAGCGGGGGCGATTTTCGGGCTTCTTTTCGCGCTCGCGGGCGCCCTGGCGCTCATCGGGATTCTGCTGGCGCCGACACTCGTGTCGATCTTCCTGCTGGGTTTCGAAGGGGAGCGGCGGGAGCTGGCGATCCGGGTGGTGCGGATCTTCTTCCCCATGACCGGCATTCTCGTGCTGTCGGCGTGGGCGCTCGGCATCCTGAACAGCCATCGGCGCTTCTTTGTGGCGTACGTCGCGCCGGTGTTCTGGAACGCCGCCATCATCGGAACGATCCTGCTCTTCGGCACGGGCATGTCGCTCGATCGGCTGGTCGTGGTGGTGGCGTGGGGCGCTCTTCTCGGAGGACTTCTTCAGGTCCTCGTTCAGCTGCCCTCCGTTCTCCGGCTTCAGGGGCGGCTCCGGCCCTCGCTCGACCTCGGTTTCGCGCCCGTTCGGGAAGTCCTGAGGAACGCCGCTCCCGCGATCGCCGGCCGGGGCGTCGTTCAACTGAGCGGCTATGTGGACATGATCCTGGCGACGCTGCTCGCGGTGGGGGCGCTCAGTGCGATAGGGTACGCCCAGACGCTCTACCTGCTGCCGGTCAGCCTTTTCGGGATGTCCGTCGCCGCTGCGGAGCTGCCTGAGCTCTCCCGGAGCACGGGGACGACAAACGATGTCCTGCGTCTCCGTACGAATGCGGGCCTCGAACGGATCGCCTTCTTCGTCGTTCCCTCCTTTGTCGCGTTTGTCGCGCTCGGTGATGTGATTGTTGCGGGTCTCTTCCAGGGAAGAGAGTTCCAGGCGCAGGAGACGCAGCACGTATACTACACCCTGATCGCGATGTCCGTCGGTCTGCTCGCTTCGACGGGGACCCGGCTTTTTTCTTCGACCTTCTTTGCGCTCAGAGATACGCGGACGCCCGCCCGGTTCGCGATCGCGCGTGTGGCGGCGGCAGCTCTTCTCGGTTTCGGTCTGATGACACAGTTCGAACCCATCGCGCGGTTCGGGATTCCGGGCGGCATCTTCAGCGGGGTGACGGTCGCGGGGCAGCCGCTCGGGTCCGTGGGGCTCGCGCTCGGATCGGGCCTGGCGGCGTGGCTCGAGTGGGGGCTCCTGCGGCGCGCCCTCCGCCGGCGACTCGGTGAGGTCGGCGCAGGGCGGGGGAAGATCGTCAGGATGTTCATCGCGGCTCTGCTGGCGGCGGGTGCAGGCTTCGGCGTCAAGCTGCTCGCCGGCGACATCCGACCCGTGGTGATCATGGTGCTCGTCTTCGCCCTCTACGGCATCGTCTACTTCGTTGCAGCGAGTGCGCTTCGCCTCGGCGAGGCCGATCTGATCCGCGCGCGGCTGATGCGGTTGGCGGGCCGCCGCTGAGCTCCGTTCCTCAGGCTCCATCTGCCACTTCGCGGAAGCAAGGATCCGGACACCTGAAGGACCTTCTCAGGGTATAAGGATGTCTCCGATCGTCATTGGCAGCGTTGGACCAGCGGGATATGAGCGGGCAAGACCTTACCAGAAAGCTGAAGCATCTTCCGACAGGGCCGGGCGTCTACCTCATGAAGGGGGCGGACGGCGAGGTTCTGTACGTCGGTAAGGCGAAGTCACTCCGCTCCCGCGTGCGGTCCTACTTCGGGGCAGGCGCGGTCGATTCGCTCAAGACTCGTGAACTGGTGCGCCGCGTCGTCGACTTCGACACGATGGTCGTCAGCTCCGAGGCAGAGGCGCTGATCCTCGAGAGCAATCTGATCAAGGAGTATCGGCCCCGCTTCAACATCCAGCTCAGGGACGATAAAAGTTATCCCTATATCAAGGTGACTGTCGCTGAACCCTTTCCGAGGGTTTATGTGACGCGGCGGCTCATTCGCGATGGCTCGCGCTACTTCGGTCCGTTCACCGATGTCCGGCGGATGCGGCACGCGCTCGAGATCGTGAAGCGCTTGTATACCGTTCGTTCGTGCCAGTACCGGCTTCCGAAGGAGTCGCCGCCGCGCGCCTGCCTGGATTTCCACATCGGTCGCTGCCTCGCCCCCTGCGTGGGGTTGCAGGATGAAGCCTCCTATCGGGCGATGATCGACGAGGTGCTGGAGGTGCTTGGCGGGAACCCGAAACGGGCGGCGCTTCGGCTGAAGGAGGAGATGGAGGCGGCAGCCGCGGAGATGCGCTTCGAACGGGCGGGTGAGCTCCGCGATGCGCTCGGCCTGCTGGACAAGCTCGACGCACGCCAGAAAGTCGTCGATGTTTCCGGTTCCGACCGTGACATCTTCGGGATCGCTCGCGATGGCGAGGAAGCGTGCGGCGTGGTGCTGCGGATCCGCGAGGGGAAGCTGCTCGCGCGCGAGACGACCTTCCTCGAGAACCTGGCCGATGAGTCGGATGATGCGGTGCTCGGCGCCTACGTGACCCGCTTCTACACCTCACGAGCGGCGGAAGAGGTCATCGACGTTCCGCCAGAGATCCTTCTTCCGAACGACTTCGAGGATCTTCCTGTTCTCGAGGAGCTTCTCAGGGAGGCGACGGGACGAGCGGTCCGGCTGCGTATTCCGATGCGTGGGGAGAAGGTCCGGATGCTCGATCTCGCTGCACAGAACGCCCGGCATCTCCTGGAGGAGCGTCGTCTTCTTTCGGCGACCGGGGCGCGCGGGCGTGCTCCCGATGCTCTCTTCGAGCTCCAGGAGGTGCTGGAGCTGCCGACAGTGCCCCGGACGATGGTATGCTTTGACGTCTCGCATACGCAGGGGAGTGAAGTCGTGGCGTCTGCGGTCTCCTTCGCCAATGGCGCGCCCGACAAGTCCGGTTACCGACGCTTCAGGATCCGGGGTGAGTGGGGGAATGATGACTACCGTTCTCTCCAGGAGGCGCTCGTCCGCTACTTCAGGCGGCGGCTGGACGAGGGGGGCGATCTGCCGGACCTCGTCGTGATCGATGGCGGGAAGGGGCAGCTGGGCGCGGCGCGCGAGGCCCTCGAGTCTATCGATCTGTCGCAGCAGCCGATCATAAGCCTCGCGAAGAGGGACGAGGAGATCTTCCTGCCGGGGCGCCCCGATGCGGTGCGACTGCCGAGACGATCGCCCGCGCTGAGATTGCTGCAGCGAGCACGGGATGAAGCTCACCGCTTCGCAATTACGTATAATCGTCAGTTGAGGACGCGAAGGACGGTCACTTCCGCACTCGGCGAGATCCCGGGGGTCGGTCCGGCGCGGCAGCAGGTACTGCTGGAGAAGTTCGGCTCGATGCGGTCCATTGCCGCGGCGGCGCCGGAGGAGATCGCTGCGCTGCCCGGCTTCGGACTTGCTCTCGCTCGCACGATCGTCGCCCATCTGCAACCTGGGAATGCCGGCAAGGAGGCCGGAATCCATCGATGAAAATTGCCGTCCTGCTTGGAGGAGCGAGCGCGGAGAGGGAGGTTTCTCTCGCCAGCGGCCTCGCCGTCGTGAAGGCGCTGAGGGAGAAGGGGCATGAGGTCGCAACGATCGATACGGCCCGCGGTTTCGTCCCGCCGGAGGAGGAGGGGGCGCTTCTTCCCGATGGGGTGCACGCCGCACCGCCGGCGGATCTGACGGATGTGCTGCAGCCCGCGGGCATCGCCGGAATTCCTGAGGTCCGGAGTGCGGATGTCGCTTTCATGGCGCTGCATGGCGGGATCGGGGAAGATGGCAAGCTTCAGACGCTTCTCGAACTGAGCGGTATCCGCTATACGGGAAGCGGACCCCTCGGCTCGGCGATGGCGATGGACAAGGATGTGTCGAAGCGGCTCTTCCGCGACGCAGAGATCCCTACGGCGCCCTGGCGGATCGCCCGCGCCCCGGATTTCTCCTATGACCGGGACGCCGTCGATGAGCTGATCGGATTTCCGGCAATCGTGAAGCCCTCGCGGCAGGGGTCGAGTGTCGGGCTGGCGGTCGTCAACACGATGGAGGAAGCGGACGAAGCGGTCCGGGTGGCGTCGCAGTATGACTCGGAGGTCATGATCGAGCGCTTCGTGCGAGGCAGGGAGCTGACGGTCAGCGTGCTTGGGGACGAGGCGCTGCCTCCGGTCGAGATCCGGCCGAAGAAGGGGCTCTACGACTACCATGCGAAGTACACGGCGGGGATGACGGAGTATATCTGTCCCGCCCCGATCGACCCGGAGATTACTGCTCATGCTCAGATGTTCGCGCTCCGTGCGTTCCGCGTCCTGAAGCTGAGTCAGTATGCCCGCATCGATTTCATCCTCGCGCAGGATCAGCTGTTCTGTCTCGAGGCGAACACACTCCCGGGAATGACGGCAACGAGCCTCTTCCCGAAGGCGGCGGCGGCGGCCGGGCTTTCGTTCGCCGATGTGTGCGAACGCATCGTCAGCCTCGCAGAGCGCCAGGTTCGCTGAACACCATCGTCATAGGGACCGCCAACTCCTGGGGTCCACCGGTCGTGCCCTTGTGCCACCTTCGATGAGTTACTCTTCCGGCTTCTCAAATCCTTTCGGTTTCGTCGTGACTCCGTGGGTCAGGAAGCTCCTGATCGCGAACGCCGGCGTGTTTCTTTTCACGCTCGCATTCGGGGCGGTTGCTCGATACCTGGTGTTCACGCCCTTCCTGGTTCATCTGATGCCATGGACGGTCGTGAGCTACATGTTCGTGCACGTCGGCTTCTTCCACCTGCTCTTCAATATGCTGGCGCTCTTCTTCTTCGGCCCTCCGCTGGAGGATCGCTGGGGGGGAAGGGGCTTCCTGAAGTTCTATTTTCTGACGGGTGCAGGAGGGGCCATCCTCTCCTTCGTGATGTTCCTCATCTTCCTGACGTTCCAGCCGGCGAGTCTGGCGAGCTCCGCCGCTTCGATCGCGGGGGCGTCTGCCGCTGTTTACGGGGTGATGGTAGCGTTCGCGATGTACTGGCCGGACAACCCCATCTACATCTGGGGGATTTTCCCGGTCAAGGCGAAGTATCTGGTCGGCTTTCTCGTGGGGATCAGCCTCTTTTCCGCGATGTCCGGTGGCGGCTCGAATGTGGCGCATCTCGCGCACCTGGGCGGGGCGGCGGCGGCGTTTGTGTATCTGAAGTCCCCCTGGGCGCCGTCGCAGTGGGGGCAGGTCGTACGGCGTCGTCCGGGGCGGGCGGATCGGAGCGGCTGGAATGTCTTCTCCCGTCTGGCCAACCGGGCGCGGCCGGCGAAGAGCGAGCAGCCCACACCGGTGAGGCCGGTCGGGGTGTCCGCGCCGCCGGCCGCGCCAGGAAGTCGACCGTCGGATGATGTCGACCGGATCCTCGAGAAGATCTCGGAGGGGGGCATCTCCTCGCTGACGGCGGAGGAGCGGTCGCGGCTGGAGGAGGCGAGCAGGCGTCGGCGATCGAGCTGATGCGGTAGAAGGTCGATACAGCGCTTCTGGCGCGTCGGAGTTGCTGACCGGGTAGATCCGGTGGTGCGGGCAGAGATCGTTGGTTCTGCCCGCCTTTCTCTGGTCAATCTGTACTTCGTATAATGTGTATTATGTAAACTTGATCTCGGAAGGATGTGCCCCGGGTCACCCTCGTTCGCTTCCTTCGGCTTGCGTTCTTTCGTCCCCGGTCGGCTGACCCCTCCCCCGTCATCCGCTCAGTCGTGGCTTCCACTGCGCAGCCTGTGACCCTCCGGGACGAGCCTCAGCCCAGCCGCCCCGTCAGCGCGAGCCAACGCAGCCGCCAGACCCGCCACACCGCCTCACGGACGATACGCCGCGACATCTTGCTCTCGCCGATATCCCGGTCCACGAACATGATCGGGATCTCGCCGATGCGGAAGCCCTTTCGCCACGCCCGGAAGCTCATCTCGATCTGGAAGGCGTAGCCATTCGACTCGACTCTCTCCAGCGCGATCGCCTCGAGCACGTGGCGCCGAAAGCATTTGAAGCCGCCCGTCAGATCCGCCACCGGCACCCCGGTCACCCGACGTGCGTAGACATTCGCGAAGTAGCTGAGCAGCAGCCGCCCGACCGGCCAGTTGACGACGGTCACGCGACCATGAAGATACCGCGAGCCGAGTACCACGTCGTAGTCCTCGATCGCCGTCAGGAAGGTCGGCAGGTGCGCCGGGTCGTGGGAGAAGTCGGCGTCCATCTCGAAGAGGAAGTCGTACTCCCTTTCGAGGCCCCATTTGAAGCCCGCCAGATACGCGGTGCCGAGGCCGAGCTTCCCCGCCCGATGAATGACGTGGACGCGCGGGTCCTTCGCCGCCAGTTCGTCCGCTATTCTGCCTGTTCCGTCGGGAGATCCGTCATCGACCACGAGAACTTCCAGGCGAGGATCCTGCCCCAGAATAAGGGGCACGATTCGCGGGAGGTTGTCGCGTTCATTGAAGGTGGGGACGATTACGAGTGCGCGAGACAAACGAGAGAGGACCGGGGTTGAACGCTTGAAATCGCCTGAAAGCCGGCGTAAGTTCTGAAAAATCAGAAGATAGGCGCGTCCCATCCGGACGACAAGTGAGAATCCTCTATATCGTTACAGCGTTTCCGCGCTTTCCGGGCGATGTAATAACGCCATGGATGACAGAAACGATCAGTCGGCTGCGTTCAAGTGGTACGGAGGTCGAGGTGCTTGCGCCGAGCTATCGGGGGTTGGGTGACCAGTTCCTCGACGGGACGCCGGTACACCGCTTCCGGTACGCGCCGGCCTCGCTGGAGACGCTGACCCACGACCAGACCACTCCCGATCGTCTTCGTGAGCGTCCGTACTTCGCGGCGCTCCTCCCGAGCTACATCGCGGCCGGCGCGCTCGCCGCCTCGAGGCTTGCCCGAACCCGCCGGTTCGACGTCCTGCACGCCTTCTGGCCGCTCCCCCACTCCCTCCTCGCACTTGCGGCGCGGGCGAGTTCGGGCGTGCCCGTCGTCTCGACCTTTTTCGGCGTCGAGTTGACCTGGATGCGCCGACAGCTTCCCTTTCTCGCCCCGGCCACGCG
>CAYRLB010000045.1:0-1540 GCA_964424945.1 uncultured Gemmatimonas sp.
ACCACTGCAGCAGGTTTATCGTCAACAGAAGAAGGAAGGAGGCGAGCAGCATGACCACCGCGATCGCCACCGCCGCGTCATAGTCGCGCTGCTCGAGCTGCATGAAGATCAGCAGCGGCGCAATCTCCGTCCTGAACGGGATGTTCCCGGCAATGAAGATGACCGACCCGAACTCGCCGATCGCCCGCGCAAAGGACATCGCGAAGCCGGTGAGCAGCGCCGGCATCACTGCGGGGGCGATGACCTTGGAGAGCGTCTGAAGCCTTCCTGCCCCGAGGGAGGCCGCCGCCTCTTCCAGTTCCGCCTCCAGATCTTCGAGGGCAGGTTGAAGTGTTCGGACGATGAATGGAAGGCCGATCAGCGTCAGCGCCACGACGATGCCGAGAAGGCTGTTGGCGACCTGGATCCCGAGCGGTTCCAGAATCGACCCGAGCCAGCCATTCCTCGCGAAGATGGTGGCCAGGGCGATTCCGGACACCGCCGTGGGAAGCGCGAAGGGCAGATCCACCATCGCATCGATGATGCGTTTGCCCGGGAAGTCATAACGAACGAGGACCCAGGCCAGAATGGATCCGAAGACCGCGTTTATCGACGCCGCAATGAGTGAGGCGCCGAAGCTGACCCGGAGGGAGGCGAGTACGCGAGGGTTCATTATCGCCTCGACGAACGCCTCCCACCCCATCGACGTGGACCTCAGCAGCAGAGTCCCCAGGGGAATCAGGACGATCAGGCTCAGATAGAGCAGCGTTATCCCCATCGTGACCCCGAAGCCGGGTAACACGCTGTGCTGCCGAGGAAAAATCTTCACAGTCGGATGTCCTCAGTTTGCACGGGCAGAGGTGTAGATCTGGTCGAAGCGACCACCGTCGGCGAAATGCTCAGCCTGAGCAGCATCCCATCCGCCGAACACCTCATCGATCGTGAAGAGCGTGATCTGGCTGAAGCTGGCCGAATGCGCCGCCGCTACCACTTCATTCCGAGGGCGGTA
The DNA here is from genome assembly GCA_964424945.1 of uncultured Gemmatimonas sp. Taxonomy (GTDB): domain Bacteria; phylum Gemmatimonadota; class Gemmatimonadetes; order Longimicrobiales; family Longimicrobiaceae; genus WHSP01. The sequence goes on from CAYRLB010000045.1 coordinate 989, forward strand.
GTAGTTGCGCGCGGCGATCTCCTGCCCCTCGTCCGAGTAGAGATACTCGAGATACGCCTCGGCGACCTCCCGCGTCCCGCGGCGATCGACATTCGCATCCACCACCGCCACTGGCGGCTCGGCCAGGATGCTGACGGAAGGGACCACGATCTCCACCTGCCCGGCACCCAGCGCCCGGATGGCGAGATACGCCTCATTCTCCCAGGCGATCAGCACGTCGCCGATCCCGCGCTGAACGAAGGTCGTCGTCGAGCCGCGGGCCCCCGTGTCCAGCACCGGAACGTTCCTGTACAACCGGCCCACGAACTCCGCCGCCGACTCTGCGCTGCCTCCCGGCTGACGCAGCGCGTATCCCCACGCAGCGAGGTAGTTCCAGCGAGCGCCGCCGGAAGTCTTCGGGTTCGGTGTGATGACTTCCACACCCGGTCGCGTCAGATCGTCCCAATCCCGGATGTTCTTCGGGTTCCCCTGCCGGACGAGGAAGACGATCGTAGACGTGTAGGGCGCGCTGTTGCTCGGCAACTCCTGCTGCCAGCCAGGCTCGAGCAGCTG
>CAYRLB010000045.1:1640-21041 GCA_964424945.1 uncultured Gemmatimonas sp.
CGGACCGTCTGCTCGACCTTTGTGTACTCGCCGATCGCGTAGAGATTCCGCCAGTACCAGACTGCCTGCGGGGCGAGTCGGAAACGGCGGTCTGTGGCGAAGGCGGTCCCCACGGCCGAGCCGTCGCTGCGATAGCGGAAGATGACTTCGCGGCCGTTGGAGCGGTACGAGGAAAGCAGGGGCGACGATGCGCTCCCGTTCTGCTCACCGGTGGAAAGACCGATGCCCAGTGTCAGCGCTTCGAGACCGCTGATCCCGCTTCTGCGGAAGGGGGTCAGGGCGAGGCGTGCATTGATGTCTTTCGAGTCGCCATTGTCGCTGTCGGCACTCGAGCCATCGGGCACGCCGTTGAAGATGCCGATCGCGTACTCGGCCACCCCGCCGCCAATCACGCCATGGATCTGCGCGCCGAGATCCCGGTTCGGCACGAGCGATGTAGGGAAACCACGTTCCGCGAAGAGGATCACCCAGCTCGACTGAAGGCGCTCGAGGCCGACCGGCCCCTTCATCTTGCCGGCCCTCAGCTGCAGTTCAGGGCTCAGGCGGATGCTTCCGTAGATGTCGAGGGGTTCGAGCCGGCTGTTGACGAGCTCCGTGTGGATCCGAAGATCGAAATCCCGGAAGACCGTACCCTGGAGATCGAAGCGACCGCGACGAAGCTCGATCTGGTTGGTGAGAACATCGTCCGGATCGTCGATGAAGAGCCGGGAGTCGAAGTGGATGCCGCCCCGGAGCCGGAGCGCGAAATCCCCGTCCGAGGAGCGGAGCGCGAAACCTTCCGGGGCCGCGACCACTGTCGGGGTGCCCTGCGCGATCGCGGAGGCGGGAACCAGAAGGATCGCTCCCAGTGCAGAGAGCCAGCCGCGCGATCTATGAATAGTCGTCATATATCCTGTCGAGTGTTGATGTTTGCAGATGCACACTACGCCGAATCAGGCCACGGGGGCCCTCACCGTCTCCGAACGGTGTGACGCGTTTCCGCACCCTCTCGACCGACGGGCAAGCGGCAACACGAGCAGCGGGAAACCCGCGGCCATGGTACAGCTTCGACAACGCCCGTAGTTGAGAGACATCTTCGATCAGGTTCTTCGCACGATGGATTGAATCGATCGGAACACAAAAAAGCCCCACTCGGTGCCGAGCGGGGCGAATCATCAGGTACGGACCGACTCTATGCCGGTTATTCTACGGACATGACGAACCCCCCTGCCTCCGGCAGGCGCAACAGCTCGGACAACAAAGGTGGTGGGTCATCGGTCCAGTTTCCGTAGGTGGCGGTTATTTCCGGCGGCGAAGAGTAGCGTCCCGCCCGACGGTCGTCAAGACGCTTCGCGATGATCGTTGTTCACGGCCTCCTCATGGGCTAAGATGGCGTCAACTTTTCCATCACCCGCCTTACCCCGTGCCCGTACACAGATGCTGATCCGTTCCGTAGAATTCGCCGGCGCCATCGGTCAGGTCGGACAGCGTGCGCCGGAGTCGGTCGGCGGGCTGCCGCAGCTCGCCTTCTCGGGACGCTCGAATGTCGGCAAGTCGAGCCTCATCAACCGTTTCCTGGGCCGGACGCGCACGCCTGTAGCGCGCGTATCACAAACGCCGGGAAAGACGAGGGAGATCAACTTCTTCCGGGTGAACGCGGATGTCGGAGAGTTCGTGCTCGTCGACCTGCCGGGGTATGGCTACGCCCGGGCCTCGGCGGAGATGCGCGAAAGATGGGGGAAGGTCCTCACCAGCTTCATGAACGGAACGAACGAGCTTCGCGGAGTCGTGCAGCTGATCGACATCCGGCATGGCCCGACCATCGACGATCTGGTCGCGATCCAGCAGCTGCAACAGCTCGAGATGCCGACACTTTTCGTGCTCACGAAGGCGGACAAATTCGGCACCCAGCGGCGGAAGGAAATCGTCCGCTCGATCACGGACGACCTGGGGGTGGACCCGGGGCAGGTCATCGCCGCATCGTCCGTAACCGGCCTGGGCATGGAGGAGCTGCAGGATGCCGTGAGCAGCCTGCTCACTCCAGGTGATACTCCTTGATCTTCCGGTAGAGCGTCCGCTCCCCGATTCCGAGCATCTCCGCCGCCCGCCTGCGGTTCCCGCGGACATCCTGAAGCGCCGAGCGGATCGCCTCCCGCTCCAGCTCCTGCATCGTCATACCCGGCCGATAGACGACAACCCCCTCCGGCTCCAGCGACTCTTCTTCCTCCGCCTCCGCATCGTCCCCTGACGTCTGAAAGATGGGGCCGGCGGAGGAGGGCGGCGGAGGCAATCCGGCCCAGGGTGAATTGTAGGGCACCTCGATCCCCCGGTTCTGCCGGAGCCTGAAGTCCTCCATCTCCCGACGGAGATCCTCGACGTCGAGCTTGAGGTCGAAGATCGTGCGGAGGATGAACTCCAGTTGTGGCGGGTTCGTCGCGACCCCTTCCGCCTGGGGCTGCGATTCGACATGCACCGGCAGATAACTTCGCGGCGTATGACCGAAGCGGACCTCCGGGGGGATGTCCTCCGGGCGGATCGGCGTGCCGTGGGCCAGCACCACCATCGATTCTACCAGGTTGCGGAGCTCGCGAACGTTACCCGGCCATTCGTATTCGGCGAGGATCCGCAATGCTTCCGGGTCGAGTCCCGGGAAGGGACGGTCGTGCTGCCGGCTGAACTCGCGGACGAACTGCTCGATGAGGCGAGGGATATCTTCCCCTCGCTCTTTGAGGCTCGGGATATAGATCCGCAGGACGTAGAGCCTGTGGTACAGGTCGCGCCGGAACTCTCCGCGCTCGACCTGTTCGCGAAGGTCCCGATTCGTCGCGGCGATGACCCGGACGTCCACACGCAGCAGCTCCTCGCCTCCGACGCGGCGGAATTCGCGCTCTTCCAGCACCCGGAGCAGCTTGCTCTGGGTGGTGAGAGGCATCTCGCCGATCTCGTCGAGGAAGATCGTGCCCCCCTGGGCGAGCTCAAACAGCCCCTTCCGGAGGGACGCAGCCCCCGTGAAGGCGCCCTTCTCGTGCCCGAACAGCTCACTTTCGAGAAGGGTTTCGGGAAGCGCGGCGACATTCACCGCGATGAAAGGCTTGTGGCGCCGGCGGGAAAGGGCATGCAATCCACGCGCGACGAGCTCCTTACCCGTTCCGCTCTCGCCCTGGATCAGAACCGTCGAATCGACCGACGCGAACTGGACCACCCGCTCGAGAACCTCCTCCATCACATCGGTTTCGCCGATGATGCCGGTGATTCCCCGCAGCCGCTCCCGTTCGATAAGCCGGCGACCGAGGCGCAGCAGCTCCTCGTAGTCGACCGGCTTCGTCAGGCACTCGCTGATGCCGAGCTGTCGGCAGGTATCTCTGCTCGCTTCGTCCGTCGCTTCGAGGAGGCCGATGATCGGCAGCCTGCCGCGCCGCCGCGCATCGCGAATCAGCTCGCTTCCGCGCGCCTCACGGACCCCGCCGGACAGGATGACCAGGATGGGCTCGCCTGCGACATCGCCCAGGGATTCACCTGCGGTGAGCAGCTCGACGTCATAACCGGCCGCAGAGAAAGCGGCTCGGGCGCGGACGGCCGGCTCCAGCTCGTCCGTCGTGATGACGACCAGCTCCTTCACGGAATATCCCCGTGGAAGGTCCCGCCCGTCATCGACGAAGGGATCCTTCGGTGTAGAAGGGCGGCTTCACGATCTCGGCGGGCACTGGCTGTCCGCGGATGATGATCTCGATCGGGGAGCCGGGTGCCGCGGCGGCGGTCGCGACGTAGCCCATGCCGATGCCCACCCCAAGAGAGGGGCTCAGCGTGCCACTCGTGACCTGCCCCACGACCTCTCCGTCCTGGCTGATCGCATAGCCGCGACGCGGGAAACCGCGCTCGAGAAGCCTGAACCCGACCAGCTTCTCGGACACGCCCTTCACCTTGACGTCGCGAAGGGCTTCGAGAGCGGTAAAGTCGCCCTTGTTGAGCTTCGTGATCCAGGCGAGCCCGGCTTCGAAGGGGGTACGCGTTTCGTCGAGGTCGTTCCCGTACAGGGGGTACCCCATCTCGAGGCGGAGGGAGTCGCGCGCACCGAGTCCGGCGGGGATCGTACCTTCCGGCGCTCCGGCTTCCAGGATCGCGCGCCAGAGCGGAGCAGCACCATCGTTCGACACATACAGCTCGAAGCCGTCCTCACCGGTATATCCGGTCCGGCTGACGAGAGCCTCCGCCCCATGCACGACGCCCCTCTCGGACCGATAGTAGCCGATTCGGTCGAGGGGCATCTCGGTGAGGCGTGAAAGTACCGTCTGCGCGGCCGGGCCCTGCAGCGCCAGGAGGGCCACTTCGTCGGAGCGGTCGGTGAGTGACGCCTCGAAGCGCGGTGTGAAGCGGGAGATCCACTCGAAATCCTTCGCCCTGTTCCCCGCGTTCACCACCAGCATGTAATGCTCATCGGCGAGCTTGTAGACGATCAGATCGTCGAGCAGCGTTCCATCCTCGGCGGGGAGGATGGAGTACTGCGCCTGCCCGATCTCAAGTGTGGATGCGTCATTGGTGGTGACGTACTGGACGAGATCGAGCGCACCCTGCCCGCGGACGTCGAACTCGCCCATGTGCGACGCGTCGAAGAGCGCCGCGCCGGTACGTACTGCGGCGTGCTCCGCCGTAATGCCGCTCGGGTACTGGATCGGCATCTCGTAGCCGGCGAAGGGAACGAGCTTCGCCTTCGCCGCTACATGCTCCTCGTGGAGTGGCGTCCGACGGATTCCGGCTCTGTTCGTCATCGGTCGGCCTCGGGGGTCATCAAGCGTGTCATGATGGCCTTCTGGATGTGCAGACGGTTTTCGGCCTGCTCGAAGATGCGCGAGCGGGGCCCTTCAAGTACGCTCTCTGTCACTTCCTCTCCCCGGTGCGCCGGGAGGCAATGGAGGAAGATGGCGCGGTCCGAGGCGCGCGCCATCAGGTCGTCATCGACGCGGTAGCCGGCGAAGTCGGCGGTACGCTCCTCCGCCTCATCCTCCTGGCCCATCGACGCCCAGACATCGGTATTGACCACATCCGCGCCCTCGGCCGCCTCCGCCGGGTCGCGGGTGATCACGACCTCGGTGACGGTACGCGCGCGCTCCACGAGCTCGGCTTCGGGCTCGTACCCCTCGGGGACGGCGAGGCGAAGCCGGAAGCCGAAGCGGTACGCCGCGTTGATCCACGAATTCGCCATGTTGTTCCCGTCCCCGATCCACGCCACCGTCAGCGACGGTAGGTCTGACGTGACATGTTCGCGGATCGTGAGCATGTCCGCCATCACCTGGCAGGGGTGCAATCTATCCGTGAGGCCGTTGATGACAGGCACGTCCGAATAGCGGGCAAGTTCCTCCACCTCCTCATGCGAAAAGGTACGGATGAGGATGCCGTGAACGTATCGGGAGAGCACGCGCGCCATGTCCTTGATCGGCTCGCCGCGTCCCAGCTGAATGTCGCGCGACGACAGGAAGAGCGGATGCCCTCCCAGCTGCGCGACACCCACCTCGAATGAGACCCGCGTCCGCGTCGAACTCTTGGCGAAGATCATCGCCAGCGTTCGTCCGGTAAGAGGAAGAGTCGAAAATTCCCCGCTTTTCATCCGCGCAGCGAGGTCGAGTGTGGCCTCCAGCTCCTCAAGGGAGAAGTCTGGAATAGCCAGAAAGTCCCGCTTGGTGGGCATCCCGGTCATCGGAACTCGGATAGAGTGATGCTGTACGATGTTGTTTCCGCCGGCCGTGAAGATAGCACGGGTACCGCTCTGCACACTACCCGGACTCCCGTAGGGCCGTGAAAGGTTTGAGCGCTCGACGCCGGCAGATGCCGGGCGGCGGCTTCGGATCGCCGGGCCTGACTCGTCCGACTTTCCCGGATATTACCGGCCTGGTCGGTGAAGAGCTCCGGCGGTGCGACTGGTGTGATCGCACAATACGATCCGGGGGAGCTGCAGCAACCGTCATCCCCTGCTTGCCGGTGGTCCGCTTTGTGACACGAGCAGTCACGCGGATCGATCCACTTACGGACGCCCCTCGCTCGCGGACTCCCCTCATCGAGTAAACTTATGAAGTTGTCATCGATGCTGCTCATCGTCGGGATGATGGCTGCGGCATGTACGCCGCGACCAGAACCAGCCGACTCGATACCCAGAGGAGCGGGCGGCCTGGCGGAGGTCTCAGGGATCGTCCGGGTAGTGGGCTCCGCTCCCGTTAATCAACAGGTCATGCTCGAGACCGGCGATGGACGTCGGATCCGACTCGCCGGCGCGTTGCGCGGTGAGCTTTCGCGGCTCGCCGGACTAGAGGTTTCTGTCTCGGGAAGCCGAGCTTCCGCAACCGACCCGCTCGCAGATGCAGAGATCGATGTTGCAGCGTACGAGATCGGGATGGTCGATGGAAGAGGGGTGATGGTCGGAGAGATCATTCAACTCCAGGGGCGCGAGGCGCAGCTGCGCACGGCGGAGGGAGATCTGATCCTCCTCACAGGGATCCCCAATGAATTCCGGGTCGGACAGAAGGTCTGGGTGCAGGGACCGGCGGCCGTCACGGTTCAATCTTTCGGAGTACTTCGTCCATGATGAGAGTGGGAAGGGTGACCGGCCGGGCCGCCGCCCTCGTGCTGGCAGCGGTGCTCGCCTCGTGCGCCGATGGGACAAGTCCCAATCTGCAGGGGGCCGAAGTGCGGATTCTCCTGAACAGCAACCGGTATGACGAGCAGACGATCGCCGTCGGATCGAATCTCGTTCTCGGCGCGAATGTGTATGACGTCACCGGCAAGGTGGTACCCGGGCAGAGTTTCCAGTGGTCGAGCGAGGATGAAGCGGTTGCGACGGTTTCTGCGGGCGGGGTCGTCACCGGGAACGCGGTAGGCACGACGCGGATCATCGCCCGGCACGACGTGGGCGAGGCCTCAGCCATCGTGAATGTCGCAATGCCGCTGACGGGCCCCCCGACGTGCGATCCGGATGAGTCGCAGACCTTCCAGGTCGGCGTTCCGAGAACTTTCGCCGGGAACGATGCGTCCGCCATCTGTCTTCCGGCGAATGGCGAGTATTCGGTCGTCATTGTCAATAGCGGTTCGACAGCCCCGGCGCGTCTCCAGACGCGGGTCACGGCGACCGGGCTGCGCACATCCTTCGGCCCTCCGACGCCCCTTCTCGCCCCCCAGGCGACACTGCCCGGCCAGCTCCGCCCCACGGCCAGCGAAGCGTTCCACGAGCGGATGCGCCGCGATGTGTCGGCGCGGCTCGAACCGAGGCTGGGCGGCCCTTCCGCCGCACTGATGCCGACCCGCCCCGCGCTCCAGGCGAGCGAAGGGCAGCTCCTCAACTTCAACGTCGAGACGAGGAGCGAAGACGGGTGCAGCGCGCAGGACATCGATCGACGCGGCGCCCGGGTGCGGCTGGTCAGCGAGCGCGCGATCCTGGTTGAGGACACGCTGAACCCCGCGGATGGGTACACCGACGCCGACTTCCGGGAGTTCGGTGCCCTTTTCGACAATGAGATCTGGCCTCTCGTCACCTCGACCTTCGGCGAGCCGACGGACATCGACGGGAATGGGAGGGTTTACATCTTCTTCACCATGGCGGTGAACCAGCGGCGCGAGAACTCGGGGATCGGGAACCAGGGCTCCTTTGTCGGCGGCTTCTTCTACAATCGCGATCTCTTCCCCACCTCCGGCCGCAGCGCCTGCGCGGGAAGCAATGCCGCCGAGATGTTCTACCTGCTCGTGCCCGACCCGACCGGATCGGTGCGGGGGAGCGATGCGGATGGTGAATACAGCGCGAGGGCGTTCAGCGTGGATTTCGTGAAGCGGCACGCGCCGGCGGTCATCGTCCATGAGTTCCAGCATCTGGTCAATGATTCCCGGCGGCTCCACATCACGAACTCGATGGTGTGGGAGGAGAGCTGGTTGAATGAAGGCCTCAGCCACATCGCAGAGGAGCTGATGTTCTTTGATCAGTCCGGTTTGAATCCCCGTGAGAACCTGGACGCACGTTCCTTTCAGAACAATCCTCTGGCGCGCAGCGAATTCTCGCGCTTTCAGCTCGCGAATCTGGACAGGCTGGCGTCCATGCTGCGGCAGCCTTCGCACACCAGCCTCATAGGCGCCGACCTGCTGGAAACGCGGGGCGCCGCCTGGTACTTCCTGCGGTATGCGGCGGACCGTCGAGGCGGTGATGAACAGGCGTTCTGGAGGTCACTCGTAAATGCCACGACTTCGGGGCTGACAAATCTGGAGAGGGTTCTCGGCACCGATCCGCGACCCTGGATCGCCGACTGGAGCGCCGCGATTTATCTGGATGACAGCGGTGTTGCAGTACCGCCCGAGTATGAGATCCGCAGCTGGAACTTCCGGAGCATCTACCCGGCTGCAGGGAACCTCTGGCCGGGCAATTTCTTCACGCAGTTCCCGCTGCAGGTTTATGGTCTGGTGAATTCAGGAAGCCAGACATCGTGCAGGCTGGGATCGTCCTCGCAGAGCTGCGAATTCTCGCTGCAGGGCGGGTCCGCGGCCTATCTGCGGACGGGGACGGGCTCGGCGGGGACGGGCGGGTTCCGGGTAACTGTGGGGGGGCTGCCGGCTCCTTCGCGGCTGCGTGTAATCGTCACCCGGTTGTCGTAGCGATCGTTGGCAGGGGGCCGCCCACCGGGGTGGCGGCGGCCCCTGTCTCCGCTGCTACCTCTTCGGCGGACGTGCGGCCACCATGGTATCCACCGCGCTCCCGCCACACTTTCCGCATACCTCGGCGGACCCGGGCGACCAGTGGGAGCAGGACCGGCAGAGCGTCACCAGCTCCCCCTCCACCTCAACCGCCTCATTGAGGAGGAAGGATTCGCCCTCCGGCGACACCAGGCGGATCGAAGGCCCGCTGTAGAAGTGCGCGAGCAGATCGCGAACATCGAGGTCCGCCGCGCGCTCGACGAGATCTTCCCGGGTGACAGCAGTCCGCTTCCGGAAACGCGAATGCTCCGCCGTCCAGGTGCGGGCGACGCCTTCTTCAGGCGTCTGCTCGAAGGTCAGGCCCCGGCTTTCCAGACGATAGGGTACCGCGATGCGGGTACGGAGCCGTTCGACCGCATCGCGCACCGCAACGGACGGCCCGATCTGCGCGCGGTTCGCGGCGTGGATCGAGCGGTCGACGAATATCTGTGCGCGGGCGTGTGACCAGAGCGGGGTCCGCAGGCGTCCTACGTCGGTCTCGACGAGGACGGTGAGATCGTACTCACGGCTGATCGGCCCGAGCTCTATCGTCACGGATCGCACGCCCACGCCATCGCCGAGGCCTTCCGCGATCGCCTCAGCAAGCGCGTCGCGACGTTCCGCTAGTGACAACGAGTCCCATACCTCCGGCTCGAACGCCGAAGCTCCCTGTATATCTTTCAAAGCAGTCATTCTTCTCCAGCGAGGCGGCGGTGAAGCCGGTCGGCGGCCCGCTCGCCTGATATAATCGATCCTTCAACCGACGGAGTGTGCAGGAAATCCCCTGCGAGTGCCAGAGGAAGGGTACCTTCGATGGCGCCCTCGCGGAAGCGTGCGAGGTGGTGAAGATAGCCGGGATAGAAGACCGGGGCGCCCTCACGCCAGCGATAGACTCGCGCACGTACGACCCGCCGGCCCAGATCCGGGAAGACCCGCTTCGCTTCAGGAAGGAGCCGGTCGACGATATCGCGTGATTCCATCCCGATCAGCTCCGGCATCGCCTCCGCGAGCGGCAGCAGGAGCATCAGACCCTTCCCGGCCGGCACCAGAGCGGGACACTTGTTCTCCTGAATGCAGATCGTCGAGAGCTGACGGTTCTCCCCCTCCGGGAAGGATAGCCCGAAGTACCTGACCGGAGTAGGAGAATCGAGAAGCAGGGCGACCGAGATGCTCGGACGGTAGCTCACCCCATCGAGCCACTCGCCGAGGGCCGACGGCGCCCCCGCGAGAATCCGTGCGAGGGTGGTCGCCGGAACCGCCGAGACAACACCGTCGAAGGACATCGTGCCCGCCGCCGTGCTGATGCGCACTCCCTCCCCTGCGATCTCGATCCCGACGACCTCCTCTCCGCGCCGCACATCACCACCGCCCTCACGGATCCGCTCAACGAGCCGATCCGCTACCTCCCCGATCCCCCGCGTCATCGAGAAGAGCTTCACATCCATCCCGTAGCGGGCAAGGATGTGGTAGAAGCCCGCGCTGGTTTCGGTGGGGAGCGCGCCGTAATAGGCGGCCAGCTGCGGATAGACGAGCGAGCGCACGAAGGTCCTGTCGATCTCCCGTTCGCCCCACGCCGCGATCGACTCCACATCGAATCCGGCCGCAGCTGCGCGCTCCGGAAAGTGCAGGTTCAGCGTGGATTGGTTCCGAGCGAGGAAAGGAGCGTAAGTCGCCCCCATCTTCATCTTTGTGGAGATCGGAAGGCCTCCCGATGCGATCATGCTCGTAACAGAGCCGAGCACCACCTCGTGGGCGCGGCCGTCGCGCCAGAGCGCGTCCCGGCCGGGCACCCGGTGGAGCCGATCACTCAAGCCGATCTCGTCGACGAGCGCCAGAAATCGCTCGTACATCGACCCGACGAGCTGGGCGCCGGTGTCGATCCGGTACCCGTCCAGCTCGTCGGTGAAGGCACGGCCGCCGGTGTGGGATTTCGCCTCCAGCAGCGTCACACGGTAACCGCGCGCCATAAGGCGATAGGCTGCGGTGAGGCCGGCCATCCCTCCGCCGACAACGGCGACGGAACGCTGCGACGATGAGAGGACCTGTTCCGGTCGATGCAAAGGATCGATGGGATGCAGAAGGCGGCGAAGAGGCGTCGGCTCCTGCGCTGCGACCAGCGCCGGGCGATTCCTGCGATGAGGAGGATGGCCGAAAAGGGGGGCGTAAGGCAAGGGCAGGGTCAGGGGCGACCCCGCCTCACATCAGCCGGTCGGCGGCCTTGGAGCCCTGAAGGTCCGTTGGAAAGGGTCCTGGATGATGGGGAAGGGGGATCCAGCGGGAATCCGCCGATGCCGAGGGGTGGGCTACCGGTCCTTCCCCCTAAACAGCTGGGTCCCCGCCTTCGCCGGGAAACCCGATTACGGGGTGGAAGATCAGCGTGCGAGGATCTCGATCGGAACAGGCGGCGCCTCGGGAGGGGTTTCGACCGCGCGAGGATCTTCCTTCGGCTCCAGCGTAAAGCTGGGAGGCGCCGCGGACCTGCGGGCGCTGCACCAGGTCCGGTAGCCGGGCAGCTTGAGGAGCTTGAAGATCTTCCGGTCCACCGCGGTCCAGAGGAGCATCTCCGTCAGCTGGTACTGTCCGCCGGCGTTGACGCGCAGATCCTCAACCACTTCATCTGCCAGGCGAAGAAGGTCGGAGCGGTTTACGCTGTCCTTGTAATCTTCGATCTGATCCTCGACCCATTCCTCATAGATCTGGCGGAGCGACGGGGCTGAGTTTCGCGGCATCTGTCCCAGATTTCGGGGAAGAAGTAATGCAGGCGGAACCCGCGTCTCAGAGGTGGACGTGTTCGTGGATGTCCGGTCAAGCTAACCGGCCGGAGGCCATCCTTCAACCTTCTTTCTGAACGAATGTTGCGCGGCAGCAACTGCAGAATTCCGGCGGCCTCGAATCGATTGCCGACACACTGGCCGCGGGGCTCATAACGCACCCTTCCGCACTCGCACAATGCTCCAACCCGGCCAGATGGCCGACCTCGTGAAGCGCCTCCCTGCAGAGTCTCTCGATCAGTCTTGGAGAGGGCTGCCCCGGTGCTCCGAGGCGTGCGGTAGACACGACTGCCCACTGCCCGCCCAGTGTCGCCTCGCCAAAAACGTGCGATCGGCCGGGGGCCGCGAGATCATGAGCCGTCAGGCCGAGAATCCACTCACCCGGCTTCTCCGGATAGTCGCCGATGAGCATATCGACGAGGTCGTTCGAGGACGCCTGGAGCCGCTGGTCTGTCCCGGCGCCCTCGGGCGGCTCCGTCGATTGCAGCAGCTGCGCTCCCTCCCCCGCTCGCCGAAAGGAGGCCTTATCGAGCGTGACAGGAAGACCGACCAGCGTGCGGAGCCGCTCCGCGAGCGCTGTCCCGACCTCTACCCTGACCGGAGCGTCACCGACCGCCACAATCCTCAGTCGCCGCGCCCTTCTCACTCCTGGATCCCGTAGCGAAGCAGCTTCCGATACAGTGTCGACGGATCGATCCCCAGCACCTCCGCCGCGCGGCTCTTGTTGCCGCCCTCCGACTGCAGAACCCAGAGAACATATGCCCTCTCGATAATCTCGAGGGTCGGGTTCGCCGGAAGGCTCTCTGACACGAGCGGACGCCGCTTCTCCGCCGTCACCCGCGCCGGTAACGCGCTCGACGTGATCTCCCCATCATGGGTCAGGATTGCCGCCCGTTCGAGGGCGTTCTCCAGTTCCCGAACGTTCCCCGGCCAGTCGTACGCCTGCAGGGCCGTCAACGCTTCCGCGGAAAGTCGGGGCGGTGTGCGCTGTCTGCTCGCCGCGAACCGGCTAAGGAAGTGATCCGCAAGAATGGGGACATCTTCCCGCCTTTCGTTGAGCGGGGGCAGATGAAGGGTGATGACGTTGAGGCGGTAGTAGAGGTCGCTCCGAAAGGAGCCACGCCGGATCTCCTCTTCAAGATCCCGGTTCGTCGCGGCGATGATTCGCACATCAACCGGGATCGGCTCCGTCGCTCCAACCGGCACGACTTCACGCTCCTGCAACGCGCGGAGCACCTTCACCTGCGTCGCCGGGGTCATCTCGCCCACCTCATCCAGAAAGAAGGTGCCGCCTTCTGCCGCGACGAAAAGACCCTGCTTGTCGCGGAGCGCGCCGGTGAAGGAGCCTTTGATGTGACCGAAGAGTTCCGACTCCAGAAGACTTTCGGGGAGCGCACCGCAGTTGATGGAGATGAAGGGCCCGGCGCTCCGATCAGACAGACTGTGGATGTATCGCGCCAGCACCTCCTTGCCCGTGCCGGATGCACCCGAGATGAGGACCGTCGAGTCGGTCGGCGAAACCGTTTCGGCGAGCTTCACCACCTCCAGAAAGCCGGGGCTCCTGCCGACGGGCCGGCTCGTCTCGGAGGCGTCGCGGCGACGTATCTCCCTCTTCAGCGCCTGATTCTCGCGCTTCAGCTGCCTCGACTCGACCGCTCGCCTGCAGATGACCAGCAGTTCATCGTTCGAGAAGGGCTTCTGGATGTAGTGGAACGCCCCCTGGTTCACCGCCTGGATGGCGCTCTGCAGCGAGGCCTGCGCGGTCATAAGGATCACCGGGATGTTCGGATCCAGCTCGTGCGCCGCCTTCAGGATCTCGATCCCGCCGATCCCCGGCATGCGGATGTCGGTGAGCACGAAGTCGGGACGCACCTCGGCGATCAGCTCCACGCCCTGCCTGCCGCTCGAGGCGGTGAAGATCTCGTAATCCTCCCGCTTCAGCAGGATCCTCAGCGTATCGAGAATCGCCGTCTCGTCATCGACGATCAGCATCCGGGGCCTGGTCACAACTCGTTCGCCTCTGCAAGGAAGGAAGATGCCTCCATGGTCGAAGGGCCAAGCGGCAGGGTCGGCAGGTAGAGCGAGAAAACTGCCCCGCCGACGCCTCCATGTTCATTATCGACAAAAATCGCTCCGCCGTGAGCTTCCACAGCCCGCTGCACCAGCGCGAGGCCCAGCCCGGTCCCTCCCTGGCGGCGTGTGAAGAAGGGGTCGAAGATGTGCTCCCGGATCTCTTCCGGCACTCCCGGGCCGCTGTCGCGAACGGCCAGGCGGACGAGTCTGAAGGTGCCGAGCGCCGGGGAAAGAAGGTCTGAGCGCACCTCCCCGAGCGACAGCGTGACCCGCCCGCCGACTCCCGCCCACTGGACTGCGTTCAGGGCGAGATTGAAGACTGCGCGGTGGAGAAGGTCCTCGTCACCGCGGATAAGCACAGGCGTCTCCGACGACTCGAGGGAGATAGTCATCTCCGCTCCGTGGGAATCCGGGTGCGCGCGGACCATGTCGACGACGCCTGAAACGAGTGCGGTAAAGTCGACCGGTTCCGGCGCGGTCACCTTGACCCTCGCAAAGTCGATGAACTCTCCGAGCAGCCGGCTCACCCGATCACTTTCGCGGACGATCAGCGAGCTGAGGATCCGGATGTCGTCCGGGTCGAGCTCACCCGCCGCGAGCTGCTCGACAGCGCTGCGGATGGAGGCGAGCGGATTCTTTATCTCATGCGCGAGCGACGCGCTCAGCTCGGCGACGGCTTCGAGGCGTTCGGCACGTCGACGGAGCCCTTCGACCCGCTTCCTCTGAGTGATGTCCTGGAAGATTGCCGTAACCGGCGGATTCGTCTCCTCCGTAGCTGCGAGCAGAGTGGTGCTCACACCCAGCACGAAAGTCTCGTCCGCGAGGGGTTCGGTTTCGAAGCGGCGGATGGGGGTGCGCGTCGAAGCCGTCCGCCGGATGACGTCGCCGAGGCCGGGTGCGATGCGGTCGAGCTCGTCGAGGACGGGGCTCCCTAACCATTGGTCAGGCAGGATGCCGAGCATGTCGACGGCGGCCGGGTTCGCATAGGCGAGCCTTCCCTCGCCATCTATCATGATCACGCCGGTACCGATCGTCGCGAGGATGTCGTCGGTACCGAGACGCAGGAGCCGCAGCTCGGTCTGAGCCTCGCCCAGCGCCGCGCCCGCCTTGCGCAGGCGGTCGCCGAGGTAGCTCGTGACCGCGGCGATGACGGCAATGAGAAGAGCGAGGAGCGTCACTCCTGGATCGATCGTCCCGGAGGTCGCCACCGCCGCCGTGAAGTACAGCAGACTCGTCAGAAGCCCGAGGAAGATGCCTCCGCGCATGGGCAGCAGGAGGGCGCCGGCGCTGATGACGAGAATGTAGAGGGGTGCGAAGATGCTCGCCCGCCCCCCGGTCAGATACACAGCGCCGGTCAGCAGGATCGCATCGAAAACGACCTGCGAGTACAGGAAGGGCCACGTCAGCGGGCGATGCCGGATGTGGCTGAAGATGTACGAACCGAGCGTGAACAGGACGAGGATCGTCGGGAGACCGAGGTAGGGCCCGCCATCGACGACTGGGGTGAGCAGAAGGAGCGACGCTGCGAAGCTGATGCGGCCGAGATAGACCCAGAAGAGGATGCGGCGGGGATTCATGTCGACCGCGCCGGGTGCGCCTTCCGCCCGCTCGCTGTTCTCTGGTCGTCGGGAGTGCATTACGGATTCTTCTGCGGTGGGAGCCGGCTCCGTCTATCGGGCCGTGCCCTGACGGCGGAGCCCGGGGCTTCCATTCGCTGGTTCCGGCCGGGTTTCATCCGAGACAGATCCGTCTGGCCGATTCTTGTGCTACGTGACACCCACCCACTCGATAGTATGGCAGGCACTGAAGAGCCGGTCCACGTGGCCCGTGATACCCCTGCCTCGGGCCCCCGCACACGTCCAGTTCAGGAGGGGAGTACGCCGACGGAAGATGGAGAGGACGCCTCCAGAGATACTGTGTCTGGCGGCTTCAACTGGCAAGATCAGAACCGCAGGGCGGCTAAGGCGGTTTCTCCGGTTGCAGAAGTTGCCGCACAAGAACCTTGCGTGTTCCAAAGCTGGATTGTACCCTGCAGGCGTCCCACCAAGCATTCTGCAGTAATGAACAGACTACCCCGCTCTCGGCGGGATGATTTCCTCTCAGATTTACCCGGACGCCCCCGGGCTGCGTTCCAACGGCTGCAGGCATACTCTCGAATATCGGGACTGAATGGCCGCCAAAGCCTTTCAGCGACAGGGGATCTGGACCATGTCATTTCCAGGACTTGCAGCGGAGCCGACCGAAGGGGATCGAACCAAGCGGCTCCGGGCGCGCGCGCTTCGCTCTATCCATCTATGCGCCATCGGATTGATGCTCGCGTCGATCACCGGTTGTGCGGATGTCCACCTGGATCGTCAGGAGGTCGAGATAGCGACCGAGCTTCTGATCGCCCCCCCGCGGCCGGTCAGTCTGTCCCCCGATCGAACACGGCTTCTTCTATATACCCGGACGCGGTCTTCCGGAAAGCTGCAAGTGATGGAGATGGCGTCCGAAGCCATCGTCGCCGAACACGAGTTCGACCGGCCGCAGCCACTCCCCGTTCCCAGCTGGTCGCCGGATGGAAGCCGGACTCTGTTTGTCGAGTCCACCGGAACAGCCTATCAACTCAAAGTCTGGAATCTCGCTAGCGGTGAAGTCGTGGCTCTCAAGGCGCTTTTCGAAGAACCTTCATGAATATCGTGTACTTGATCCGCAAGGTCGAGAAGTAGGACAATTTACTCATGACCGCGGTATGCTCGTAGCGATTCAGAAGGATGCGGTGTGGGCTGTCGAGCCGGACGAGCTCCATGTTCAGAGTGTCGTGCGCTATTCCTATTGAATCGATCCAGAAAGGAACTCGATGAAGATGGGTATGAACTTCGAGAGGGTGCTCTCGACAGCCTTTACAATCGCAGCCGTCTCAGTGGCTGTATCCTTGGAGCTCACCTCAAGAGTGCTGCAATTTGAACAATGCAAATCAAACTGATTTTAGCAAGATTTGCCGCGGCATGGGTCATAGTCATGAGCACCGGGTGCGAAAGGTATAACCAGAGCGCTCCTCCGGATTCTTGGAGCAGCGCCATACCTGATGAATATGCTTCGCCATGCCGCCGTGGCGAGCCGAACAGGGCCAAGGTTGTAACGATTGATCGAAGCGCCTCATATCCCTGCGTCATAAAGATGTCGGACGTTATTGCGCAGCTTCGTGCTACTGTATCGGATTCCTTCCCGCCCCCGGATCACTACGCATGGCTGTTGGCGGATGGTCGATATGTAACTGGAGCGGGAGCCAATTCCAAGCAAAAATTGCTGGTATGGGGGGCAGACGGGACTCTGGTGAGATCGTATGACAAGACTGGTGAAGGACCTGGCGAGCTGCCGGGGGGTCATAATTTTTTTATACTCTCCTCTCCAAAGTCCGATAGCTTGTACGTTGTTGATCGCCGCAATATATGGTCGGTGTTCACAATGGATCTTCGTTTCGTTCGGAGCTTCTCCGCTGCCACCGCGCGAAGCCGAAGCGCGCTACTGGTCATGAGTGACGGAACGATAGTTTCGGCAGGGGGCGACAGCGGTGAGGGGGGACCGTACACAATTCACACGCGGAACCTCAAAGGTGAATTGTTAGCCCGAATAAAGAACTACTCCGAAGGGAGCGGCTTTGCGGACTATCCGGCGATCGCGGCTAGCGGTCCTAGTACGTTCTGGGTCACTCCACGCCAAGGGACTCCCGGAAAGCTAAGTCTAGAGGAGTGGACAACGAGTGGTGAACTGTTGAGAACTATCCATCGAGTTCTTCCCGGCGCCCCGGAAGAAGGATTCCGGCTCCATCTACACGATGATGGTGCGCCACTCGAGACAAGGCAATATCCCGAGTACCCTTTGCTCTGGGTGGATGAGACTGGGCTAATCTGGGTAGGAGCCGTCGTCAGTGACTGGGCACTTGGGGAACAGGCAGAGGCGCGCGTAGACCCTGCGGTAGACGATATCCCACTCGACCTCCGGTTAGAGGTTATTGACCCGGACGGAGGAGTCGTTCTCGCATCGGCGATCATCGAGTCTGTAACTGAGACGCCGTTCGACACGCACCTTCCGGGGACGCAGCGAGTGGTGAAAAACCAGGTCGACGAACTGGGATTTAATTGGCAGACAATATTTCAGCTTCATTTGCAAGAGCGCGAGCCATAGTAGGATGAAGAAGCAGTGCGGGGAGCAAGGTTAAGCGGCTGGAATGAACATTGGCCAGGCAAACCCAGCTCCGGCTCGCTTGCGAGTGCGAGACCATGAACCGCATGAAGTAGCCCACAGTTCCTTCCAAAAGTCGCAACGACTCCATGCAATCATTGTCTTTCGATACCAGTTCGCTTTCTCCCGTCGTCTGTCGAAGCCGCACCGCCGTTGGATGTATCAGGGCGTCTACAGTTCTGATCTGTCTATCTTTAGTCGCGTGCACCGCTGACGGAGGCAGTCCTCAGAGCGTAGAGAGATCATCCTGGCTACGGGAAGATGGTCTTCCGGCGGCCCTTGAAGACTGTATGTATTCGCCAAGGCCGCCCACCTCCTCGAGCGACACACTGGTAGTTCGCGGGAGAAGGATGAATCCATGTGTGATAGTTCAAGATACGCATGTGACCGTTCTCGGTGGGTCGGTTACCGATAGCTTTTCAGCTCCTTCCACAAGGGTGGTTCGAGCGTCGGACGGCTCGTTCTACACGCCGACAGGTGTGTCCCAGTTCGGGCAGGTCATACGGTGGAACGCAAGCGGAGAAGTTGTAAGCACTTTCGGTCGACGGGGGAAAGGGCCAGGAGAGTTTGCCGGAACTGGTGACATGCTACTGTTTATTGGCCGGGGAGACAGCCTTTTTGTCGTCGACGACGAGAACCGCTGGACAGTCCTGGATCGTGATTTGAAGTATGGCCGAACCTTTCAGGGGCTTCATGCGGGACGTTGGCCTGATGCAATGCACGTGAATGGGGAAGGTCGGGTAGTAACGACCGGCCCGACATTAGTCGATCGCAGTTCCGGTCATCAGGCCTATGTCATGGATGGAGAGGGGAGGCTGGAGAACGCGTTTGGTTCAATGCCGCCAAGCCTGCGAAACAACTTTTATTACCTCGGTAGTACGAGCACCGACGGGGGCGGGGGAACAGTGTGGATTCCCCGATTCGAGATGGAGAAAGGACGGCTACTTCTTGAGCAGTGGACGCTTTCTGGTCGGTTGATAAAGACGATAGCGCGGGAAAGTAGCTGGACAACCAGGCGTTCGCCGGATTCTGATGGACCAATGCAGAATCCTCATGCCGGGCGTCCTCGAGTAGTGCTTACTGCCGTCGATAGCACGGGTCTGCTCTGGATCGGGGCAGTGGTGCTGGATCAGGGAGACGAGCAGTTGTATGTGCTTGAAGTATTTGACCCAGGTTCAGGAGAAGTTGTGGCCAGTGCAGAATTCGGAGATGGTGATAGCGTGCCATTTCGAGGAATGTTTCCTGGATCGACAATGTTCTACAACTATGAGGAGGATGATCTTGGATTTACCCGAATCGAGATCTTTAAAGTCGGCCTCTTCGCAAACCCGGCGGTGACCCGATAAGGCTCCTTGCTATCACCTGCCCTGGTCGCGATGGCTGTGTGAGAGACAATCTGCCGGCTAACGCGTCAGCGGCCGTGTGAGGGGTAAGAGGAAGCGGCTCCAGGTGGCGATGAACCGACTAGGCAAGGCCGCCGCGGGACTCCGCCGGGAAGCGGCAAAAGTCAGGGAGAAACGGCGACATCTTTCCAAAGACTCAGGACTGACGCGCTTCTGCACGACCTAATCCGCCCCAACCGCGCTCACCCGCCGGTATCCCGTCAGGAAGACAATCGCCATCAGGATGATAAGGAACACCGCATACGCCGCCG
>CAYRLB010000046.1:0-20259 GCA_964424945.1 uncultured Gemmatimonas sp.
TATACCGGGCCAGTCAGGCGACCTCAGGATCGGGTCGGAGGCCGGCTGCCGGAGAGAAGGTTCACGACCGTCACGAGTGAGGAAAGAATGAAAAAACAGACATGGTCACTGGCCATCATCGGTACAATCCTGACGGTCGGTTTCGGCGCCCGCTTCCTGACCAGCGACGACTCGGCCGCAGTGTCGCCCTACCGCACAGGCGTCCTGATGACCGGATCGGTTGAATCGACCGTGACTTCGACGGGTCGGGTGACCGCCGTTCAATCGGTGGCGGTAGGTACGCAGGTCTCCGGGCAGGTGATGCAGCTCTACGCGGACTACAACGACAAGGTGAAGAAGGGGCAGCTCCTCGCCCGGATCGACCCGATGCTTCAGGAGCAGTCGCTGCGGAATGCCGAAGCGAGCCTGGGTCGGGTAAAGGCAGCGATGGAGCAGGCCGAGCGGGACTTCGAGCGGACGAAGCTGCTTTATGAGCAGCAGATCGTCACGGAAGCCGAGTTTGACCAGGCCCGGTACAATGTGACCGTCGCCAGGACGAATCTTACCTCCGCCGACGTTTCCCTCGAGCAGGCTGCACGCAACCTGGCGTACACGGAGATCTACTCTCCGATCGACGGCGTGGTAGTGGAGCGGAATGTCGAACCCGGCCAGACAGTCGCCGCGAGCATGTCGGCGCCCCAGCTCTATCTGCTGGCGACGGACCTCTCGCGGGTCGAGATCCTGGCGAGCGTCGATGAGAGCGACATCGGCTCGATCACGGCGGGGATGCCGGTGCGGTTCACCGTATCCGCCTATCCGAATGACAGCTTCGAAGGGGAGATCCGTCAGGTCAGGCTCTCTTCGGCGACGCAGGAGAATGTGGTCAGCTACACCGCAGTGATCACCGTCGACAACGCATCGCTGCGGCTGGTGCCGGGAATGACTGCCGAGGTCGACTTCATCGTCGAGCGCGCCGCAGATGTCTTCCTGGTGCCGAACGCGGCTCTCCGCTTCCGGCCGACCGACGAGATGATCGCGCAGCTGACCGACCCGGCGATGCTTGATCTCCTGAATGGAGGCGGGGCGGAGGGTCGTTCTGCAGGTCCGGCTGAATTAACAGATGGGCCTGTCGGTGGCAGGGCTGGCGGAGAGGGGCGCGGGGAAGGGAACTCGGTCGAGGTGGCGACGGCACCGGTGAAGAGCGAGGGCCCCTTCGTCCTCGGCGGCGGTGCAGCAGCCAACCCCACCCCGACGACATCCGCCCGTCTCTGGTTCCTGAAGGATGGGAAGCTCGGGGTGATGGAGGTCCGTGCCGGAATCAGCGACGGCATGATGACGGAGATCTCCGGGGCCGGGCTGGTCGATGGTCTGGAGATTCTAGCCGGCCTGGCCCCGGTCGACGCCGCGGCGCCTCAGGCTGCGAGCAACCCCTTCCAGGGCTCGCAGATGCCCGGCGGCGGCGGAGGATTCGGCCCCCCGGTGGGTGGGTTCGGCCCCCCGCGCTGAGCCGCGATGAGAGTGATGAGCCCGATCGTCATCAGCCCTGACGGAGCCCGAACAGCATAACCGGGTGGGAGGATGGGATCCGCGCCCGGTCAGGCGTGGATCCCGACCATTCAGGGAGGTCGGGTGGTGGTGAAGGCCGGACCGGAGGGAGCGAGAAGGTCGAGTACCCGTCTCGCCGTCTCGATGCGAAGGAGAAGCTGATGGCGCTGGATGCCGGACCCTCGGAATACGTATTGAACCCCGCGCGAACAGGAGCCACATGAAGACGTCCAATCTGGTTCGGGTGGCAACGCAAAGTATTCTCAAGAACAAGATGCGGGCGCTGCTGACGATGCTGGGAATCATCATCGGCGTCGGAGCGGTGATCGTGATGGTCGCGGTGGGTCTGGGTGCACGGTCGCAGATCCGCGCCTCCATTGCTGCGCTCGGCTCGAACATGATCATCATCACACCGGGTGCGGCGAACACCTCGGGCGTCAGCATGGGAGCGGGGTCTTTTACCCGGCTCACCGTGGAGGACGTCGAGAAGGTCCGCCGCGAGGCGACGATGCTCGCGGGCATCTCTCCCGTCGTGAATGCCAACGGGCAGGCGGTCGCCGGCGGGATGAACTGGCGCGCACGCATCAATGGCGTGGATACTGACTACGAGATCATTCGTGAGTGGCCGACTGTGAGCGGCGCGTGGTTCACCGAGACCGATGTGCGCGGCAACCGGCGGGTTGTGCTGCTCGGGAAGACGGTGGCCGACAATCTGTTCCCGGATCAGGAGGCAGTCGGTGAGCGGATCCGGATCCGGGATGTCGTCTTCGACGTGATCGGCGTTCTCGCGACGAAGGGGCAGAGCTCGGGGGGGCAGGATCAGGACGACGTCATTCTGATGCCCTATACGACGACGAATGCGCGGCTGTCGAGGAACACTTTCCTCCCGCAGATCGTAGCCTCCGCGGCGTCGGAGGGTGTGCTGGAGCCCGCCCAGGAGGAGATCCGGATCATTCTGCGCGAGGCACATGCGATCGAGGGGGGCGATGACGACTTCACCGTCCAGGATCAGACCGATCTCGCCCAGGCCGCGGAGGGTACGACCGAAACGATGAGCCTGCTGCTCGCCGCCATCGCCTCGATCTCGCTCCTCGTCGGCGGTATCGGGATCATGAATATCATGCTCGTTTCGGTGACTGAGCGGACGCGGGAAATCGGGATCCGCATGGCGATCGGCGCGCGCGGGAGAGATGTGCTTACCCAGTTCCTGATCGAAAGCATCGTTCTGAGTCTTCTCGGCGGGCTGCTCGGCCTGGCTGTGGGGATCGGCGGGGCGGCGGCTCTTGGGTGGTACATGGGATGGGCAACCGAGGTGTCCGGCCTCACGGTAGGGGTAGCGATCGGCTTCTCGGTGGCGGTCGGGGTCTTCTTCGGGTTCTACCCTGCGAGGAAGGCCGCGGGGCTGAACCCCATCGATGCGCTTCGGTACGAATGACCGTGGCGGTGGGATCGGGCGGCCGCGGTAGCGATGCGCGGCCGCTCAGATGGATGGAGGGGCAGCACCGAAGCCCCTCCATCCTGCTCGTCTTCATCTACTCCAGGTCATACTTCTTCAGCTTCTCGTAGAGCGTACGCACCCCGATCCCGAGCGATTCCGCCGCCAGCCGCCGGTTCCCTCCGACCGCCGCCAGGGCCCTGCGGATGGCATCCCGTTCGACATCTTCCATAGTCAGCGCGTCGCCCGCCGGGGCGGGGTTCGCACCCAGAGGATCGGAGATGATGAGATCCTGGCTGCGCAGAACATCCCCATCGGCGAGGATCGCCGCTCTTTCGAGCGAATTGGCGAGTTCCCGCACATTGCCGGACCAGCGCGCTGACTGGATCGCACGGATGGCATCCGCATCGAGCCTGAGGGGCGGGCGGCCCAGATTCCCGCTGATCTTCGCCAGAAGTGACTCCGCGATGGGGAGAAGATCCTCCCGCCGCTCACGGAGTGGAGGAAGGCGCACTGGGAAGACGGCGAGGCGGTGATACAGATCCTCTCGAAACTGCCCCGCCCGTACCATCCCTTCGAGGTCGCGATTCGTCGCCGCGATCCAGCGGACATCCGCCTCCATCGTCCGCGATCCGCCGACCCGTTCGAACTTCCGATCCTGGAGCACCCGCAGAAGCTTGGCCTGCAGCTCGGGCTTCAGTTCGCCGATCTCATCAAGAAAGAGCGTGCCCCCCTCCGCCAGCTCCAGTCTGCCCCGACGGGTCGCGGTCGCGCCCGTGAACGCGCCCTTCTCATGACCGAAAATTTCACTTTCCATGAGAGTCTCCGAAACCGCCGCACAGTTGAGGGCGACGAACGGGCCTTCCGCGCGTGGGCTACGCACATGGATCGTGTGTGCGGCGACCTCCTTTCCTGAACCGCTCTCTCCAAGCAGAAGAACTGTCGCGTTGGTCGGCGCCACCTTCTCGATCGCGCGAACGACCGGCACCATCACCGGGTCGCCGTAGGTGAGCGGAGGGACAGACTCCTCGACACGTCTGCTCGCATCCTTGAAGGCAAGAAGGCGCCGACGCTCGATCGCTCGACCTACGAGCAGACGAAGCTCGGCTGGCCCGCTGATCGGCTTCTGCAGGAAGTCGAAGGCGCCAAGCTTTATCGCTTCGACGGCGTCGGTCACCGTCCCATGTGCGGTGAGGACGATGACCTCCATCTCGGGCAGCTCAGCTCGCGCCTTCCGGACCAGGTCCATCCCGTCCAGCGCCCCCGGCATGCGGAGGTCGGTCATCATCAGGTCGAAGGAGTGGCCATGCAGATGGCGCAACGCCTCCATCCCGTCGGCGGCCGTTGTCACCTCGTGGCCATCGTCGTCGAGCGCCTCCGAGAGGAACTCCCGGATCCCTTCCTCATCCTCCACGATCAGTACGCGAGCCATAATTGTTTCTGTTACCAGTTCGAAGCGGGTGCCGGGAGCAGCAATCGGCGGATCAGCGATGGGGGGTGGGCGATGGGTAATCTGGCGATGCGCAGTGCGATCTGCCGCTATTCGGCCGGGATCCGGATCTCGAAGACGGCTCCACCGTCCGGATGGTTGAACGCGCGGATGCTGCCGCCATGGCCTTCCGCAGCCCGGCGAGCGACGGCCAGCCCCAGCCCCGTCCCGTTCGTGCGAGTGGTGAAGAAGGGCTCGAACAGCTGACTCTCCGCGCCCGCGGGAATGCCGCCACCGAAGTCTCTTACCTCGAAGATGAGATCGCCACCCGCGCGGCGCACGGTCAGCTGCGGTGCCCTGTCGGGCGAGGCCTGGACGGCGTTCTGCAGAATGTTGAGAAGGGCGTGCCTGAGCCGGGCGGTATCGAGATGCCATTCGCCGGGTGCGGCACGCGTGTCGACCAAGATGCCCTCCGGCGAGACTTCCTCCGCCGCCGCCAGGGCGATCGCCGCGGGCGAGACAGCGGTTCTGGCGATCGGGCCGGAGCGCGCAAACTCGAGGAGATCGCCCGTAAGAGACTCCAGCCGTGTTGCTTCGGTAACCACGCGGTCGGCCTTCGACTTCTCCCTGGAATCCGGCGGCAGGCGCTCCGCGAGCAGCTGCGCATTTCCCTTCAGCGACGCCAGCGGGTTTCGGATTTCGTGGGCGAGAACGGCGGACATCTCACCAAGCTGACTCAGCCTTCGCTGCTGCTCGAAGGTGCTCCGGGCCGATTCGTAGCGGGCGTGCTGACGCCAGAAGAGGATCGCTGCGAGGGTGAGCACCGCGGCCATCATCGAGCCGAGTGCCAGCGAGCGACGCGCCTGCGACATCAGCTGCATGGCAACCACCGGCTCGAATTCGATGACGGTGTAGCCGAAGAAGGGCAGCCCGCGAGGAGGCCCGTCGCCCCGCCCGCTCAGTGGATCGCGGGCAGGAGAATCGACATCGGCGGGAGGGGGGGCATCGTCGGCGTCCTGCCGGCTCCCAGGGGGGGCGAAATCCGAAAAGTTGGGTCGCGCCGGTCGTGGAGGTCCGCCCACCGCCGTATCCGCCGGCATGCGGAGAGGTATTCGTATGAAGGTCGGCGCCCTCGGCAGAAAGGCACGGACCCGCCCCTCTACGGGCGCCATCACGATGCCGGAGGCTTGCGTCTGCTGAAAGAAGGTCGCTGGAACGACGACCGGCTCGGATGTCTCGCCACCCTCCAGGAAAACGGATCCGTCCCCCTCCAGCAGCGCCAGATAACGAAGGCCCGCATCCGCGTGCGCCTCGACGGTCGAATCCAGAACCGCGGCGGTGACCTGCACCCCCGGCCGCTGCAACGCCAGCCGGACGGCGTTCTCCAGGATCTCGACCTGGCCACGGTTCAGCGTCTGGTACGCCTCTCTCGCCTCGCGGAAGTTGGCGAGTGACGCGGCAACGAGGGCGAGGCCCAGCAACACTGCAGTGACCAGGAGCGCGCCCCGCGCCGAGGTGGCCGCCTTCCGCAGCTGACTGCTTTCGCGTTCGGTCAAGAGAACCTCATCTGCTGGCTGAAGCGTCGATTGGTTGCAGCGTCAGCGGACATCGCAACCATCCGGTGAGGTGCTTTCCCCCGGCCACTGGAAAGGAAGAATACTCCCCTGAGATTGACTCGGGCGCGGTCCGGGCGGCATCGGACAGGGCACGCCACGCGCCTCCGGGAAGTCGCGCCATTGCTCGGTTCTTCCCGATGGAGACCCGAACTGTCATGCGGAAAGTGCACAGGTGAGTGCGGATTCCGCACTCACCGGGGCCTTCAGCGCTCGTGCGTTCCGACCAGGCTGCGGCGACGACTTCATTGTCCACGCGCGCCGGAGAAGGCATAGTGCAGTGCAGCAGATGACCGACCGTGAGGCATGCCGCCGTGCATCCCACCCCTCTCGCCCCCGGCATCGTTAAAATGACGTTCCTGCGCACGTTCCTCCAGCCGATCGTCCTCGTTGCACTCTTCCAGTCGGCCGCCGCGGCTCAGAGCCTCGCCGAGCGCATCGGTCATACCGACCCGAGCCAGTACCGGGCCGGTCGGTCGCATGGAAGCGTCGGGGATATGAACTGCATGACGCTGCTTCCCGGCAGCGCCCTCAGCACCAATCTCTATTTCCTTCACCGCTGCCAGATCACACCTGGCGGTGGGGTCGGTCATCACTTCCATAACGCCACCGAGGAGATGTTCGTGATCTTCGACGGGGAGGCGGAGTTCACCGTCGATGGACGTACTTCGACACTCGCGGGTACGGTCGGCGCGCCGGTGAGGCTGGGGCACTCGCACGCCATCTACAATCCAGGCTCGACGCCGGTCGAGTTCATGAACATCAATGTATCCCTGGTAAAGGGGCAATACGACGCGGAGGACCTCAATGACCCCAGGGTGGGTGTCCCGAAGGACGACATCCCCGTCTTCATGACAATGCGTCTCGACAAGGACAGGCTCCAGTCCATCGAAGGGTATCGCGGCGGGACGGGCACTGCGCGCTTCCGGCGCGCGCTCGATCCGACGGTATTCCTCACCAACTGGGCGTATGTCGACCATCTCCTCCTGCCGGCGGGCGCCTCTGAGGGAGCACATCGGCATGTGGGGGTGGAGGAGGTCTACTATGTGATCGACGGGGAGGGGGAGGTGCAGGTGGGGGCGGAGCGTGCCTCGATCACAAAGGGAGATGCTGTCCCGATCCGGCTCAACGAGACGCACTCCTTCCGGAGCACCGGTGCCCAGGACCTCGAACTAATGATCCTCGGGATCGCGACCCGGAAGGGGATGGTGGACACGCAGCTCGTTGCCCCGTAGCGCAAGCGGCGTCGGATCGATCCAATCGGTCGAGGCTTCTCAGGGGAGCCCGCAAGGAGGAAGGCGCCCCTCAGTCAGGGCGCCTTCCTCGTCGGAGCGTTTCCGCGGGCTCTCTCTCTCAGGCGGGGTGAGGCGCCATGACGCCGAGGACCCGATCGATGGCCATCACATGGCTGCAGGTGTGGTGATTCCGGAAGTATTCGCAGTCGCATCGCCAGTCACCTTCATGACATTCCACGGTATGCTCCCCGTGGTTTCCGTCGATCGCGACCCGCAGATCCTTGAAGTGGATGCGTTCTGGCTGATCCGCGTAGCTCTTTGCTTTCTGGATCTTGTTGATCATGCCGGAATCGAGCATGGATGCCTCCTGAAGGTGCGGGAATAGAAAACGCCCATGTACGTTGCACATGGGCGTTCGATGCACGAAGCCAGGAACGGGCAGCGGGTTCACCGCAGGGACACGTCTTGACACGGTCGCTCCTGCACTGAAAAAGAAAAGCAGACCCCTCAGCCACGATAGGGAGGGCGCATGCGGGTGTCAAGCCGAGTGGTCTCAGCTTTCCGGTCGCGTGCCGCCGACTGCCGGATCCCCCTTGCTGGCGCCACCTCTCTCGCGAATCACTACCCCTGCCGAGTCGGGGCGACCGAGGTCGGAACTGCTGGCCAGCTGCTGACGATCCTCCGGTATACCGGCGACCTTCTGACCGCCGCGTCCCGGGCGCTTGTCGACGGCGCTATCGGAAAGCTCACGATCCTGCAGGTCAGGGCCGCCATCCGGGTCGTCGGTGAAACCTTCCGCCGCGAACGCCTCTTCGCCGAGCGGGTCCATCTCTTCGATCTGTTCGTCGTCGAAGGAAGGGTCGGGATCTCGTCGGCTCATGCTGGATACCTCCATGCTGCGGATGCCAGGATTGCGTGGATGTCTCGTAAGTCGTTGCTGCACTTATGATACCATCTCTGTCGAGGCGGCGGGGGAGTGCCGCCCTTGCTGCCCTGCATCCCGTTCAGCCATTATCAGCGGAGGCCCGGGGTCGCCCTGGCCGAATCGGTATCTCACCCGGACCCTCGGTCCGTCGTTTCACGCAGATGACCAACCCAGCAGCAGAAGCCGGTAATCCGCCGGAAGTCATAGAAGTACGGCGCGCCCGCATTCTCCGGGTGATCGGTCGTCCTGCCGAGCCGGTCGGCGTGGGTGGGGTTCCGCTCGCCCGCGCGCATCACATTCATCTCGTCCGCGAGGCGGAGGATCTGTACTGGAACGAGCTGGCGTGGGAGGAGATCACGGATGAGGAACGGGTCGCGGGAGGGCACCTTACCGAGCTCGTCTTCCCAGGGTTCCTCGCGTTCGTGGACGGGCTGCTGGAGGAGATGTCGCCGCCGGGGAGCTTCGAGACGCGCAACTCCCATCCTGAGGTCGTGGAGGAGATCCTTCTCTTCCTTGCCGGGCGTTATGCGGAAACGCAGGCGCTTCTCGACGGGGGCGCCGATTCCGCCAAGGTGGTGTGGGCCCGTGCGCTCACGAGCCAGCTGATCGACCTCGTCCTGATCCGGCTCCACGATCTTACTTCGGAGGAGCGGGAGCTTCTGGAGAGCAATGGCTGAGCAGCCGCGCATCCGAGGGGGGCTCGTCATCCCCGCGCTGGGGCTCGCGGCGGCGTGCGCGACCCTTATCCGGCGCTCTGGGAAAGGCCCGCGTCCGGGAACCGCTTATCTTGCCGGCGCTCCCCTGCTCATCGCTCATCGGGGCGGTGCGGCGCTCGCTCCCGAGAACACGCTCGTCGCCTTTGAACGCGCGCTCGACTGGTGGGGTGCCGACATCCTCGAGCTGGACGTTCAGCCGACGGCCGATGGGGAGGTCGTCGTCTTTCATGATGCCACACTCGACCGTACGACGGATGGGGCCGGGCCGGTCGCAGCGCGCACTCTCGCCGAGATTCAGGCACTCGACGCAGGGTACTGCTTCACTCCGGATGGGCTTCAGTATCCCTTCCGCGGGCGAGGAATCCGGGTCCCGACACTGGCCGAACTGCTCGATGCCTTCCCCGGAGTCCGCATCAACATCGAGATCAAGGATGGGCGGGCCCAGGAGCGGGTGTGGGAAACGATCCGGCAGGCTGGGGCCACCGACCGGGTCCTGATCGCGGCCGGCTCGGCGCGGAACCGGGCGCGGCTGGCCGGCTACCCTGTTCCGGTGAGCGCAGGGAAGGAAGAGATTGCCCCCTTCATCGCCCAGCTGAAGCTTCCCTTCCGGCCGTACACCCCGGATGTCGATGCGCTGCAGGTGCCCTACCGCTGGAAGGGAAGGGAAGTCCTCACGCCCGCCCTGATCGATCTCGCTCAATCGCGCAATATTCCCGTTCACGTCTGGACGGTCGACGATCCGGCTCTGATGCGGACCTTCCTGAAGTGGGGTGTGGATGGGATCGTCACCGACCGGCCCGATCTCCTCGGCCGCGTCCTTCATGAGCATACAGGTCGGCCCCTTCCGCCGGGGCCGCCCAGTCCCGCTCCGGAGCCCTTTCTGGACAGCCTGCTTACCGCTCCGCTCCCCTGACGACTTCGATTCGGTTTCGCCCGGAGAGTCGGGTGCTGCGCCTGAAAGGAGCCGCTCCCGTACCATGTGAAGGCCCGCGCCGCGCGGGCGGATGGCAGGCGGGTGGATCGCGTGCTGGTGGGCCGTTTCCCGTCCGCGATGTCGTCACGCCGGAGCTCGATCGGACCCCGGGTAGCTTCGTCCTCTGATGCGAACCGCGCTCCCACTCGAGGATCGGTTTCAAAGGAACATCCGTCGCCTGCTGCGCGATGGGCGGCCTCCGCTGATCGTGGCGTTCTCCGGCGGGTTGGATTCAACCGTTCTGCTGCACCTGCTGCGCTTCACCTGGCCGGGGTCGGGTCTGACTGCAGCGCACTTCGACCACCGCATGCGTGACGGGAGCGCCGAGGATGCGTCGTGGGCGGCAGGACAGGCGGCGGCCTGGGGAGTAGCTTTCAGGGTCGGCGTCGCAGAGCGCGAGCTGCGGAGCGAGGCCGAGGCACGGGCCGCGCGCTATGCCTTCCTGGACGGTGTGGATGCCGATCCGGAAGCCCTCGTCGTGACGGCGCATCATGCGGATGATCAGGCAGAGACGGTACTTTTCAGGGTTCTCAGGGGTACCGGAATACACGGTCTGGCAGGCATCCCGGCGAGCGGGAGGCGCCGTCTGAGGCCCCTGCTGCCCTTCTGGCGCTCGGAGCTCGAGGAGTATGCGATTCGGCACGCGCTGGAATGGCGGACGGATCCGTCGAATGCCACGGAGGGACCTGTCCGGAACCGTCTGCGACTACGGATCCTCCCTGAGATCGAGCGGACCATCTCGCCGCGGGCGCGTCGGAATCTCGTGGCGCTGGCGAAGCTCGCCCGGGAGACGGAAGGGGCGCTTGCGGGTACGGTCCGGGACGCTCTGGCGGAGTGTGTCCGGAGAGATGGGGAGGCGATGCTTCTTTCGCGGGCGCGGCTTGCGCAGTACGATCCGGCCGTGCGATCACGGGTGGTTCGGAAGGTGCTGTCAGCGCACGGGATCGTGCTGTCCAGGGCGGGAACCCGCACCGCGATTGAGTTTATTACCGGTGCCCATAGCGGAAGGGAGCTTCCACTCCCGGGCGGAGGGCGGATCCGGATCGAGTTCGGTGAAGCGCGGATCGAGGGATCTGTCCGCGACAGCCCGGAGGCGGACGAGCCGCTCGCCATTCCGGAAGTTGAAGCGGGGGAGGAGTTCAGTGGGAGGCTTCGACTCGGTGGCCGGCGGTTCAGAGTCACCGTGCGGCCCGCCTCGGACAGGCGTCCGGAGAACGGGGGCGGGGCGATCTGGAGTGAGCGACTTCCGACCCCCGGGCTTCTCTATCCCCTCCACCTTCGCAGTCGACGCCCCGGGGACTCGGTGCAGACGGCGGCCGGGAGAAAGCCGGTCAAGAAGCTGATGATCGAGCGGAAGGTTCCGCGTTCCGAGCGGGCGAGTCGACCGGTGCTGACAGACGCGGAAGGGCGGATCCTCTGGATAGCGGGGGTTCCCTTCCTCCCCGCAACGACCGGGGGCTCTGCGCTCGAAATCTCGATTCATGACGATTGACCCATCCGATGTCCGGGCGCTGATGGGCGGGCGCGACCTTCGCCGCATCGTGTACTCCGCGGATGAAATCGCCGGCCGGGTGCGCGCGATGGGTGCCGAGATCTCCCGGGCCTATCCTTCCGACGAGCCGCTTCTGGTCATCGGGCTGCTCAAAGGGTCATTTATCTTCGTCAGCGATCTCGTTCGCGAGATATCGAGGCCCCTCCACGTCGATTTCCTTATCGCCGGGAGCTATGGCCAGGAGATGACGAGCTCGGGGCACGTCCGGCTTCTGTACGACCCCGAGGTCGACTTCGCCGGCCGGAATGTTCTGCTCGTAGAGGATATCGTCGATAGCGGGACGACCATCAACCGACTCGTGCCCCTTCTGCGGGAACGGTCGCCGCGTTCGCTGGAACTTTGCACACTGCTCGATAAGAAGAGGGCCGCGCCGCTCGCGCTGCCCCCACGCTGGATCGGGTTCGATGCGCCGGATGAGTTTCTCATCGGATACGGGTTGGACTACAGTGAAGATTTCCGAAATCTGCCGTTCATCGCGAGTCTCTGACGTGCGTCGGAGCTCGGTGCAACGGAGAGGATGTACCGCCAAGGAAGTGAAGAATGGCTGAGCGCGATACGAAAGGTCCGACTCCTCCCCGCTGGGCGCGATACTCCAAGATCGCCGCCGGATGGGTTCTGTTCGGCACGGTTTTCGTCGTTCTTCTGCAGATGCGGGGGGCGCAGGAGATCGGCGAGCAGTTCCCGTTCAGCAAGTTCCGCCAGGAGTTTGAGCGCGGGAACGTCGAGAGCGTCGTCTTCATCGATGGGCAGGCGATCGAGGGGATGCTGCAGACGCCGATTGCGGGCGCGCAGGGCGGCCAGGTGACGCGCTTCCAGACGCAGCTTCCCATCCGCGATTCGGAGATGCTCGTCGAGGAGCTCGAGGCCGCGGGCGTCACGATCGATGCACGGGGCGCCGACCGCGACTGGTGGGCCGTTCTCTGGACGATCCTTCCGTGGCTGCTCATCATCGGCTTCTGGATCTTCATCATCCGTCAGATGCAGGCCGGGAGCGGAAAGGCCTTCCAGTTCGGGAAGTCAAAAGCGAAGCTCCTGACCGCGGACACACCGAAGGTGACCTTCGAGAATGTGGCCGGCGCGGACGAAGCGAAGTACGAGCTGATGGAGATCGTCGAGTTCCTGAAGGATCCGAAGCGCTTTTCACGCCTCGGTGGGCGTATTCCGAAGGGTGCGTTGCTCGTGGGACCTCCTGGCACGGGCAAGACGCTGCTCGCCCGCGCGGTCGCCGGTGAGGCCGGACGTCCCTTCTTCTCGATGTCCGGATCGGACTTCGTCGAGATGTTCGTAGGTGTTGGTGCGTCGCGGGTTCGCGACCTGTTCGAGCAGGGCAAGGCGCACGCGCCGTGTATCATCTTCATCGACGAGATCGATGCCGTCGGGCGGCACCGCGGCGCAGGTCTCGGTGGCGGGCATGATGAGCGCGAGCAGACGCTGAACCAGCTCCTCGTCGAGATGGACGGGTTCGAAGCCAACGACGGGGTCATCCTGATCGCGGCGACCAACCGGCCGGACGTGCTCGACCCTGCGCTCCTTCGCCCGGGCCGCTTCGATCGTCAGATCGTGGTGGATTCTCCGGACCTTCGTGGCCGGGAGGGTATCCTCCAGGTTCACCTGAGGAAGATTCCGACGGACGATGACGTCGAGGTGTCGACGCTTGCCCGTGGGACGCCGGGGATGAGCGGGGCCGATCTTGCCAATCTTGTCAATGAGGCCGCTCTGCTCGCAGCGCGGAAGGGCAAGGAGAAGGTCTTCATGGAAGACCTCGAGGAGGCGAAGGACAAGGTGATGCTCGGTGCGGAGCGCAAGAGCATGGTCCTCTCGGACTCAGAGAAGCGGCTCACTGCCTATCACGAGGCGGGGCATGCGGTTATCGCGCTGCGGCTCCCGGGTCTGGACCCGGTCCACAAGGTTACGATCATCCCGCGCGGTCGTGCGCTCGGGATCACGGCCTCTCTTCCGGAAGAGGATCGCCACTCCTACAGCCGGGATTACCTGGTCGGGCGGCTGGTGATGCTGTTCGGCGGGCGGGTCGCCGAAGAGATGATCTTCGGGCCGGAGAAGGTGACGACAGGCGCAGGGAATGACATCGAGCGTGCCACGCAAATGGCGCGTCGGATGGTGACGCAGTTCGGGATGAGCGAAGCGATCGGCCCGATGGCCATCGGTGACTCGGAGCAGGAGGTCTTCCTGGGACGGGATATCGGGCAGCGTCGGCAGGTCAGCGAGCAGACGGCGCAGCTCGTCGATGCCGAGGTCAAGCGTCTGCTGGACGAAGCGTACGATTCCGCCCGTGAGATTCTGATGGAGCACCGGGGGCTGCTCGAGTCGATCGCCCTGATGCTGCTCGAACGGGAAACGCTCGATCGTGAGCAGGTCGAGATCCTTGCGGCGGGCGGGACCCTTCCGCCTGCGAAGCCTGCACCGCGTCCGGAGTCGAACGAGACACCACCCGCGGCGCCGGCCAAATCGCCGCCGCTGTCGGGGCCGGGAATCGGTGATCTGTCACCTTCCGTCGCGCGCCGGCTTGGCTGAAACCGGGCCGGCGTCTGAAGGGGCTTCGCCCTCTTCGACGCCGGTCTGGCGCCATCGCAGGGGCGTCCTGCCGGTGGACCGACCGGTGATCATGGGCATCCTCAACATTACGCCTGACTCGTTCAGTGATGGCGGACATGCCGCATCGGAGGGGGTGATCCTTTCCCGTGCCGAGCAGATGGTGGAGGAGGGTGCTGATCTTCTGGATATCGGCGCCGAGTCGACCCGGCCCGGTGCCCGTGCCGTGGGTGCCGACGAGGAGCTGGCGAGGCTGCTGCCGCCTCTGCGCCTGATCAGATCCCGCCTGAACCTCCCCCTTTCCATCGACACCCGGAAAGCCGACGTTGCGCGCGTCGCGCTCGACGAGGGTGCGGATATCATCAACGATGTGTCAGCGCTGACAGACCCGGCAATGGGCGAAGTCGTTTCGGCGGCAGGGGCGGGTCTGGTGCTGATGCATATGCAGGGCACACCGGAGACGATGCAGGTCAATCCCACCTATAGTGATGTAGTGAAAGAGGTCGCTGACTATCTGGAGGGGGCTGCGGCGATCGCGCAGGCGGCCGGCGTCACGCCTGATCGCATCGTTATCGACCCGGGAATCGGCTTCGGGAAGGGGTTTGAACACAACCTCTCGCTGATGGGCGGGCTGGCCGCCTTTCGGGCTTCCGGCTTTCCGATCCTCCTTGGCGTTTCGCGGAAGGGGTTTCTCGGGACCCTTACAGGAGGCCGCCCGCCGCTCGAGCGCACCACGGCGACGGCCGCGGCGTGCATCATGGGCTATCTGAACGGGGCGCGGATCTTTCGTGTCCACGACGTCCGGGAGGTCCGCGATGCGCTGAGCGTCGCCGAAGCAATCCTGAACAGCACCCGCCCCGTTCCCCGCAGATGCTAGATCAGATCGCATTCTTCGCCCCCGACTGGAGAGATCTGGTCGAGATTCTGATCGTGGCGACGGTGCTGTACCGCATCCTGGTACTGCTCGCCGGAACGCGCGCGATTCAGATGCTGCTCGGGCTCTTTCTGGTCATCGGCATCTACTTTCTTGCGCGGCTACTTTCCTTCGATCTCATCATCTACCTGCTGGGGAACGTCTTCTCCTTCGGTGTGATCGCCGCGCTGGTCGTCTTCCAGCCGGAGCTGAGGAATGCGCTCGCGCATCTCGGCCGCAACAAGCTCTGGCGGCGCTTCGCCAATCGGCTGGAGGTCACCGAGATCGCCGAAGAGGTAGCCCAGGCAGCGGTGGACCTGGCACATGCGAAGGTCGGCGGCATCATCGCGATCGAGGGCGAGGTCGGCCTGGGCGAGTATGCCGAGACCGGCACGCCCCTTCAGGCGAGAGTCTCCGCGGCGCTGCTCAACACCATCTTCTCCCCCTATTCACCACTGCACGATGGAGCGGTGATCGTCCGGGGCGACACGATCGTCGCGGCCGGAGCGATCCTTCCCCTGACGCAGTTCCCCGTCACCGACAAGAGTATGGGGACCCGGCATCGGGCCGCGATCGGCCTGTCTGAAGAGACGGACGCATTCGTCGTAGTGATCTCGGAGGAGACGAGCTCCATCTCGGTAGCGACGCGGGGTCGGATCGAGCGGGACTTCGACCATGACCGCCTCGTTGCTGCCCTCGCCAACCGGAATGGCAACGTGGAGGCGTCCGTCGCCTGAGGCCGGGGCCGGGGGAGTGGCTCGGCTGAGCCTCGTCATCCCGGCCACTTCATCGCCCGCCCCTCCCGGGCGTCAACTCGCCGACGCGGTCGGGAGAGTGGAGACAGACCCGCGCCATCCTTCCTTTCGCACTCTCCCCTGCGCTTGCTTTCGCCCTCGATCGCGGCTTACAATCCGCCCGCATGAGCTATCCTTTGATTTCATCCCGTGTTGCCGAGGTTCGAGAGCGGATCGCGGCGGCGAGCGCGCGTGTCGGTCGTGACGCCGCGGACGTTACCCTGATCGCTGTGACCAAGACCCATCCGGCCAGCGTCATCGGGGCAGTCCGCGACGCCGGTCTCATGGATGTGGGGGAAAACCGGATCCAGGAGATGGAGGCGAAAGTCGCAGCCACCGGTGGACTCGACCTGCGCTGGCACCTGATCGGACACCTGCAGCGCAACAAGGTAAAGAAAGCCGTTGAGCTCGCTCACCTCGTCCATTCGGTGGATTCCGTCCGGCTTGCCCGTCGTCTCAGCGACGAAGCGTCGAGCAGGGGAGTGACGGTAGAAGCGCTGATCCAGGTGAATGTGGCGGAGGAAGAGTCGAAGGGGGGGCTCGCCCCGGCATCGGCGCTCGACGAGATCGCGGAGATCTGCAGTCTCCCCGGCCTCCGCATCACCGGTCTGATGTCGATGGCTCCCTTCGTTGATGACGAGCGGACGATCCGCTCCGCCTTCGCGGCAACACGGAAGGTCCGCGACGACGCCTCCTCGATCCCGGGCTTCGAGGGGCGCCACCTCTCGATGGGGATGAGCGGAGACTTCGAGATCGCCGTCGAAGAGGGCAGCACGCTGGTGAGGCTCGGCACCATCCTGCTCGGTGAGCGGGAGCCATGATCGACCTCAGCCCGCTCGACGTACGCAAGAAGAAGGGCGACTTCCGGAAGGGACTGCGCGGCTACGAGACGGAGGAGGTCGAGGCATTTCTCAATCTCGTTGCGGATCGGCTCGAGGAGCTGGTGCGCGAGAATGGGACCCTGCGCGAGAGGAACGCCGCGCTGACGGAGTCGGTGGAACACTTCCGCAGCCGCGAGGTCGCGATGAACGACGCGCTCGTTTCGGCGCAGCAGCTTCGGGAGGAGATCCGCTCCCAGGCCGAACGGGAGGCCGACCTGCTGCTGCGCGAGGTCCGGAGCAATGCCGACCGGCTCATCGAGAGCGCGAAGCGGGACGTCGAGCGGGAGAGGGAGCTTTTCGACCGCCTCCGCACGCGGCGTGACAGATTTCTCCGTTCCTATCGTGGCTTCCTGGAGGGGCAGATCGAGGAGATCGGCCGGGAGGAGGAGCGGGTCGTTCGGGCACGTGTCGGCGAGTTTCAGGACGCAGACGGAGGATCAGAAGATTGAGCACAGACTTCACCTCGCTCCCCCTGCCCGACCAGATCGCGGCGACGGTCGAAAGGGTGCGCGCCCGCACCGACTTTGTGCCTGAAGTCGCGCTGATCCTCGGAACGGGGCTTGGCGCGCTTGCGAAGCGCATCGATGTGGTCGCGGAGTTTCCGTACGGTGAGCTTCCCGGCTTCGCGCGTCCCACCGTGGAATCGCACCAGGGGCGGCTGCTGATGGGTACCCTCGGCGGCCGGAAGGTCGTCGCGATGCAGGGCCGCTTTCACCTGTATGAAGGGTACGATGCCGCGCAGGTCGCGTATCCCGTTCGGGTGATGCGGGCGCTCGGTACGGAGGTGCTGGTCGTTTCGAATGCAAGCGGGGGGATGAACCCGCTCTGGTCGCCCGGAGAGATCGTCCTGATCTCGGACCACATCAATCTGCTGGGAACGAGCCCGCTGGTGGGCCGAAACTGGGAGGAGCTCGGTCCGCGATTCCCGGACATGTCGGCCCCCTACGATCCAGCGTTGCAGGAACTCACCCGGCAGGTCGCCGCCCGAAAGGGAATCCGGCTGAACCGTGGGGTGTATGTTGCGGTGACGGGCCCGAATCTGGAAACGCGTGCCGAATACCGGATGCTGCGGGCGATGGGGGCGGATGTGGTGGGGATGTCGACGGTGCCGGAGGTGATCGTCGCGGTGCATGGTGGCATGCGCGTCCTCGGCCTTTCCATCATCACCGACGCATGCCTGCCGGATGCGCTCGAACCGGCCAGCCTGGAGAAGATCCTGGCCGCGGCAGCTGAAGCTGAGCCCGATCTTACGACGCTCGTCGAAGGGGTCCTGGAGTCGCTCGAGGATCTGTAGACGGGGTCATGAAGCGGTACCCGGAGCGTTTCCCGTCAGGTTGACAGCTCCGGACCCCGGCGGCGCGCGTCGCCATGACGGAGCGCGACCGCCATACCAATTATACGACGTAAAGCCCGATGAAATATCCGGATCTTCCCGGCAGCGCCGGGGATCTCGAGGAAGAGATTCTTTCCGCCTGGGAGTCTGAGGACACCTTCCGCAGAAGTCTCGAGAACACCGCCGATGGCGAGCCCTTCGTATTCTACGAGGGCCCGCCCACCGCGAATGGTCGCCCCGGCATCCATCACGTCTTCTCCCGGACGATCAAGGACTCGATCGCCCGGTTCAGGACGATGCAGGGTCGCCACGTGCCGCGGATCGCCGGGTGGGACACGCATGGCCTGCCGGTGGAGATCGAGGCCGAGCGGCGGCTCGGGATCTCCGGGAAGCCGGAGATCGAGAAGGTGGGCATCGCGCGCTTCAATGAGGTATGCCGCGAAAGCGTGCTCACCTACACCGAAGAGTGGGAGCGCTTCTCGTCGCGGATCGGATACTGGCTCGATTACTCGCGGCCGTACGTCACCTATCATCCGGAGTACATCGAGTCGATCTGGTGGAGTCTGAAGCAGATCGCGGATCGGGGCCTCATCTACCGTGGCCACAAGATCCTGCCCTACTGCCCGCGCTGCGGGACCGGGCTCTCCAGCCACGAGGTGGCGCTCGGGTATCGCGACGTTCTCGACCCGTCGCTCTATCTGATTGTCGAGAGTGCCGACGATCCCGAGTTGGGCCTGCTCGTCTGGACGACGACGCCCTGGACGCTCATCTCGAACGTTGCGCTCGCCGTGAGCCCGGAGCTCGAGTACGCGGAGGTCGCGCACGAAGGCCGGCGGCTCATCCTCGCGGCGGATCGGGTAACCGCGGTCCTGGGCGCTGACGCCGAAGAAGCCGTGATCCGGCGGATCCCGGGGGCGGAGCTGGTCGGGACTCGGTATCAGCGACCCTTCGATTGGGTGGATGCAGGACGTGCGGGCGACCGGGCGTGGCGGGTATTCCCCGCGGACTTCGTATCGGCTGAGGATGGGACCGGCATCGTCCACATCGCGCCAGCCTACGGTGCGGACGACTACGCGCTTGGTCAGGCGGAGGGGCTTCCGATCCTTCGGCCGGTCGATGACCGCGGGACCTTCCCGGCCGACTTTCCCGTCGTAGGGGGGAAGTTCGTGAAGGATGCCGACGCCGATCTCGTGCGAATGCTGCGGGAACGGGGCGCGGTCCATCAGTACAGCAGGGAGTCGCACTCCTATCCGCACTGCTGGCGGTGCAGCAGTCCGCTGATCTACATGGCGCGTGATTCCTGGTTCATCCGCACGACAGCCGTCCGCGATCAGCTCATCTCGAACAACACCGAGGTCTCCTGGCATCCGCCTGAGGTGGGGGCCGGGCGCTTCGGCGAGTGGCTCGAGAACAATGTCGACTGGGCGATTTCGCGGAACCGGTACTGGGGAACGCCGCTGCCGATCTGGGTGTGCGACGGGAATCCCGAACATACCGAGACGATCGGCTCCTTCGCAGATCTGCGGGAGCGCGTGGGGGATCTGCCGAGTCCCTTCGATCCCCATCGTCCCTTCATCGATGAGATGTCGTGGTCGTGTCGGCATGTCGGGTGCGGCGGGACCATGCGACGGACCCCCGAGGTCATCGACGTCTGGTATGACTCCGGTGCGATGCCCTTCGCGCAGTTCCACTATCCCTTCGAGAACCAGAGCACGGCCGAGCGGCTCTTCCCCGCGGACTTCATCTGCGAGGGTGTGGATCAGACGCGCGGATGGTTCTACTCGCTCCTCGCGATATCGACGCTGCTGGGCCGTGGGCCGGCCTACCGGAACGTCATCGTCAATGACCTCGTGCTGGATGCCGAAGGTCAGAAGATGTCGAAGTCCAAGGGGAATGTGGTCGACCCATGGACCGCGATCGGCGAGTACGGGGCTGATGCGATCCGATGGTATCTGCTGGCGAGCTCGCACCCCTGGCTCCCCAAACGCTTCGATCCGGCGGGTGTGCGTGAAGTGCAGCGGAAGGTCTTCGATACCCTCCGCAGCACGTACAACTTCTTTGCTCTTTACGCGAACGTCGAGAAGTGGACGCCGGCCGCCACCGCGCCTCCGGTTGCCGAACGTCCGCTGATGGACCGATGGCTTCTTTCCCGTCTCGCGGGGGTCACGGAAAGGACGCTCGCACTCTACGAGGGCTATAACCTCACGCACGCCGTTCGCGAACTCGCCGACTTCATCGTCGACGACCTTTCGAACTGGTATGTGCGCCGGTCGCGCGACCGTTTCTGGGGGAGTATCGAGAATCCGGATACGCGAGCGGCCTTCTCGACCCTCTTCGAGGCGCTGACCGAGGTGACCCGGCTGATGGCGCCGGTCGCTCCCTTCCT
>CAYRLB010000047.1:0-20185 GCA_964424945.1 uncultured Gemmatimonas sp.
CTGTAGCTCCGACACTTAGCTACTTCTCCACAAAGTCTGTCCACGCTTATCCACAAACTTTCCCACCAGTTTTCAACGCGCGGATGGAAATCTCCGGATCCGAGTTCATCAGCTACCTCGACACCTACCTGAAGATTGGAGAGGTCTCCGATTATGCACCCGCGTGGAATGGGCTTCAGGTGGAGTCGACGCGACCCGCTATTCGCCGAGCGGCGTTCGCAGTCGATGCGGCCCAGGCAACGATCGAGGCGGCGGCAGCCCATGATGCAGACATCCTCATCGTTCACCACGGGCTCTTCTGGGACGGCGTTCATTCGGTTACCGGGCGGCGCTATCGACGGCTCCGGTCGCTCATCAGAGCAGACATGGCGCTGTACAGTGCGCACCTCCCGCTGGATTCACATCCCGACGTTGGCAACAACGTCGTCCTCGCCAGGGAGCTTGGAGTGGAGATCGAGGGGCGCTTCGGCGATTTCAAGGGCAGCCCGATTGGCGTCTGGGGCACGCTGGAGCTGCGTCGCGAGGCGCTCGCGGCCCGGCTCGATGAGCTGCTCGGCACGCGCGTGCGAATGATTGGAGGGGGGCCGGAGCGCATCCGGAAGGTCGGCGTCATCACCGGAGGGGCGGGGAGCCAGATCGATGAAGCGAGAAAGGCCGGCCTTGACGCCTTCATAACCGGGGAGGGTGCCCATCACAACTTCTTCGACGCAGAGGAGGGCGGGATCAACCTCTACTTTGGAGGCCACTATGCGACAGAGGTGTGGGGGGTGAAGGCGCTGGCAGCGCACCTCGAAGGAGTCTTCGGGATCGAGACGATATTCATCGACCACCCAACCGGTCTCTGAACAACGCGGCGTCCTAAAAAAAAGCGGAGAGCACCTTACCAATCAGGTGCTCTCCGCTTTCGCCCCTATGGCAATCAGTGCGAAAGCCTCAGTTCGTCTCCTCGAGGTATGCGATCGCCGCCATCCTCATCGCCGCCGGAAGCGGAGGATGCATCTCGTACTCCGCCGCGCTGTTGGCAAGCTCCGAGTCGTAGCTATCGAGGAACCGCTGGTAGTAGGCGCGCGCGGCGTCCGTATCGCCGGTGCGAACTGCAGCTTCCGCAGCCGCGGCGAGGCCAAAGAGGTGCGTCGGGTATGCAGTGAGAATCGTGTCTGCCTGGGCTGCTGCCGCCGTCGTGTTCCCATTCACGAAATGGATCATCGCAAGGTCGTAGCGATGATCGAGCGTAAGCTCCGGGATCAGACCATAGGCATCGATCGCCATCGGGGCGAAGGTGCGCGCCTCGGCAGTGTCCCCGGCCTCCGCGGCCATGATCACCCGGGTAAAGAGCCGCGTTGCCGCATCCTCGGGCGTCATCGAGGTCAGATCAATACTCCGCGGATCGCCGGCGGCGGCGCCGGTGCCGGGAGCATTGGCCACCGGGGGGGCGGGGTCGGATCCCCTGCCGGGTATCAGAATTACAGCTATGACCACCGCAGCAGCCAGCGCCCCGATCACCAGGGGAAGTCGTCCTGCTGTGGCGGATGGCGATGCTGCACTCGTCGAGGCCTCTGCACGAGGGAGCGGGGCGCCGGTCCGGCCCCCGACCTCCGAGAGTGCTCGGGATGTAGAAGCCGTGGCCGCTGCCGCCGCGGGTCTGGCGGCCGCCGCAACGTCGCTGGCGGGCCGGCCGCACATGTTGCAGAACCGCCCATCAGGCGGAATCCGGTTGCCGCACTCGCAGATGCGCTCGGTCTGCAGGGAGGATCCGCACTGCGAGCAGAACTTTCCA
Organism: uncultured Gemmatimonas sp.; assembly: GCA_964424945.1. Taxonomy (GTDB): domain Bacteria; phylum Gemmatimonadota; class Gemmatimonadetes; order Longimicrobiales; family Longimicrobiaceae; genus WHSP01. The sequence continues at coordinate 1,778 of CAYRLB010000047.1, forward strand.
CTTGCGGATGCGCCGCAGCTGGGGCAGGACTTCGTCATTCCGGATGTTTGCCGGGGGGAAACGCGTGCTTCGAGGGAGGTAATCTAGGGCGGGGAAGGGGACCACTCAAGCCGAGCGATCCCCTCGATGGAGGCCGGGCAACTTCAGGGAGCTACCGCTTCCTTGAGACTATGAGCTTTCTTCCCGCGACACCGGCCATTACGACCATGGTAGCGATGGCTGCTATGAGTCCCGTCTGTCTTCCATCGGAGCCGCCGCTCTGCTTCGGCTCTACCGTCGGAGCCGCAAGCGGGGCAGCGATCGAGGCGAGCCGAGCCATCGCCGCCTCCGCCTCAGCTTCCGCCAGTGCCGCCTCCGCTGCCATCATCGAATCCGCGTAGGCGAGATACTGCGTCGGGAAGATCGCGAGGTGGTAATGCGGCGGATTATACTCGCGAGTGGCGTTCAGAAGCCCCTTGGACTCGAGCGAAAGCAGTGTATCCTCGAGCCATGAGCGACACGCCGCTACATCACTGACGCGCAGATCGACCGCCATTCCCATCGGGTGAACGGAGAGCGCGTGAGCGTTCGCGGGCTGCTGGTTTGTCGGCCGGGTACCGCTGGTGACGACGAGCTTCTGCCCGCACGCCTCACGATACTGCAGGCTGACCCGCTCCACGAAGAGCGCGACCGCCGGATTCGCGTACGGAAAGCTCACGAAGTCAGCGACTTCGTAGTTCTCGTCGCCTTGAAGTGGCACCAGCTCGCCCCGATCTGCTGCAGCCCGGATCTCGGCGGGGGTGCGATACACATTGAGGCCAGCATCCAGCGCAATGCGATTCTGCTCCACCATTGCCGCAGCTGATCCACGCAGCGAAACCTCCACCTCCGCATGAAGGAGGTGCGGCGTAGCTGCAAGAAGGGCGACGGCCAGGGCAGTCCGGAATCGCATCGTATGAGGCCTTTCGCTGAAGGGTGGGCGCGCGACAAGGCAGCCGAGCAGCAGCCTTGCGTATTGATACAACTCTGTGTGGTATTTGCGGTTACTGAATATAAAGGAAACATGCGTCCACGTAAACCCACCCTTCTTGAAGGCCAGGAGAAGGGCCCGGCGGGGCCCGATCCCGCTGCAGATGCCGGTGGACCAGCCGGGCCCCGATGCGCAGTCGCGAACAACCACCTTCGGTCGGGTCTGACGATCAGATGGGCACGTTGCGGCGCAGTTCGTCGAGCCATGCCGTAGCCACCGAGTCGCTCGGCGCGCGCCAGTCACCGCGGGGCGACAGCGATCCACCCGAGCCGACCTTCGGACTATTCGGCACCGCAGATCGCTTGAACTGACTGATCTCGAAGAAGCGGTAGAGGAAGACCTCCAGCCAGCTCCGGATCGTGGCCCGATCGTATTCGTTCCGCTTCTCCTGCGGGAAGAGGGGAGGCCACGCCCCCCGATCGCGATCACCCCACGCCGCCTCTGCCAGAAAGGCGACCTTGCTAGGCCTGAACCCGAAGCGGGTGATGTAGTACAGATTGAAGTCCTGCAGTTCGTACGGCCCGATGCGGCTCTGGGTACTCTGGATCTCCCCCGTCTCTTCACTGGCAGGGACGAGCTCCGGCGAGATCTCCGTCTCCAGGATCGAACGCAGCACCTCGCTCGCTTCCGGGAGCGCCTCGGTGTCGATCACCCAGCGGATCAGATGCTGGATCAGCGTCTTCGGAACGGACGCGTTCACATTGTAGTGTGACATGTGATCGCCCACGCCATACGTCGCCCACCCCAGCGCGAGTTCACTCAGGTCGCCCGTTCCGAGCACCATGGCGGCGTGGTGATTGGCGAGCCGGAATAGGTGGGAGGTGCGCTCCCCCGCCTGCACATTCTCGAAGGTCACATCATGAACCGGATGCCCCTCCGCGTAGGGATGGCGGATGTCCTTCAGCATCTGGGTCGCGCTCGGGCGGATGTCGATCTCCTCGGCGGATATTCCCAGCGCTTCCATCAGGTAATGAGCGTTTCCCCGGGTCTTCTCACTCGTTGCGAAGCCCGGCATCGTGTAGCCGAGGATGTTCGTCCGCGGGAGGCCGAGCCGGTCGAATGCCCGCACCGCGACCAGAAGGGCCTGTGTCGAGTCGAGACCCCCGGAGACCCCCAGGACGAGCTTCTCGATCTTTGTGCTCCGGAGCCGTTGAGCCAGCCCGTGCACCTGGATGTTGTACGCCTCGAAGCAGCGCTCATCGAGATCGCGCGCGCCCGAAGGTACATACGGAAATCGGCTGATATCGCGACGGAGCGGCACGGGCCCACTTGGGATATCGATCGAAAACGGGATTCGGCGTACGTTGCGGGTGGATTCGCGATACTCTGCCGCCGCGTCCCGGAAGGTCGTCAGTCGGGACCGGTCCTGGATGAGCCGTTCCAGATCGATATCTGTCGTTATCAGCTGCTCTTCATCGGAAAAGCGCTCCGATTCGGCGAGGAGGTCGCTGTTCTCATAGATCAGCGCGTGCCCGTCCCAGGCGAGGTCGGTCGTCGACTCGCCCGCGCCCGCGCCGGAATAGAGATAGGCCGCGACGCAGCGCCCCGAATGTGCGCCGCACAGCTTGTGTCGATAGTCTGCCTTGCCGACTGTGATGTTCGAGGCGGAGAGATTCGGGATGATCGTCGCACCCGCGAGGGCCGCGATCGTGCTTGGAGGCACGGGGACCCAGAGGTCTTCGCAGATTTCCGGAGCGAAGATGAAGTCGGGTACATTCGTCGCCGCGAACAGGAGTCCGGGGCCGAATGGCACCGTCTGACCGAGGATCGTCACCTCCTCGACGTCGGCGGCGCGCCCGCTCGCGAATTGCCTTGACTCGTAGAACTCACGATAGTCGGGGAGATAGCTCTTCGGAACGACACCGAGGATGCGGCCGCCCAGGATCACCACTCCGCAGTTGTAGAGGCGCTGACTGATCCGCAGAGGTGCCCCGACAATGATGACCGGAGCCAGCGACTCGCTCGCCTGTACGATGCGGCCGAGCCCCTCGAGAACGCCTTCGAGGAGCGCATCCTGCTGAAAGAGGTCATCGTTCGTGTAGGCGGACAGCCCGAGCTCGGGAAAGAGCACCAGCGCCGCCCTCTCCTCTGCCGCGCGCCGCGCCAGCCCGATGGTGCGCTCGGTGTTGAAGTCCGTGTCGGACACCCTGACGTGCGGAATCCCGATGGCTACACGCACAAAACCGTGCGAGTAGATGGAGTCGTAGGGTCGCGTCATTGATTCTCCGGGGGCTTCTGCATGGCGAGGGTCATATAGTCGGCGCATTCCGTGCCACAGGCAAGCAGGGTTCCAGTGGCAAACCATCCATTTTCCGACGGATCAACCTTGGCGAGCAAAAGACAGAACGTCAGCGCAGGGCTGCTTCTGTACCGGCAGGGTGAACAGGGGCTGGAATGCTTCCTCGCGCACCCCGGAGGACCCTTCTGGCGCAACCGCCATGAAGGAGCCTGGACGATACCGAAGGGCCTCGTCGAGGAGAATGAGTCTCATATGGACGCGGCCATCCGGGAGTTTCGGGAAGAGACGGGAGTGGAGCCCCTCGGCCCGTTCGCCGAGCTCGGGTCGGTGCGGCTCAAGTCGGGAAAGGTCATCCACGCGTGGGCGTGGGAAGGCGATGCCGATGCGGACGCGATCGAAAGCAACCTCGCCCGGACCGAATGGCCACGGGGCTCGGGCCGCTGGATCACCTATCCAGAGGTCGACCGCTGCGGCTGGTTCCCGGCGCTGGAAGCGAAGACGCTCATCAACGCGGCGCAGGCAGAGCTGATCGACCGGCTCGAGCGGCTCCTCGAATCAGGCGCTATCGGCTGATCGCGACCTTCGCCTGGGGGGACCGCGGTGCGCCTGCTCCAATATCATCCCCGGCAGACGATACTCAGGTGCCGGGCCGGTCGGGGATCGGCGTGATGGGCACACCCGTCGACAGGAACGCATGGATGTTCCGCGCGGCGAGGTCTGCCATCGCGGTCCGCGTCTGCAGAGTTGCCGACCCGACGTGAGGTAGAAGCGTCACATTTTCCGCCTCCAGCAGGCCCGGATGAACGATCGGTTCCCGCTCGTACACATCCAGACCTGCGCCTGCCAGCGGTCCATCCCGCAGCGCCTCGACCAGAGCCGCTTCATCGATGAGCGGACCCCGGGCCGTGTTGACGAGATAGCTTCCGGGCTTCATCCGCCGGAGCGCCGCAGCATCGAGAATGTGGTGCGTGGCTGCGGTATAGGGGGCGTGAAGCGAAAGGACATCGCTCGTTTCCAGCAGCCCGTCGAAGTCGACCCACGAGAGGCCAAGCCGCTCCTCCTCCTCACGATCGAGACGGCTGCGGCTGTTGTACTGGACGATCATCCCGCAAGCCGCGGCGCGCGTCGCCAGCGCCTTCCCGATCTTTCCCATTCCGAAAATCCCGAGCACCGAGCCGGTGACGTGACCGCTCAGGTGATCCCAGAAGGTAAACCCGCCGAACTCGCCCCTGCGTAGCCGGCGCTCCGCATGCGTGAGCCCCCGAACCGCAGAGAGGATGAGCGCCAGAGCGATGTCGGCGGTTGCATCAGTGAGGACGTCCGGGGTGTTGGTCACCGTCACCCCGCGCGCCCGGCAGGCAGCGACATCGACATTGTCATAGCCGACCGCAGCATTCGACACGACCCGCAGCCGTGGCGCACGATCGAGCAACGCATCGTCGATCCGAACTGTCATGACCGACAGCAGGGCATCGGCCTCCGGAAGTTGCTTCTCCCAATCGTCCGGGCCGTACAGCTTCCCGGCTTCTTCGAGAATCGCGGAAACGGCAGCCGGAAGCGGGATTGTCGTGATGATAGTCGACATGGAAATCCGATCGGGGAGGAGAGCGGTGTTCGGCGTCAGGTGCCATCCGTTCGGAAAGTAGACGAACGCCGTCTCCCGGGACAGGCCGGCAGATGGCCAGCGGAAGCTCAGCCCCTCCGAAGACCTTTCCAACGCCGGGGGATGTGGCCAAGATAGCACTCCCTCTCCCACCAGGAAGGATGTCGCAAAGACGTGAGCGGACAACTCGAATCCAACCACTTTTTCAGGATGGGCGACGCAGTTCGCGGGATGGATGGCCGCACCGGAAAGGTCGGCGACGCCGGATCCCTCTTCGCCATCATCCTCTGGAGCGATGGTGAAGAGGCCGAGGTCGACCAGTTCGACCCGCGAGTGATCGTCATCGAGCGCGCCGTCCGGGACCCCTGACAGGGAGGATGAAGAATCGGGTGGAGATCCCTGAGCATGAATATGGAACCCCTTCGATCGAACTCGGCGTACCAGGCCGGAACGGCGAAGCGGGTATGCTCCTACGAGCGCCCGCGAGTGAGGAACTCGAATGGGATCTGGAGGCCGAAGTCGCGTCATCGAGACGCCGCTTCCTGGAAGATCGAGAAGCCTGGTGGATTGCGGCGCCCTACCATCAGACCGTCGTCTCGATCGTTCTCCGATCCTTCCCATCGGTTCTGATACTCGGCCCGGACGAAGATCGGCTTCTGTCCCGAGATGGTCACCAGGCCCTTCAGGAACGCCTCTTCTAGCGTCCGATCTGTGGAAAAGTGTGGAAAAGGGCGGCGATTCGGGGGATAACCGGGTGTATATGTGGATAACCCGCATGGAACCCGAAATGTCGCGTAACTGTTGAAACAGTCGGAAATTCGGCGTTACGGGTCGCTGATGTTTCACGAACTGCCACTTTACGAATCAGGTTGCCATCCATGCGGACCAGCTATAGCGATCGGGTCGATGACCTTGGAGAATGACCCGCGATGGTGTGCCCGGCTCGCCGCATCCCGAAGGTCGTTATCGTCCGATAGCGACGGTGGGCAACGAGGGGACCGGCTTCCAGACCGGGCTGATTTCGACCCGGCGTACGATCCGGCGGCGCCCATCGAGTGCGAAGTATGTGGCTCTACGATGCGCTACATCGCCGCGTGCAAGATTCTCTGCTCCAACTGTGGCTACCGGCGGGACTGCTCGGATCCATGAGCCACCTGACGCGACCGATACACCACACTCCCGCGACGCGTATGAACGATCCAGCAGTGCCCGCGATCCGCTGCAGAGGCCTCCACAAACGGTTTGGCGAAACCGTGGCTGTGGCTTCGGTCGATCTGAATGTGCGACGGGGAGAATGTTTCGGGCTGCTAGGCCCGAATGGCGCCGGGAAGACGACGACGATCGAGATCCTCGAAGGCCTTCAATCGCACGACGGCGGCGAAGTCGAGATTCTCGGCAGTCGCTGGGGGGGCGACGACAGGCGCCTGCGAGCGCGCCTCGGCATTCAGCTTCAGGAGACCGAACTCCCGGAGCGGCTCACCGTGGAGGAGACGATCCGGCTCTTCCGCTCCGTCTACCCCGGGGGGCCCTCCGTCGATGAGCTTCTCGACCACGCCCTGCTGACGGAGAAGCGTCGCGACCAGGTGCGCTTCCTGTCAGGCGGGCAGAGGCAGCGGCTTTCTCTCGCGTGCGCCCTGGCAGGCGCGCCCGATATCCTCTTCCTCGACGAACCGACGACTGGCCTCGATCCGCAATCCAGGCGTCACATCTGGGAGCTCTGCCGGATCTTCCGGGACGGAGGCGGCACGATCCTGATGACGACGCACTTCATGGATGAAGCGGAGCGTCTGACGGACCGGCTCGCGATCATGGATCATGGCAGGGTTCTCGTCGAGGGAACGGCGAAGGAACTGATCGCATCGCTCGGCGGCGATCATGTGGTTGAATTCGAGGCGTCGGTCCCGCTCGATGAGTCGCGCCTCGCGGCACTCCCGGCCGTCTCGCGCGTAGACCTCAGCGCGTCGGGTGCCCGTCTTGCGACGAAGGAGCCACACCGCAGCATCCCCGGTCTCTACCAGATGGTGGATGCGTCGGGCGGTGAGCTCACGGTACTGAACACCCATCATGCGACGCTGGATGATGTTTTCCTCGCCATGACCGGCCGGCAGCTTCGCGATGGCTGAACGAACGAGAAGGATCAATCCGCTCCTGGAGTTCACGCTGATGCGGCTCCGCACCTTCGTGCGTGAGCCTGAGGCGCTTTTCTGGACCTTCGGTTTCCCGATCCTGCTCACGATCGGGCTCGGGCTCGCCTTCCGTGAGGAGGCGGAGCCTGCACCGGTCGCTGTCGGCGTCGAGAGCGGGAGCGCCGGGGCGCTCTTCGCGGATGCGCTGGGAGGGTCGGAGGAGGTCGCCCTGGTAGTGTTGGGCGCGGAAGAAGCTGACGCGGCGCTGCAGCGGGGGGATGTGAGTCTCGTCGTGACAGGCGAAGAATCCGGCGTCGTCTTCCGCTTCGACCCGGCGCGCCCGGAGAGTCGTGAGGCGCGACTCGTCACCGAAAGGGTGCTCCAGGAAGCCGCGGGCGGCACGCGGCCCCTCGCCATCGCCGAAGATGCCGAGCGCCTGCCTGGCGGGCGCTACATCGATTGGCTGATCCCGGGGCTCATCGGGCTGAATCTGATGAGTACCGGCATGTGGGGGATCGGGTTCGGGATCGTCACGATGCGGCAGAAGAAGCAGCTGAAGAGGCTCGTGGCGACTCCCATGCGGAAGAGCGACTTCCTCGCAGCGCAGATCCTCGCGCGGATGGCGTTCCTCCTGATTGAGGTTCCGCCCGTCATCCTTTTCGCGTGGTTGGCCTTCGATGTAACCATCGCGGGTTCGGCGCTGCTCCTCTTCGGGCTCATACTTCTGGGTGCCCTCGCCTTCTCGGGGCTGGGTCTACTGGCAGCGTCGCGTGCCCGTACGATCGAAGGCGTCAGCGGGATCAACAATGTGATCATGCTGCCGATGTTCGTTCTGTCGGGCGTCTTCTTCTCGGCATCCCGCTTCCCGGAGGCGATGCAGCCCGCGATCCGGCTTCTTCCGCTTACCGCGCTGAACGATTCGCTCCGGCAGGTCTACAATGAGGGGCTCGGGCTGGCAGCGGTGATGCCGGAGATCGCCGTTCTGAGCGCCTGGACAGCGGGTGCGTTCGGGCTTGCACTGTATCTTTACCGATGGCAGTAGATTGCCTCGGCGGCCGGGACGGATCCCGATAGACCATCCCGGCCTGATGCCGGCGCGCGTAACCCGCTGCGAGGACTGCATGTTGCAGACGCTGCCGGGTTCTAATCCGGCGAACTCGTTCTCATTCTTTCCCCCACGTCATGCCTCTTTCGGATCCGTCGGATAGCGCCATACAGAACACCCGGCCTGAGCAGATCGACCGCCTCTGCGAGCTTCTTGAGCGCCGCGACCCTGCGAAGGGCGCCCTGCTCTGCCGCTTCGCGCGCGAACTCTTCGATCGGGTTCCCCGCAGAATGCTGACGGATCGGTCGCCCGAAGAGCTGGCGACGCTGACGAAGAGCACCTTCGACTTTCTCGAAGCCGCCTCGCCCGAAGGCGTCGATGTGGAAGTCGTCAGTACGAGTGCCGAAGATGGCGGTCCGCCGGTTACGATCATCCGCGCGGAGCTTCGGGACCGACCCTTCATCGTCGACACGATCCGCGAGTATCTGAAATCAGAGAATCTGCCGATCGAGCAGTATGTCTATCGTGTGCTCGGTGTCGAACGGGATGAGGAGGGGCGGATCGCGAATGTGACCGACCCGGCGAGTGGCGACGCCCGTTCGCTCGTGCATTGCGAGGTCCCGCACATCGAGAGTGCGGAGAGGCGCAACGCCATCCGACATGGCATCGCGGCGCGGTTGAGCGACGTGGTCGACGCGACTGGTGACTTCAGCGCGATGCTCCTCGCTGTCGATGAGACGATCGATCTCGTTCAGGGATATCGGACCACCTTCCCCGAACGCTCCGACGAGCTCGACGAGATCGTCGATTTCCTCGAGTGGCTGAAGGATGGGAGCTTCATCTTCCTGGGATACCGCGCCTATGAAGTCATCGACAGAGATGGGGAGCCGACCCTCCAGGTGGGGGAGGGGAGTGGGCTCGGCATTCTGCGGAAGGAGGAAGAATCGACCTGGGCGGGAGGTCGTTCGCTCGATGATCTCCCCGACTTCCTGAAGCGGCGGCTCGTCGCGGGGCCGATCCTGATCACGAGCAAGACGAATGCTGAGTCGACAGTCCACCGGCGCGGCAGGATGGACTACATCGGGGTCAAGCAGCTCGGGCCCGACGGGTCGGTACGTGGCGAGCGCCGCTTCATCGGCCTCTTCACATCGAAGGCGTACGCCGAGACCGCCGTTGCCATCCCCATCCTGCGGACCAAGGTGGGAGCGGTCCTCGAAGCGTCTGGCGCGACCCCGGGCTCACACGATTACAAGGAGATCATCACGATCTTCAATTCGATGCCGAAGGAAGACCTCTTCCAGGCATCGACCGAGCAGCTCGCGCGTGACATCCGCTCGGTACTGGAGTTCCTCTTCTCCGATGATGTGCACGTCACCCTGCGCCCCGACCCGCTGGAGCGTGGATTCAGCGTGATGATCATCCTTCCGCGCGAGAAGTTCAGCTCGGAAGTCCGGCATCGCATTCAGGAACTGCTGCGCGATAGGCTCGATGGCGAGGTGCTGAACTACCACCTCGCGATGAGCGCCGGCGACCAGGCACGACTTCACTTCTACCTCTCATCGGCGCTCGAGCATCCCATCGCCGCCTCTGAGCAGGACGCGATCGTTCTCGGCGTGCAGCGGATCATTCGGAGCTGGAACGACTGGCTGCTGGAAGAGCTCACCCCGCAGCTGGGCGCCTCAGCGAGCGAGCGGGTCGCTGCCGTGTACGCCGACGCCTTCCCGGAGGAGTACCGCGCCGCAACGCTCCCCATGGTCGCCGTCGAGGATGTGCTCGAGCTCGAAAAGATGCGTCGGGACGGCCATACGCTGGCGCTGACGATCCGCGAGCCGAGAGGGCGGGGGAGGGCGGAGGTCTTCCGCGACGCTTCCGTTCTGAAGTTGTATCTCTCCGGCGAGCATCTGGTCCTCTCGGACTTCATGCCCATCCTGGAAAACTCGGGGCTTCGGGTCATCGAAGTGACGCCGTACATCATCTCCCCGGCAGAGCGTCCGGAGATGATGATCTACGCCTTCGCCGTGCAGGATCCGGAGAGTGGACGCATCACGGCGGAACGGGCGGAGGCCGTCGCGGCGTCGATCCTGGCCGTACGCAGCGGCGAGACGCTCAACGATCCCTTCAATGCGCTGGTGCTTCGCGCGGGGCTGACCTGGGCCGAGGTGGACATCCTCCGGGCATACGCGAGCTATGCGTTCCAGGCGGATCTCGTCCCGACGCGGTTCGGCGCAGCGCGTCCTCTCTCACAGCATCCTTCGCTCGCGCGCCACCTGGTCGATCTCTTCATCGCCCGCTTCGACCCCGATCTGACCGGGGAGGAGCGCACCGGTCGTGCCTCGGCTCTCCTGGACGAAATCACGGCTGGTCTCGAAAAGGTGAATGCGCTGGCCGATGACCGGGCGATACGACGACTCGCAGGCCTCATCCAGGCCACGATGCGCACAAACTTCTTCCAGCGGGGCGACAGCGCCGACGGGCGGAAGCGAAGCGGAGGCGTGGCGTATCTCTCGATCAAGATCGGATCGTCGGAGATGGAGGAGCTGCGCTCCTCCCGCCTTCTCTACGAGATTTTCGTCCACTCCGCGCGGATGGAGGGGATTCACCTGCGCGGCTCACACGTCTCCCGAGGCGGAATCCGCTGGTCGGACCGGCACGACGACTTCCGCACAGAAGTTCTGAGCCTCGTTCAGACCCAGATCGTCAAGAACGCGGTGATCGTGCCCGGCGGCTCCAAGGGAGGGTTCGTCACGCGGCGGGCACACGCGGATCGGGGCGACCAGCTCGAAGAAGCGAAGGTTCAGTACCAGACGCTAATCCGGGGCCTTCTCGACATCACGGACAACTTCGTCGAGGGCGAAATAGTCCATCCGGAGCGTGTCGTACGGTACGATGAAGAGGACCCCTATCTGGTTGTTGCGGCTGACAAGGGAACGGCCCACCTCTCCGATGTGGCGAATGCGGTCGCCGCGGAATACCGCTTCTGGCTGGGCGATGCGTTCGCCTCGGGCGGCTCCCAGGGGTACGACCACAAGAAGCAGGGTATCACCGCGCGCGGCGGCTGGGAGTGTGTGAAGCGGCACTTCCGGGAGATGGGGAAGGATATTCAGAAGGAGCCCTTCACCGCTGTCGGCATCGGCGATATGAGCGGCGATGTGTTCGGGAATGGCATGTTGTTGTCGACCCGGACCCGGTTGGTTGCCGCCTTCGATCATCGTCACATCTTCATTGATCCCGACCCGGATCCGACGACCTCTTTCGAGGAGCGCAAGCGTCTCTTCGAACTCCCAAGGTCAAGCTGGGACGATTACGATCGCGGGAAGCTTTCGGCCGGCGGGATGATCGTTTCGCGAGCCTCGAAGAATGTCGCGCTCACTCCCGAGGCGCGCGCCGCACTGGGCCTTGCCGACGATGTTGCGGCGCTTTCCGGGGAGAGCCTCGTGCAGGCGGTCCTTCGGGCGCCCGTGGAGCTGCTCTGGAATGGCGGGATCGGGACGTATGTGAAGTCCACCGATGAGACGAATGCGGATGCGGGCGATACTGGCAACGATGCGGTGCGCATCAACGCCGAGGAGCTGCGCTGCGCGGTCGTCGGCGAAGGGGGCAACCTCGGAATGACGCAGGCCGCACGCGTCCAGTACGCACTCGCAGGCGGCCGGCTGAATACCGACGCGATCGACAATTCGGCAGGCGTCGACATGTCGGACCATGAGGTGAACCTCAAGATCCTTCTCGCGCCGGCGGTCGAGTCGGGTCGTCTCTCGCAGGAAGCGCGAAACGAGCTGCTCGACGAGCTCACCGACGAGGTCTCCCTTCTCGTGCTTCAGGACAACATCGAGCAGTCGCTGGCCGTGTCCCTGGATGAGCTGCGCAGTCGCGACGCCCTGGGCGACTTCTCCGCCTTCATCGGCACATTGGAGCGGGAGCGCGCTCTCGAACGACGCGCGGAGGGCATCCCCGACGCTGATGAACTGCAGGAACGTGCGAAGGCCGGGATCGGACTCACCCGTCCGACCCTCTCTGTCCTCCTGGCGCACGCAAAGCTGAGGACGCAGGCCGATCTTCTTGCGTCCGACCTCCCGGACGAAGGGGGGGCGCAGGGCTACCTCGTCGACTATTTCCCGCCGCGGGCGGTGAAGGCGGTCGGATTCGACATTCTGAACGGCCATCGCCTCCGTCGGGAGATCATTGCCGCGCAGCTGGCGAACCAGTTGGTGAACATGATGGGCGCGACCTTCCTCGAGCGGATATCGCGCGATATCGGGACTGATCGGGGGACTGCGGCGGCCGCATGGCTCGTCGCGGACCGCATCGTCGGAGGATCGGAGATCCGGAGGGATCTTCAGCAGCTGGAGCTCACCCACTCGACTGCCACCACCTACCGCTGGCATCTCGGTTTGTCGCGGGTCGTCGAGCGAACCGCGCGCTGGGTGCTGTTGAACGTGGATGCGCAGCTCCCCGTCGCGACGATGGTGGGAAGGCTGATCGATGGCCTGGCGGAGCTGCGCACCGAATTCCAGCAGATCGTCGCAGGTGAGGATCGTCAGCTTTTCGAAGAGCTGATGGTCGATCTGCTGGAGCTGGGGATCGATGATACACTCGCCACGCGGATGGCGACGCTTCGTTTCCTTCCCGAGCTGCTGGACATCCTGCGGGTCGCGCACGAGTCGGGCATCGCACCCCGTACGACCGCCGAGGCGTACTACAACGTCGGGGAGCGCTTCGCGGTGACCTGGCTGCAGCGGCTGCTGCGCGAAACGCCACCGGCGGATGCCTGGTCGATGCGTCTGGCGCTGGGGCTCGTTTCCGACAGTCAGCGCGCGAATCGCGCGATCGCCAGCTCGGTCCTCGCCTGTCGGAAGGAATCGGAAGGGGTCAACGAGTGTATCGGTCGATACACGCAGATGCATCACGTTGAAGTCGCTGCATTCGATGAGCTTATGGAAGAGCTTCGGGCGGCCGAAACGACGCCGCTCCCGGCAATCGGCGTCGCGATACGGGCACTGATGGCGATTTCGGAGCTGTAGAAGCGGCATCCCCGGCACCACGCAGAAGGGCAGGCCTGGCGTCAGTGGAGCAGGATCACCCTCATTCATCGAGCAGGAGAATGGCAAACGACGCCAGGTCCGGCCGTATCCGACGAGCGCTGGTGGCACTTCTGGCAGTCGTCGGCGCCGGGACGATCGCAGTATTCTTCATGCTCATCATCCTGATCGCGGCGGCGCTGCGCGGGGGAGAACGGCCTCCCTCCCGGATGATCCTCGAGCTCGATCTGCAGAGCGGGCTCATCGAGCATTCTCCCGAGGATGTCGTCGGATCGATCCTCAACATGAGCCGTCTTACCGTCCGGGACGTCGTCGACGCGCTGAAGGCCGCCGAGACGGATGACCGGGTGACGGGCCTGATCGCCCGGGTCACGGCGGATCTCGAACTCGCCCAGGCGGAGGAGCTGCGCAGCGCGGTAGCCAGCTTCCGGGCGACGGGAAAGCCGGCGGTCGTCTTCTCCGAAACCTTCGGTGAATTCGGCCCGGGTCATGGCGGGTATTACCTGGCCACCGCTTTCGAGGAGATACACCTTCAGCCCTCGGGCGACCTGGGGCTCGCGGGGTTCATCGCGGAAAGCCCCTTCCTGGGCGGCGCGCTGGAGCTTCTCGGGGTGGAACCGCAGATGGAGCAGCGCCATGAGTACAAGAATGCGCTGAACACCATCGTCGATGAGGAGATGGGCGATGCCCAGCGGGAGGCGACGGGCCGGGTGCTCGAATCGTTCATGGAGAACATCGTCGCCGGGATCGCCGAGGGGAGGCAGATGGATCCCGCACGGGTGCGTAGCCTCATCGACGGCGGCCCCTACGGCGCGGAGGAATCACTGGAAGCAGGCCTCGTTGACCGCCTCTCCTATCGTGATACCGCCTACGGGACCCTCCAGGATCGTATAGGAGGAGAGTTCCTGCTCGTCGATGCCTACCTGGGGATGGTCGGCCGTCCGTACCAGACCGGCCCCACAGTCGCGCTGATCTACGGAACGGGTACGATCCAGCTCGGCGAGAGCCAGGTCAGCCCCCTCGGAGGCGGGGCGGTGATGGGATCCGAGACGGTCGCGGCGGCCTTCCGCGACGCGGTCGATTCGGACGCGGTGGAAGCGATCCTCTTCCGCATCGACAGTCCGGGCGGATCATACGTGGCATCCGACGTGATCTGGCGTGAAGTCGGACGAGCCCGCTCGGCGGGGAAGCCGGTCATTGTCTCGATGGCCGGGACCGCAGGCTCGGGCGGATATTTCGTGGCCATGGATGCCGACCGCATCATCGCCCACCCCTCCACGATCACCGGATCGATCGGGGTGTATGGCGGAAAGATGCTGATCGGCGAACTCTCCGGGAAGCTCGGTGTGACCTGGGACGATGTGCGCGTCGGGGGTAATTCGACCATGTGGTCGATGGTCGAGCCCTATTCACCCGCCGAAGAGGCGAAGCTGCAGGCCTCCCTCGACCGCATCTACGCCGACTTCACCGAGAAGGCAGGGAGCGGGCGCGGGTTGACCGTCGACAGCACACACGTTCTCGCGCGCGGCCGCATCTGGACGGGTGCCGACGCGGTCCGGAACGGGCTGGTGGATGAGCTTGGAGGATTCGATACGGCCCTGGCGGCAGCTCGGGAGGAGATCGGCCTCGAACCCGACGCGCCGGTTCAGGTGCGGGTCTTCCCGAGCCCGAGGAGTCTCTTCGAAATGGTTCTGGAGCCGCGTTCGAGCAGCGGATACCAGGAAATTTTCGCAGATGCGGTAAGAGGGGGCGCCGCGGTCGGTCGCGTGGTCGATGAGCTTACGCGGAGCGGGGTCCTGACGGGCGAGGGCGCCTTGCTGATGCCGCGCTTCCGTTCGACCCGCTGAAGCAGGGAAGGGGACGCGCGCGAATCGGGCAATAGGGGCTCGGCGCCCGTCGCCCGTGCCGCGGACCCCTCTCAGCGTGCGCAGCCCGGTGGCCGCGACTATCTTGATCAGGATGTAGACGAGGGAGATCTGCCGAACAGGTCCCTGAAGGACCGAGCGATACCAGAGGAAAGACTGTTTACATGGCCGCGACACCATCGACGATGCCGGGGCTGGGGATCAGTGCGTCCCCTTTCGAGCTTCCAGACACCAGCGGGAAGATTGTAACGCTCGATGACTTCGAGGGCAGCAAGGCGCTGCTTGTGATGTTCATCTGCAATCATTGCCCGTACGTCCGCCACCTGAGACGAGACTTCGCCGAACTGGGCAGGGAGTACCTTCCGAAGGGCGTCGCGATCGTGGCGATCAATGCCAACGATGCGGAGTTGTACCCTGTCGATGGCCCTGTGGAGATGGCAAAGGAGAAGGCGGATGCGGGATGGGACTTCCCCTACCTCTATGACGAGGCGCAGGATGTAGCCAGAGCGTACCGGGCAGCCTGCACCCCCGACTTCTTCCTTTTCGATGGGCAGCGGCGCCTCGTGTATCGGGGGCAGTATGACGATAGTCGGCCAGGGAACGGGCTTCCCGTCACGGGCAGGGATCTGCGTGCGGCGCTCGATGCCGTGCTCGCCGATGAGCCCGTCCCGGAGGATCAGGTCCCCTCGATCGGCTGCAACATCAAGTGGAAGCCTGGATCCGCACCCTCCTATTCCGCTTGATGCGGGGCAGATCCGCGGGAGCGCCGGTGAAACCTGGCCGAATCGGGCGGAGTAATGCTCATCACGCTCCCCTTTCCGGAATCCTTTTCGGGCCGCGCCCGACCGGATCGATCACGAACACGCTCGGGAGGTAGTACTTGGCTTCGAAGGCAACCAGAAAATCGGAGGAAAGCTCCGGTGCGGCGTCAGGCGAGCGGTCGACGCCGCCCACGAAAGGCCAGGAGCTTGCCGAATGGATCAAATCCTTCGGCATAGCGGTTATCCTCTTTTTCGTGATCCGAACCTTTCTGATCCAGGCGTACACCATCCCTTCAGGAAGCATGGAGCAGACGCTCCGGATCGGCGATTACCTGATGGCGAACAACGCCATCTTCGGTGCGCACATCCCCTTCACCGACATCCGGGTGCCCGCCATCCGCGAGCCGCGTTTCGGGGATGTCGTCGTCTTCCGGCCGACGTACAACGACCCGATTCTCGACGTCGTGAAACGGGTCGTCGGTGAGCCGGGCGATACGATTCAGATGCTGGAGAGGGAGATATACCGGAATGGCGAGAAGCTGGACGAGCCCTACGTGGAGCCCTACTACCAGCCGGACAGGCCGATGGATCGTTTCGGCACGCCCAGCTTCCAGTGGCATCTCGCGGCGCTACCCCAGAACATCAATCCGGCGACCTATCGTCCGACGCGCGATTCGTGGGGGCCGCTCATCGTGCCGGAGGGGCACTTCCTGCTGCTTGGCGACAATCGGGACGAATCGCTCGACTCGCGCTACATGGGCTTCATTCCGCGCGAGGTTATCCGCGGAAAGGCGCTGTTCATCTACTACTCGATCGATCCGCAGGTGAACCGTCCCTTTCCCCGGTTCCTGACCGCGGTTCGCTGGGATCGCGTGGGGTCCGTGATCCGCTGACGCGACCCTGGCGAGCAGGGTCCTTCTCCCGCTCTGCTCGCCACGACTCTTCATCCCTGAGGCCCGCCGCGGCGATCCTCTCGAGCTGACGGCGCACGTGAGGGTCGTGTAGCGCGTCGATGACCTTCGGATCGAAGCGCGAACCGGATCCACGCTGGATCTGCTCCAGCGCCTCCTCGAAGGAAAGAGGAGGCCGATAGGAACGAGGCTGCGTCAGCGCGTCGAAAACATCCGCAACGCTGATGATCCGTGCCCCGATCGGGATCTCCTCCCCCTTCAACCCCTGCGGGTACCCCCCTCCATCCCAGCACTCATGGTGCGCCTCGACGATCGTCGTCAGCCCGGGATGGATCAGCTCCAGAGGCTCGAGAATATCCGCACCCTCCTGCGGATGCTCCTCGATCGTCGCTCGCTGCTCCTCAGTGAGGGGCTCATAGCTGTGCAGGATGTGAAAGAAGCGGTCATCGATCTTGCCCAGATCATGAAGGAGCGCGGCGATCCGAAGGGTAGGATGCGTGCGCTGCGGCAGCCTGAACTTGCGGAAGAGAACGTCAGCCAGGTCCGCCACCCGGCGGGAGTGCCGTTCGGTGACAGGATCTCCTGCGCTCAGCGTATTCAGCATCAGATCGACGAGAACACGATGAAGCCGCTTCGATCTACGGCTCCGCCTGATCGCGTCCACCGTCCATGCCGCGCCCACGACGGCGGCTCCGAACACCATCCCCGACAGCGCGTTCGTACTCGAGAGGGAAGCTTTCCTGGGCACGGTGTGTCGGTTCGAGGTTGGCAGATGATCCGCGAACCGATTTGCACAACCCAAGCCAGCTCAGATCGCCAGCTGGACCTCGCCCGTCACCCGTCCGTCGGGTCCGAAGGAGCGCTCTGCAAACAGAATCTTCCCGTCGTGATCGACCAGAATCGCCGATGAGCAACGTGTCCCGTATTCGGGCGTCTGGACGAAGGCCGCCGAGAGCGCCCGTTCGAGTTCGGGGGTGATGCCGGTCTTCGGAAGGTCGTGGTCGGCTGCAATGGCGCGATCGAGCAGGAGATCGAGAACCCGGTCCGGCGCCAACTCCGAGTGTTCGACGACCTCCCGCAGCGCCCGCCTCCCGCGCACGACTTTCGGCCAGGGCGTGTCCAGCAGGTGGTTGCTCAACCCGTAGATCCCGGGCTCGAGATCGCGCGCGGCATCCGAATCGGTCGTGCGGTTGGATGTCCAGACGACCTTCTCGGCATCGCCGATGAGGAGGTTGAAGCCATCGAAGTCGCTCCCGATCGATTCGATCCGCCGGGCATACTCCTCCGGTGAAAGCGCGCCTGTGACGAAATCGGCAACGAGCTCGCCCCTGCTGTACTGCCGGAAGCCTCCGCTCGAAGGATCCCAGAAGTTGGTTACAGCCGCCCAGCGCCCCTCCCGGGAGATCGCCAGCCAGGTGCCTCCAGCCTTCAGGTCACGTCCTCCGAAGACGCCCGGCGCATCCGGCCACTCCGCGAGCGGCGCGGTGGGCCGTTCATGAAGCTCGTCGCGGTTGGCGGCGAGAATCAGCCGATAGGCAGGATGAGCGCGATGGGCGAGAAGAATCAGGCACATCAGTCGGCCAGCCTGTCCAGGAAGGTCCGGATGCGTCGTGCGTTCGATCCCAGGTCCGCCTGCCGGTTACGCGATGCTGAGCGTACATCCACTACGGTGCGTCCCCCGACGGCCGTCAGCCGGATGACGATGTCCTCCCGGAAGCCGAACCAGCTCGTGCGGTCGGTCGCTTCCACCCGACCCTCACGCTCGGTTGCATGGATGATGGTCCACCCCATCTCCTCCGCTGTGCTGAGC
>CAYRLB010000048.1:0-19776 GCA_964424945.1 uncultured Gemmatimonas sp.
TCCGCCTCCCCGATTCCCTCCATCTCCAGAAGTTCGAGATCGGTCGCGTCTCCATGAAGGACGAGGCTCCGCTTAAGGTCTTCGGCCAGCGCCACCGCGCGTGGGCGGTCGCTCTCGATGACGGTGCAGGAGATCTTGTGTTCCTCGAGGATCTGCGTCAGGAAGCGCGTCTCGCGGCTGGCGCCGGCGATGACAACGCGCCGCAGGTCGAAGCGGTCGTAGCCGGCGAGGGGGAGGACATCCGGGAGGTGCCTCGGCTCCCCGAGGATGAAGATCTGGTCCCCCTCCTCGACCCGGGTATTCCCGGTGGGGATGATCGTCACCCCCTTTCGGGCAATGGCGACGACGAGTGCGCGGACACGCCCCGGGCCCCGGCCCAGCTCCAGAAGGGTTCGTCCCGCGGCCGGTGCGCCGGTCTTGACCTGCACGCCGATGAGCTGAACGAGCCCGCTCTCGAACTGCGCGAATTCGGCTGCGGCAGCGCTCTGCAGGAGCTGATACGTCTCGAAGGCGCACTCACGCTCCGGATTGATCATCAGATCGACGCCGAGCTTCTCCAGCGGCAGGATTCCGGAACGATCGTAGTAGTCCGGCTTCGAGACACGCGCGATGCGCTTGGGTACCTGATACTGCGCCGCGCAGAGACACGCCATCAGGTTGACCTCGTCATGGCTCGTTACGGCCAGGAGCAGATCGGTCTTGGAGATCCCCGCATGCTCGAGGGTCGCCATACTGGCGCCATTACCCTCGATGACGATCGCGTCGACCGAGTCCTGGGTGGCACGCACCCGCTCGCGATCCTCTTCGATGAGGACGACGTCGTGGTCTTCTTCCGCGAGCTGCTGGGCGAGGTGAACCCCGACGTCGCCAGCCCCGAGTATCAGGATCCGCATGACCGACCCGGGAGTGGCGGGAAGATTGGCTTCATGTCAGAAGCGGGTAGTGAAAAGGGCGGTGCGGCCGGGTCCGTCGGCGGTAGCGGCGGGGAAATCGAAGCAATTCATCAGCCAGATAGCTGATGGCTATCAGCTATCAGCAGGTGGCCGTGGCTGGTGCCGCAGCCGTGGCTGATAGCCGACAGCCGATAACTCAGTATGCTTCGTCTTCTTCAAGATTTCGACGGCCGATCCGATCTTCGAGGGGCATCGGCTGCCGCTCCAGAACTCCCACCAGTGCATCGTCGCCCTGGAGAGGCGCGAGCGATGCGCCCGACACGTACGCAGCGCGTCCGAGCAGGTGAGCAGCCACTGGAAGGGTGCTGAGCAGAAAAACGACCGCCATGCCGCCTACGATCACCGCCCCTGTCGTGCCGTGGGCCAGGATCGCCGCAACCAGTACGAGACCCGCCCCCACAGTGCCGGCCTTCGTCGAGGCGTGCATGCGTTGAAGCGCGTCACCGAAGCGCAGAATGCCTACCCCCGCCAGAACGAGGAAGGTTACCCCTCCGATTGCAAATACTGCGGTAAGAACGGTACGAATCATTCACTCCCTCTCTTCCCCTCTAGAAATGCAGCAACCGCACAGGCACTGACCAGTCCGACAATAGCCAGTCCCAGCGCAACATCCAGAAACTCACGCCGCTTCGTGACAATCGATATCAGCGCCGCCATGGCGACTGCGAGCCCCACCAGCATATCCAGCGCGATGAAGCGGTCGGCGAACCCCGGACCCATAATCATCCGCAGAATGGTCATCGCGATCGGGACGATCAGGACGATGGTCAGGAGGGTCGCCCCCAACGTCGTGAATTGATCCAGGTTCACTGCCATCCCTCAACCTCGCGGATTCTGCGTTCGAACGTGTTCTTGATCGTGGCAACGGTGCTTTCAGTATCCGATGTATCGAGCACATGGACGTAGAGCACCTGGCGGGAGTCGCTCACATGAAGGGTGGTTGTGCCCGGCGTGAGCGAGATCAGGTTTGCGAGCATCGTGATCCCCCAATCGGTCCGAAGAGAAATCGGGACGGCGACGATTGCAGGAGTCGTGCGGATGCTCGGACTCAGCACCGCGCGCGCGACCGCAAGTGCCGAAGCGAAGAGCTCGATGACGAATACCCCCGTCAGCACAGCGACTGCTCTGATTCGGTTTGCCGTACTGGTCTGTTCTCTCACGGAGCGGTCGGGATCGAGATCAGCTCCGGGAAGACCGCCGCTATATAGGAGCTGCGGTTCATCAGGCCTTCAGCGGCAAGCTGTGAATACCTGACGAAGGGTTCCGCGTTGAATCCGATCGTCAGGGTCAGCGCTCCCAGAGCCGCAATGGGAAGGAGCATCGGGAGCGGAAGCCGGCGCCTGCGTTGCACGGTCGACGGTGACTTCTTCCAGAAGGCTTCGATCCAGATCTTGCTCATTGAATACAACGTAAGCAGTCCCACGAAGAGGCCCACTGCGCCCAGCCAGAAGGCGCCTCCTTTAAAGGTTGCGTCGATGACCATCATCTTCGCCCAGAAGCCCGACAACGGTGGAATTCCCGCCAGAGACAGCGCAGGTATCAGGAAGAGCCCCGCCAGCAGGGGGTTCGTCCGCGCGAGGTCCCCGCACTTGCGCAGGTCATAGCTGCCTGAGGCACGGTGAATTGCGCCCGCCAGCAGGAAGAGATTCGCCTTGACGATGATGTGGTGAACCACATAGAAGATGGCGCCGGCCATAGCCGCTGGCGTTGCAATCGCAAGCCCCAGAAGCATGTACCCGATCTGGCTGATGATGTGGAAGGAAAGAATCCGCCGAACATCCCATTGCGCAGCGGCTCCCAGAACCCCGAACAGCATCGTCCCAGCCGCAACGACGGCGACGACCTCCCGGATGCCTCCACCCTCGACGTCGAAAAGCAGTGTGAACACCCGGAAGGATGCGTAGACACCCACCTTCGTAAGCAGCCCGGCAAAGATGGCTGCCACTGTTATGGAAGCGGTGTGATACGAGGCCGGGAGCCAGAAGAAGAGTGGGAAAACTCCGGCCTTGATGCCGAAGGCACACAGGAGAAGCAGCGAGGTAACCGTCAGGCTCGCCGACGGCCCCGCCTCGGGAAGAACGATGGCAAGATCAGCCATGTTGAGCGTCCCCGTCGAGCCGTAAAGGATGGCTACGGCCAACAGAAACAGGATTGTGCTGAAGAGGTTGAGAATCGCGTAGCGGAACGCCCCGTCGAGCTGGGCGCGGGTGCGATCGAGAACGAGGAGACCCATCGCAGTGATGAGCATCACCTCGAACCAGACGTAGAGGTTGAAGATGTCGCCCGTAAGGAATGCCCCGTTGACGCCTGCCAGCATCCCATGCAGCAGCGGGTGGAAGCCTGCTCGCTCCTGTCTCCGCCGGACCTCCGCATGGCCGAAGGTTCCCACGGCAACTGCGAGGAGGCCCGTAATCGCGACCATCGCCGCACTGAAGGCATCGCTAACGAAGGTGATGCCGAAGGGGGCAGCCCAGGAGCCGAACTGCTTCACCTGAACACCGGCGTTGCCGACGAGGACGAACAGTCCAACGGCGCTCGCGAACATGCTCCACAAGCCGATGCCGCTGGCTATCCGCTGCGCCGTAGCTCGTCTCCAGAAAAGCGCGGTGAGGGCCGCCGTAATGATCGGGATCACTACAGGCCAGAGCACCGCGCCCTCGATAACCCAGTCAGGCATCATTCGGATTCCCCCGCCTCTCGGGACTGCCGAGCATCTCAGCCGCGTGAAGCTTGCGCCCGTCCAGCGTGCCGAAGGTGTGGTAGCTTCGCACAACCAGCGCACACGCGAACGCAAGAAGGGCGAAGCCGATCACGATTGCCGTAAGAACGAGCGCCTGGGGGAGCGGGTTTGCCGCGCCCTCCCGTAGCGAATCCTCACCCAATGCGATGACCGGAGGTTGCGTGGCACCCAGGCCGCCCGCAAAGAAAATGGTCAGGTTCGTCGCCGCCGAAAGGAGCGCGATTCCCAGGACGCTCCGTAGGAGGTTCCGCGAAAGCAACAGGTGGATACCGCACGCAAAGAGCACCGCGATTGCGAGGGAATAGAGGATATTCATGCTGACGGCACATCGTAAAGGCGAAGGATCAACGCCAGCATGCCGCCCAGAACGACCAGGTAGACGCCCAGATCGAACGACATTGTCGTGCCGATCTTGAACCCGGAGCCGAGCGGCAGGGTGACCCATTGGTGGGTCAGGAAAGAACCCTCCGACACGAGCCCTGGCAGACCTGAAACGAGCGTCAGGAGGAGGCCGGTCCCCATAAGCTCCACCGGGTGAATGCGCAGCGCTGTCCGGGCTGAGCTTCCGCCGCTGGAGAGTGCCAGAATCGCGAAGCCGGCGGCCGCTATCAGACCTCCGACAAACCCTCCGCCAGGATCGTTGTGACCCCGGTAGAGAATCGCTACGGAGATCCCCAGCATCACCAGGAAAAGGGGCCGGGCAACAGTGGAGAAGATCAGAGAATTCATTTGCTGCTAGCGGCTGTGCGCCCTCGCAGCAGGCTCCATACTGCGATCATCGCGAACATGACGACTGCGGTCTCGCCCACGGTATCGAAGCCGCGGAAGTCCACAATCACTACGTTGACTACGTTCCGTCCAAACGCTTCCGGCAAGCTGGCGGATGCGAAATATTCGGATAGACGCATATCGAGAGGGAGGCTGGACATGGCGGCCAGAGCTGTGAAGATGACGCAGCCAAGTCCTACCGCGAGCCCCGCATCCAAGGAACGCTCGCGCGAACTCCTGGTGGGTATCGGTGCGAGCGGGAGGCGAAGCAGCACCGCCATGACTGCCACTACGAATAGCGTTTCAATCCCGAACTGCGTCAGGGCGAGGTCGGGTGCGCCGTTCAGCATGAAGAGCAGGGCAGAAGCGAAACCCACGATTCCGACGGCTACGACCGCAGCGAGAAGGGATCGCGTCATCGTGCTCGCCACTGCGCCGACAACGGCCAGGACGAGGACGAGGGCGGGCGCTGTCTCGATCCCGCCGACACTTCGGATCTCGAGGCTCACTCCGCTCCGCACCAGCCCGTAGATCAGAATGCCGACTGTCGCTGCGACTACAACCATCGTGTGACGTCGCGGATCCGCGCTTCGAAATGCGCGAGCGGAGCGGTCGGCGAAGGACAGTACCCACCTCAGCACTGCATCGTAGCCCGCGTCGCCGAGAACCCCGCCCAAGCTCCTGTTGCGGCGGAGCCAGTGGTGGGTTCGCCTCCAGCGCATCGCCAGAAGGGTTCCCAGAAGGAGCACCAGCGCGCTGAGTGCCAGCATCGGAGTGAGCCCATGCCAAAGACCGATGGAAATGTCCATCTGCGTTCCGCTGAGCGCGCTTGCGGCGGGGTTGATCAGAACGCGTGTGATCCCTCCCGGTAGGACGCCTATGGCCAGGCCTGCTGCAGCCAGCAGTGCCGGGCCTACGAAAAGGCCCGGCGATTCACCATGCTCTGCGGTGACGGCCCTGCGGCTGCGTTGAAAGAACGGGCGGATCGTTACCACAGCGGCCACACAGACCATCACCGCGTTCACCGTCACCGCAATGGCGACGAGGGCGACCTGCCCCGCGTTCTCGAGCTGCGCTTCAAAGAGGAATTCCTTGGCGATGAATCCCATGAAGGGAGGGAACCCAGCCATGGACAAGCCAGCCAGCACTGCGCTGGCAGCGGTCCAGGGAAGAAGGGGCGCGAGCCCGCCGAGATCCCGGAGACGCCCCGTTCCGGCAGCGTGTATGATATTGCCCGCGGAAAAGAAGAGCGCTGCCTTGTAGCAGGCATGAGCGAGAATGAAACCCACGATCGCAACGGCGGCGACGGGACCATCCAATCCAATCAGGAGAGTCAGCAGCCCGAGCGAAGCAACAGTGGAATAGGCAAGAACCTCCTTGATCGCCGGCGCGCGCAAAGCTCCGATACTGGCGATCAGCATGGTTGCCGACCCGACGAGCATCAGGGCGGAGGAGAATCCGGGAATGTCGGCAAATACCAGGTCGAAGCGAGCAAGAAGATAGATCCCGAGCTTCACCATCGTTGCCGAGTGCAGATACGCGGAAGCAGGCGTGGGCGCCTGCATCGCATTCGGCAACCAGAAATGGAACGGGAACTGAGCCGACTTGGTGAACGCTCCAAGCAGGATCAGGATCACGATTGGAGCTGCTAGAGGGCTGCTCGCGACTGCAGTGGCCTGATCGGTCGCATCTGCGAGGGAAAAGCTGCCCGTGACGCTGCCCAGGAGTAGAATGCCCGCGAAAAGCGCGAGCCCGCCTCCTCCGGTCACCAGGAGCGACTGGAGGGCTGCTCGACGCGCCTCGGCCCTGACGGAGTCAAACCCGATGAGCATGAAGGACGTCAGGCTGGTCAACTCCCAGAAGACGAACATCATGATCAGGTTGTCGGCCAGGACGGTGCCGAGCATCGCTGACATGAAAAGGAGAATCAGCACGAGGAACCTGGACCGGTCCTTCGCACTCTTCGCTGCCAGGTAAGTACCGGCGTATATGGTCACCAGCGCGCCGATGCCAGTGATCAGCAGCGCGAAAAGAAGCGAAAACCCATCCAGCCGAAGCGCGAATTCTACTCCGAGGGACGGGACCCAGGTCACACGTTCCAGCACCTCGCCAGCGCCGATAATCTCTTCGCTGTGCCTCAGAAACGCGAAAAACAGCAGGGCCGGTAGCGCGGCCAGCACCCAACCAGCTGCCCTTCCCGAGGCACGGGCGACGGGCCAGCTCAGCACTGCACCGGCAAACGATAGGATCAGGAGGGTCGACAGGGTCACAGTCGGATTACATCACGCTCGTAGTTTTTCGTCATCCCGAGCACCCCGGTACTAGCGGAGGGCCGAGCCGGGAAGCCAGGAGATCGAGGCATCGCTCGGTCTTCCGAGGACGCGGCGCTTCGGAGCAGCAGCCGTCTCTGTCCCGGGATGTCGAGATCCAGCTTCTGCAGGAGCATCTGAGCTCCCTGGCAACGCTTTTCAGCGCGTAGCGTAGCAGACTGCCTGGCGCCATCGGTCATGATCGCCCGACCTTTCCCGACGGGGGAGGCGGACAATGCCAGGGCGCGCTCGTAGCTGCCGTGCCGGTGGAAGATCGCTGCCTTCGATTGCGGCACCCATCCAACCCGCTTGCTCAGGCTGATCGGCCGCTTGTCGTCGTTTTTTTCGACGCTCGATTCGTGAAGATATGCCTCTCGGCGGCGCCATGAAACCCCACGGTCTCGACTTGGAAGACGGCACCTGAATGCCCTTCTGGAGCCTCAACGGCAACGCACCAAGGGAGCTGGACAGCCGCCCGGCAGAAGACCCGGAAACGCTCACCAGGCCCGTCCCGCCCTGAAAAGGCTACTCGACGCGGGGAGGGGACGGGATTCTGAATAGTTCGCTCTTACGGCACTCTCAGCGCGACCTACGTTGCGAGCTGTGTGACGATTCCTTCTCCACTCGGCGACGGGCAAGGGTCCGGTGGCGGAATGCGGGTGAGGATAGGATACTTCCGGTCGGGCTTCCCTCTTCCTCGGGTGCCGGGGGTGAGCTCTGAACGCGCGGGGGGGTGATCGACAGCCGGCCGATGAGGGCGCGAGGACCCTTTTCGTCCCCTTTTTGCATGCAGCCCGCACCGCGGCTCGTCGCACCATCGCGTCGGGAGCCCGATTCCCAGACCTTCGCCACCCGACTTCCGCCGAACTGTGGCTCAGAATGATACCGGCACCCTCGCAGGCGCCCTCGATCTCATCGGCCAGGCGAGCGACTTCGTCTGGGGCCCCCCGATGCTCGTCCTCTTCCTTGGGACCGGCCTCTACCTCACCGTACTCCTTCGCGGCCTGCAGTTCCGCGAACTCGGACACTCCCTCTACCTCGCGCTGATCAAGCGTAAGGAGGAGGGCGACGAAGTCGAAGGGGATATCTCCCACTTCCAGGCGCTGATGACCGCCCTCGCCGCGACCGTCGGGACCGGCAACATCGCCGGCGTGGCGGCGGCAATCGCCATCGGCGGACCGGGCGCCCTCTTCTGGATGTGGATGACGGGGCTCGTCGGCATGGCCACGAAATACGCCGAAGCCGTTCTTGGTGTTCGCTATCGGGTGACCACGGCACGCGGGGAGATGGCCGGCGGCCCGATGTACTATCTGTCCCGCGGCGTCGGAGGCCCTTTCGGCGTCTTCCTCGGCGGCGCCTTCGCCCTGTTCGCCGCAATCGCCTCGTTCGGCATCGGCAACATGGTCCAGACGAACTCCGTCGCCGATGCGCTGCAATCCTCCTTCGGGGTTCCGCCGGTCTGGAGCGGGCTGGTGATGGCAGGCTTCGGAGGGGCGGTGATCATCGGCGGGATTCGCTGGATCGGGCGCGTCACGGCGGTATTCGTTCCGATCATGATCCTCTTCTACATTCTTGGGGGGCTGATCGTGCTCGCGATCAACTGGCGCGGGATTCCGGCGATCTTCACCTTCGTCATCGCCGATGCCTTCCGGCCCGCCGCGGCGGCCGGCGGCTTCCTCGGGGCCACGCTGATGACGGCGATCCGGATGGGTGTGGCGCGAGGCGTTTTCTCGAACGAATCCGGCCTTGGCACCGGCGCGATCGCCGCGGCGGCCGCCCGGACGCGCATGCCTGTCACACAGGCGCTCGTATCGATGACGCAGACTTTCATCGACACCATCGTTGTCTGCTCGATCACCGGCTTCACGATCATTGCGACCGGTGCATGGATGCGAATCGACCCGGGTACCGGCCTCGCCTATACCGGCGCTCCCCTCACTGCGCAGGCGTTTCGTACCGGGCTACCGGGGAACTGGGGCGACTCGATCGTGTCCATCGGCCTGGCGATGTTCGCCTTCTCCACAGTTCTCGGATGGTCCTACTTCGGCGAGCGGAACGTCGAGTACCTGATGGGGCATCGCGCAATCCTGCCCTACCGGATCCTCTTCACCATCGCGGCCTTCTTCGGCGCGTGGGCGGTGTCGCTGCCGAGCAGCGCGGGGTTCGAGCTCGTGTGGGGCTTCTCCGATGTGATGAATGGCGCGATGGCGCTGCCGAATCTCATCGGGCTGCTGATCCTCTCGCCCATCGTGGCGAGGGAGACGCGGGAGTATCTGGCGCGGAAGAAGGCACTGTCTTGAGCTCCTTTTCGCGCTCGTCTTCCGGGCGAACGGCGGGATCGTGCTGTCTCCTCCTGCTCGATCCTGCCGCTCAGATCCGTTCATCGGCAACCGGTCGGTCCAGGCTTTCGCCGGGGCTACCGACGCGGCCAGCCCCTAGTCCAGATAGATCTCGAAGAAGCCCGGGAGCTGCCGAGGTGGCTCCCCGAGCTCCTGGACTGTCGCCACCCCTGACGCCTGGATGAAGAAGCGGTCCAGCTCCCGCTCCATATCGGTCACCTGGTAGTCCTCGAGCGCGATAACCACCTCCAGGCCGCGGCGCGGGTCGCTGAACCGGAGCGTGGTGGGAACATCGATCGGTCCCGCGGCGGTGACGAGGCTCCGCGACCCCGACCGCTCGACGCTGGGCGGCCGATAGAGCCCGCGCACCCCGCGATGATCGACGAGATACGCGAAGATCCCCTGTTCGGGTACCCCAGGGCCCCGCACGGCACCGTACAGCAGGCTGACCTCGTCATCGGAAGCCGATCCCCAGTCCCACGCGACATCCTGCCAGACGCCCCAGTTGTGATCGTGGTAGGCTCGCGCGCCGGATACCTCTTCGCACCGGACTCCGATCGCGCTCGGCAGGCACACCCGGCCTTCCGCGCTGGCGGCGAGCGCCGGCACGACGTACCCCGAAACCGTCTCCGGGCCGCCCAGCGCCGCGGGCGGGAAGAAGCGGTTCGGCAGCGGTCTGATCGCCAGATCCAGCTCCGCCCCCTCAACCGCCGCACGCAGTCGATAGGCGCCATCCTCGACGCGCACGAACGCCTCCCCATCGAGTGTGACATCCGCGCTGAGGGTGTCGAAGACGATCGATTCGGCCGGCACATCCCGGATAAGGTTGCGATGGCCGAGGGAGCCGTCCCGGACCGTCAGCATCAGCCGTCCACCCCAATCGCCCGGTGTTCCCACACGCCCGCCGACCATGTAGGTGAGATAGAGCCACCGCCCGTCGTCGAGGACGACATTGAAGTAGTGCCACTCTGCCCATGTCGAGTCACCGACGGCCGATCCATAGGGCCGGTGGAATGCGTCGATCTCATGAAGAAGCTCGTCGGCTGTGGGAGATGCCCAGGCGCGATCGGCGTCGCTGTCCGACCAGCTTCCGGCGATCAGATAAGGCGTCGAACCGGCCGCAGCGGCGCGGCTGGGGATCTCGCCGGAGGCGATCGCCCGCGCGGTTACGTCATCGCGTGAAATCTCGACCAGCCGGCCATCGAGGATGGGGCTCGCCGCGACGATACCGAAGTCCTCCCGGCCACGGGGCGACTCGAGTACCTGCCGCTGGACGAAGCGCGCCTGGCTGACGCGGAGAAAGAGCGTCGTGGCGCCACCCGAGCGGATCATCTCCGGGCTGATGCCCGTCGGGACGAGGAGCACATCGCCCCCGCCGACGAGCGATCGGTCGCGCGCCTGTGACAGCATCGCCTCCCCCACCGAGAGAAGGACGACCATCACCGCTACGCCGAAGGCGTAGCCCGTCAGCAGGAAGATGACGCGGCCCGGCCGGTGCCGTAGCTCCGAAAAGACGAGCTGCCAGATCATGCGTGAATAACTTCGGGAGCGGCCATCATCTTCCGGTCCCGGCCATCGTGTTCACGATGCTGCCATCGCGCATCTCGATGATTCCGCGGGCCCTCGCCGCTGCCGACGGATCGTGCGTGACCACCACGAGTGTCGGGCCGCCCGCATTCACGCGCTCGAAAAGATCGAGGATCTGGCCGCCCGTCTTCTGGTCGAGCTCACCCGTCGGCTCGTCCGCGAAGATGATCGACGGGCGGTTCGCCAGCGCCCGCGCGATCGCCACCCGCTGCTGCTCGCCGCCGGACAGTCGCGTCGACCGATGGTCGAGCCGATGTGACAACCCGACGAAGTCCAGCAGCTCGGCGCTTCGTTCGCGACGCTCCCCCCGCGCCACCCCCGCTTCGGCCATCGGCAGCTCGACATTCTCGCGGGCAGTCAGCAGGGGAAGCAGATGGAAGCGCTGGAAGACGAAGCCGATCTCCATCAGCCGAAGACGGGACCGCTCCTTCTCCCTGAGCCCGGGCAGATCCTTACCGAGGACGGACAGGGCGCCGCGTGTCGGCGGGTCGATCCCCGCAAGCACGTTCAGAAGAGTGCTCTTCCCGCACCCCGAAGGGCCGGTGATCGCTAGCCAGTCCCCGGCAGCGATCCGCAGATCGACGCCGCGAAGGGCGAGCACGGGTGCGGCTCCCGGATCGGCGGCGGCGTACTCCCTGACAAGACCCGTCGCGACGACGACATCGCCTCGTGACATCTCACCCCGTTCGGGGAAATGCTCGTCCGTCATACTTCATCTCCCGGCAGTGGGGAGAAGGGGTGCAGTCCGCCCTGCATCTCGCTCATCTGCAATCGATCCCTTCGAAGCCCATCTTCTGAAAGCCCATTCTCCCGCACTCCATCTCCTTCAGACTCGTTTGAGGGTGGCCCATCAACCTGCGAACCCCGCGCGCATCTTCCCGCGCCGCCACCGCGACCACGCCATCCATCCCTCGTCTCCTGAGCCTCGAAAGCCTTCTCGCTCAATCCGCCTCCTCCCTGAGTGCCTGCCCGAGCGGCGCCCGCAGCGCGGCCCGCCCCGGGATCGCTCCCGACAGCGCACCCGCCAGGAGCACCACGAAAATCGCCACCGCCGCCGACCAGGGCTCGAAAACGAAGAAGGAAACGCGCGCCGGGATCCCCGGGAAGGAAAGGAGGATGCCGTCGAGCCGACCGGCCATCCAGATGCCGATCGGCACTCCCAGAAGACATCCAAGGAAGGTCAGAAGAATACCCTCTGTCATGATGGAAAGGTGCAGGCGCGCGTCAGGCACACCGATCGCCCGAAGGGTGGCGAGCTCATGGAAACGCTCCCGCACTCCGATCGTCACAATCGTCCCGACGAGAAGAATCGCCACACCAAGCGCGATCGTCCCGAGGATCGTCGAGAGCTGACGGAAGTAGATGAGCCGCCGGTCGAGCGCCTCGGTCAGCTCCGCCGTGGAATAGACGGAAGCGGCCGGAAAGAGCGCCTCGATCTGCGCGGAAAGATCATCCTCCACACCTGGTTCGGACGCGGCGATCGCGAAGAAGGTTACCTCGTCGGGTCGGCGGGTAAGCGCCTGAAGCTCATCGAGGGGAATGGCGAGGGAGCGCTGATCGACGGCGTCGAAGAGAAAGTCCCCGACCCCTGCGACGATGGCGGCGTGCGTCGAGAGGGGCCTGCCCAGCGCCACGTCGAGCTCGGCGGCGAGTGGAAGGGTGTCGCCGGGGGAGAGCGCGTACGCGTCGGCGAGCGGTCGGCTGACGACCACCTCGCCATGGGAGGGATCCCGCCCATCGATCAGGAGATAGAGCATCTGCTCGGAGGGGTCGACCCCCGTCGTGAAGACGGGTTCGCCGGCGCCCTCCTCACCGACCGTGTAGAGCTGGGCGCCGAGAACGGGCGCCACCCCCACGACGCCATCGATCCCCTCGATCCGACTTCGCGTCGCCGATGCGTCCGCCAGGCCGGCCTCGCTGTCGAAGGGGAGAGTGCCGCGGGGCGTCATCCGGAGCGCATATCCCTGCGAATGCGCCAGCTCGGTGAAAGAGTTGGTGAGCCCGCCGGCGAGCATCGTCATATCCAGCAGGAGCGCTGAAGATACGGCGATCCCGGCTACCGCCAGGAGCGTCCGGCTCCGGCGCCGGAAGAGCGATCGCACACCCAACTCGACGATCATGAGGACCCAGCCGAAACAGCGGCTCCCGGAGCCGCCAGCCGTGACCGGCCGGAGCGGGCAGACACCCTCGGCGCCGCCCGCCGGTCGCGCACCGATGCCGGAAAACAAGCCATCCAGATGGCCGCGTTCGCCCGTCGTTCCGCCGCCTTCATCGTTCCCCGAGCCGCTGCGGAGACAGGCGCACGATCCTCAACGCCGCCAGGGTGCCCGCCGCGATACCCAGCGCCACCCCGACCCCCACTGCGGTCCAGAGGATGCCCGGCGTGAGCGTCGCGAATCGTAGCGTAGTCTCGTAGAAGCGGCCGTAGTACGCGTTCACGGCGGCGGTGATCGCGACGCCCAGCCCGGCACCGATCGCCGACGCCACGACCGAGATCACCACGGCCTCCAGGACGATCGACAGAAAGATCGTCCGGCGGGAAATGCCGATGAGCCCCATCGTCCGCACCACCGGTCGTCGTTCATCCACGCGGATGATCATCAGGCAGAGCAGGAAGATGCTGCTCGCGAGCATCGTGATCAGCCCGATCGCGTCGTGGAAGCGGCTCACCACTTCGAAGGTGGTGCTCGCCTGGTTCGCCAGTTCGGCGGTCGGCATCGCCTGGGTGCCGAAGGCGAGTCCCTCGACCCAGTCGCCGACCGCCCGCGCATCCGCGCCCGGCCGCAGGACGATCGCGAATCGATCGACCTGATCATCGAGGTCGAGCAGCTTCTCGAGATCCGGCAGGTGGAACACTGCCTCGAACTCATTCCGCGCGATGCGATTCGGATCGGCCGGTCGCTCATGGATCCCCGCTACAACGAAGGCGCCCTCGGCAGCATTCGCATCGATGGAGCGGACGGTGACTGTATCGCCAACCCCAACGGATAGCTCGGCCGCGAGCCTGCGCTCGAGGAGCAGGGAAGGGAGCTCGGAGACGGACGATGGCAGCTGAAGGAGTGCGGCAAGGAGGACGGTCGAAAACAGCATCGGTCAGCAGTCCTCGCAAAACATCGTGTTCAGGATCGTGTCGGACCCGGCGAATATACCGGTTTCATGCCACATCCCTCGCATCACGGACGCGGGACACCAACCGGTATGGGGCACTCCAGCGCCGAGCGGGTGGATCTGCAGACCCGATGAAAGTAGCATCCCCCGCTTCAGGCCTTTATCATGGTAGTCACTCCGCAAATGCCCTCCACCCCTTCCACAGCCGTGCAGCACCCCCGCGAAGATCGTCCAGGGCAACGCTGAGAGAGCTGCAAACAGGGGAGTTCGCTC
The DNA here is from genome assembly GCA_964424945.1 of uncultured Gemmatimonas sp. GTDB lineage: Bacteria > Gemmatimonadota > Gemmatimonadetes > Longimicrobiales > Longimicrobiaceae > WHSP01. Next base: position 14,078 of record CAYRLB010000048.1, read on the forward strand.
CCTCGCCCCCGGTCACCCGAGATATATCGAACATCCCGGCTTGCCGCCGGTCCGAGCCCGAACATGGTCGTGTTCCATCCCCGCCAACAATTTCGGAGGTGAGAGATGTTGCAACGTGTGCTGAAGTTCGCTCTCCTGGCTACGTCGATCGGTACTTCGGCATGCGCGATGGCTTCGTCGGGTGGGGGAGGGGGGATGATGACCGGAAATGCGCTCCCGCCTCCGCCCAACGCCCGGTACTCATTCATACCGGACTGGACCTTTCAGGGAAGCTCGGTTAGCGCCCTGAACACCATAGGCCAGGCTGAGTGGCGAGCTGCGGATGGCGAGATCGTCGCGAGCGCCCGCACTCCCGCGGGAGGGTGGCTGATGCTGGATCGCGGCCTCCAGGATGTGGAAGTCGGCTTCGACTTCAGGGCCGCGCCGGGTGCCGAGGTCGGCGTTCTTCTGCGCGCCGAACGGACGCAGGACGGCTACAAGGGGATATACGTCTCGCTGACCGAGGGGCAGATCGGTTCCTTCGCGGTCACCCTCGACGCCGCAGGTCGCGAGCTCAGCCGCGCAGCGCTTCGCTCCGGAGGCGGGCTTGTGCGGTCGGTGCCCAGCGCGGCGGAAGCGGCTGCGGCGGCCGCAGCACGGGCCGCCGCGGCACCGGCGGGCGGAGGCGGTGGCGGAGGCGGCCAGGGGGGAGCCGGCGGGCCACCCGCGCCCCCACCAGTCCCCGCCGGGCGACCCGACATGGCGGAACCGGCCGGCTACCGTGCAGACGACTGGAACGATGCGAACCTCGTCATCGATGCGAACATCCTCAGGGTGTGGCTGAACCGTGGCGGCCCCGGAGCGAGCGGCGGTGGCGCGGCAGATGAGGAGCTCGGCTCCTTCGGTCCCATCGCGCTCTACGTCGGAGGGTCGGGGGAGGTCCGCTTCCGCGGGCTGTCCTACAAGGACCTCAGCCTGAAGGAGGCGCCGCTCGAGGTGGTGTCGCCCAACTACCGGATGATGCGGCTGACGCCTTTCTACTACTCCTTCGCGTCGGGCGTCGCCGACTTCGACCGCGACGGGACGATGGATATCGTCTCAGGGCCATTCATCTTCCTCGGCCCCGATTTCACCCGCAAGCGTGAGTTCTACTACGCCCTCCCGACGCGGCCCGGCGTCGACTTCTCCTCGAATTGGCTCGAGTTCGCCGGCGACTTCACCGGCGACGGCTGGCCCGATGTGCTTCTCGCATCGACGTCCGGCACGATCCTCTACGTGAATCCGCGAGGCGAAGCGCGACGCTGGGACGAGTATCGGAATGTCATCCCGCCATCGGCGACAGTCGCGGAGGTCTCCGCGATGAAGGATGTGAATGGTGATGGCATCCCGGATCTCGTCTATATGAGCGGCGGCGCGATCCGCTGGGCCCGCCCCGATCCGGCAAACCCGACGGGGCCATGGCTGTCGACCCAGGTCGGCGAGCCGGGGACGTATATCGCCCACGGAATCGGGGCGGGGGACATAAATGGCGACGGCCACACCGATCTCCTCAACGCCTACGGGTGGTGGGAGAATCCCGGAAACGCCGAAACGCCGATGTGGACCTACCATCCTCAGGCGTTCGGTCGGCAGAACGGCCGGGGCTCGGCGGGGGGCGCGGAGATGTGCGTGTATGACGTCAACGGCGATGGCCTCAACGATGTCGTCACGGTTCTCCAGGCGCACGCCTTCGGCATGGCCTGGTTCGAGCAGCGGCGTGATGCCGCCGGCAACATCTCCTTCGAACGGCACATGATCTCTGACGACTTCACCGCGCAGAACGCGGGCGGCGTCGCCTTCTCCGAACCACATGGAACCGACTGCGCCGATATGGACGGCGACGGCATCCCTGACTTCGTCGTCGGGAAGCGCTACTACTCCCATCAGGAGAGCACGACCGATCCCGACCCCTATGGCGCTCCGGTGCTGTACATCTTCAGGACGGAGCGGAACCGGAGTGCGCCGGGTGGTGCGCACTTCGTCCCTGAGCTGGTTCACAATGCATCGGGTGCCGGATCGCAGGTCGTCGCGGCCGATGTGAATGGCGATGGCATCAACGACATCGTCACCGCAGGGGAGCTAGGTGCCTTCCTCTTCCTTGGAGAACGACGGTAGAAGAGCTGTGCAGGGGGAGGCTTCCGGAAGTGGCGGTCATTTCGAGAAGTGCGCCGAAGATCGGAAACCTCCCGTGCATACAGGCAAGAAAAAAGGCGCGGCCCCTGATGAAGGAGCCGCGCCTATTACCTACGGTGGCGGGGCGTCAGTCGCTCCGAAGCGCTGTTTCAGCTACACCCTCCGCCGGGCGCGTCCAGTCGGCATCCAGCCCGGACTCCAGTACCGGGTCGACCGCTCCCGCGCTGCCATCTGCCGCCAGCGAGCCGGAGTTCCCGCTGCTCAACAATGCTTCAAGACGCTCCAGACGGGCGCGGAGGTCATCGTTCTCCCGTTCCAGCGCCTCGATCCGCGCCGCCTGTGTGCTCGTCCGCGCCTCGAGGGCCTGGGCGGCGACGAGTGCTACGCCATCCGCGTCGACGGTCCCGATCGAGAGCGAATCAGTACCGAGGCCGAACACTGCATAGAAATCCTGCGCGACGGGGCCGAGGTGTCGGACGCCGCCCGATTCGTTGCGATAGCTCCAGCTGTTGATGGACAGGCCGCGCAGACGCTCGAGGATGTCCTCACCGGACACCGCCGCGAACTCATGCTTCCGGTTGATGTCCGAAGCATTCTGCCAGACGCCCCCTGTTGTGAGCATCGCACCGGTGCTCGTCGAAATCACTGCACTCGACTGACCCCAGTTGCTTACCGAGGATCCCGACTGGAGGGTAACCCCGGTGCTCAGATTTGAAGATGTGAAGATCCGGAACCCGCCACTGACACGCCAGGTCGCCGAGTGGTTCACCCCTGCGCGAAGCGTGTCGACAGAGGAGCGGTCGGAGAAGACGAAGCTGCCCTGCCGCGCATTCGTGTGTGCGTGATACCCGAGTGCAACCGAAGCCGCACCCGAGGCGGTATTGTCCTCGCCAAGAGCGACTGCCGACTGCTGCGCAGCCACTGAACGAAGGCCGGCGGCAAAGGTGTGCGCGGCACTCGCACGAGTGTTCTCGCCGAAAGCGACTGAATGATCGCCGATGTTGGCTGCGTCCCACTGCGTACCATTCACACTCCCCACGCGGAGCGCCCCCTTCCGCGGATACCACATCAACCGCGTGCCCACCCCTTCGACCGGAACTCCGGCCCCGGCAAAGTCCCCGTCGTAGATGCCGCCGACGAGCAACCCGCCATCAACATTGACCCGCAGGAGTCCTTGGCCGGACCGGTTCACCGCAAAGACGGAATCGGGCGTCTGCGCCTGCGCTGCCATCGGGATAAGGACGAGCAGCATTGCAATAGGTATCAGTTTAACTCTGGTCATCTTCGTTCGCTGTTGGGGATTGCTGCCTACATGCCTGCGGGTGCTGGTATCGAAATCACGAGCGGATTTTCCCCGACCACGAGCGAACCCGATACCGTGACCGCACTTCTCGCTACCGTCGGCCGCTGAAGTCGCGCCCCTCCAAGAATCTCGAGAGCGGGGACCTCCCCGCCTACGAGCGCCGACTCGTTACTAAGAACCACTGTCCCGTCGCTGATCGACCCCGTCACATCCAGATTGCCTCCCACGAGCAACCGGAATCCGGCCAGGTTCAGGCTGCTCCCTGCACCAACGCGCAGGTTGTTGACCGAGGCGTCTCCCGCCAGGACCGGGTGCGCTCCGCCTGAGAGAAGCGAATCGGACGGAATCGTCACAGATGAGTCAGGGGCGGGAAGCCGGCCGCCCTCCCAGTTGCTGGCCGCGCTCCAGTCCGTGCTCTCCCCGCCCGACCAGACCGGCCCTAGCAGGGGTGCCGTCTCCTCGATGATCGGTGTGGAGATGTACACGGTGAAGCTGAAGGACAGAACGCCCGGATCGAGAAGGAATACCCACTCCCGCCCGCTGGATATCTGCAGAGGCTCGAGCACGCCCGGGTAGAGGAAGTAGGGCTGCTGCGTTTCGGTGAAGGTGTCCGTGCCGTCGGAGTTCAGCACCTCGACCGCGCCGGTACCCGACACCACGTCGGGGCCCGAGTGGAAGAACACCCGAACCCCCGGGCTGCTTACGCCATCCGTCCCCATCGAGTTGCGGGTGAGGTTCTGGACCGTCACCGTCGACAGGAACTCGCGCGATATCTCGTCATAGCGGGTGTCCGAGCTCGCCAGCCGGACATACCGATCCTGACCTCCGACGAGAAGGTCCGCGCGCAGACCTGCCGGTCGGTCCGGTGACTGCGGGTCGCATCTGATCTCGGCAGCCACCACATCGGCGAAGCATTCCAGGAGTGACACATCCGGCGACAGCTCGACGGGCGTGATCACCTCGGGGGCGACCGGAGATTGATCGACGCACGCAGGCAATGCGAGCAGAGCCGCGCCAAGTGCCGGCCAGAATCGTATACGCATCAGCATCCTCTGAGAGGCGGGAAAAGAGTTCAGACGCCCTGACATTACCGCAAAAATAGGCCCCATTCGAGCGGCGGAAAGATGCAGAAACCCGCCTTAATGGTCTATTCCCTCTGCAGTCTCGGACGTCTCGTGCCTGAAAGGTGTCGACCGCGACCGGTCGGACGTTGAGCCCGATCCTCCCGTGGATCGGTCCTCGCGGCGGGTAAACTACAGGATAAGCCGTGCGGCCGCTGCCCCGAGGCTGGCTGGAAGCGCAAGCAGAACCGTCTGGAGCAGGGCGACGGGGAAGGCGAGAGAATCGAGCCGCCCGAAGGTCCACAGGACGTACGCGCTGACGAGCACCGCCAGAACATACCCGACGACCGTGTAGCGGAGAAAGATGCTCCACCCGCTCACTCCTTCGGGGCGGTCCGGCGTGCCCCGGAACTCGGATGCGTAGACGAACCCGTGCATCATCAGAAGTGCAGCAAGGATCAACCCGATCCCGTGCCAGGGTGTGATGCTCTCCGAGATCATCATCACGTCACGGGTGGGCGCAATGCTGAAGGAGAGAAACACCGCACCGACCACCATGAAGAAGAGCTGCCCCACATAACCTGCCTCATCCGCCCGCGATGTCTCATCCTGAAGTTCCCTGCTGCTGCGCCCGAGCTGGCTCGCCGCGAGCACCGCTCCCAGCGCTGCCGGTATCGCCTGCAGACACACCTGCCCGATCGTTTCGGATAGCGGCTGCGTCAGAGTGATGACGTTGAGCAGCAGCAGCGCCGACGCCGCCGACAGGATCCCGATCCCATAGCCGATGAACGCATCGAGGATGTCCTCCAGCCAGGTGCTCGTCTCGACGAAGCCCGAATAGTGGTTGAGGATGACGAGCATCGGGATCATCACCGTCATGAAGAGCGCGAGCCGGAACCGGTCCATGTAGAAGCCGAGCAAGGACATCTCGAGGGTCAGCAGAAGCGGGATCGAGAAGAAGATCGCGCCGCCGAATGCCCTGGCGAGGCCGACGAAGAAGTGTCGATCAGCGTTGTCGGCACCGGTTGCTGAGGGCACGGGTTCGGTCGGGTGGTTTTCGGTGTGTGGAGGAGTGAGTGCGGGCGTGGAAGGGGGCGAGGCAAATGGCGTGCGAGTCGAGCTGTTCGGGGGGGGGCTGGAGGACAGATGGAGCTGCCCTGGGGGATATCCGCTTGACCGTCTTC
>CAYRLB010000049.1:0-19078 GCA_964424945.1 uncultured Gemmatimonas sp.
GGTCAACTTCCTCGCGCTGCTCGGCTGGAGCCCCGGCGATGACCAGGAGGTGATGCAGGAGCACGAGCTCATCGCACGTTTCTCCGCCGAGCGGATCCTGAAGAAGAGCTCCGTGTTCGACCCCGAGAAGCTCGAATGGATGAATGGGCAGCACATCCAGCTTCTCACGCCGCACTCCATCGTTGCGCTCATCGGGCCGCAGCTCATCGCCGAGGGGCTGACGAGTACTCAGGAGCTCGAGGATCGGGCCGACTGGTTCGCGGAGGTGGCAGCGCTCGTCCGCACACGCGGCCGCACAACGGGCGCGCTCGTCGAGCAGGCCCGCCTCTTCCTTCTGCCGGCAGTGGAGTACGATGCGCAGGCGGTTGCGAAGGGATGGAAGGATCCGGAGGAGGTCTCCGCGCGACTTCGGCTTGCCAACGATACCCTTCAGGCGCTCGAAAGCTGGGAGCCTGCGGCTATCGAGGCTGCGCTCCGGGAAGCCGCTGAAAGACAGGGGATCGGGTTCGGGAAGCTCGTCCATCCGCTCCGCCTCGCCCTCACCGGAACGCTGGCGAGTCCGGGGATCGACGGGGTCGTCTGGCTGCTCGGGAAGAGCGTCGTGGAGGAGCGGATCGAAGCCGCTCTGCGATTCATCGCGGAGCCCGCTGAGCCCGGTGACAGGACGATTGACACCCCTTCAGAGGGCTCCTAACTTCCGCACTCGCAGGGTCCGCTCTGCAATTTCAACACGCGCAGGTAGCCGCGAGGAGGCCTCTCATGTCTGAGCAACTATCGAAGATCGAGCGCCGAATTCTCGACTACCTCATCGACTATCTGAAGAAGAATACCTACCAGCCGAGCATCCGGGAGATCGGCAAGCGGTTCGGAATCAAGTCGACGAAGACGGTTTCGGAATATCTGCAGACGCTGGCGGACAAGGGGTATATCGAGCGGGAGGCGTCCCGGTCGAGAGGGGTGAAGATTCTCGGCCTCAACCTGGAGCAGCCGGCGGTCAGCATCCCCTTCTACGGAAAGATCGCCGCCGGTCAGCCGGCGCTGCAGCCGGAGTTCGTCGCGTCCGAGTTCAGTGTGGACCCGAAGCTGCTCGGGTCGGTCGACGCCTTCTTCCTGGAGGTGGCGGGCGACAGCATGGAGGAGATGGGGATCTACAGTGGCGATATGGTGCTCGTAGAGCCGGTCGACGAGGCCGAGGTGCAGAATGGCGACATCGTCGCGGCGAGGCTTGCGGGAGAGTCGACCGTGAAGCGGTACTTCCGCCGCGATGAGCAGGTCGTCCTCGAGCCGGCGAATACCGACTACGCCCCGATCCTGGTCCGGGAGTATGACGACTTCACCGTTCTTGGCAGGGTGGGTGGCCTCTTCCGCCGTTTTACCGCGCAGCAGACGCAGACGATCGGCGGCTGATCCGCCCAGCGGCTTCGAAGGGACCCCGGGCTCGATCAAGCCGGGGTCCCTTTTCTTTTGCCGAAAGGATTCCGACCTCGCGGGGAACAGCCCCTTCTGTCACCTTACCCGACATTCCGTGTGGGAAAGACGCTGACCGCCCTGCGCCGACCGTCTCGAGAATGACATGACCGATCCGATCCCGAATGACGATGATGAGCGCTGGATGCAGGCGGCGCTCGCCCAGGCGCGACTTGCCCGTGAGGCGGGGGAGGTGCCCGTAGGTGCCGTCATCGTTCATGGGGATGAGGTCGTCGGATCGGGCCACAATCTCACAGCCACGGTCAACGATCCATCCGCCCACGCCGAGATGGTGGCCATCCGACGCGCCGCGGAACGGCTCGGCCACTGGCGTCTGCTCGACTGCACCCTTTATGTGACGCTGGAGCCGTGTACCATGTGCTCCGGCGCGATCGTCCTTTCGCGGATCCCCCGACTCGTCTTCGGGACGTTCGATCCGAAGGCGGGGATGTGCGGCTCGCTCGGCAATCTCGTGCAGGATTCCAGGCTCAATCATCGGGTGCGGCTCACGACCGGCGTCCTCGCCGAGGAGAGCGCCGAGATTCTGCGGGACTTCTTTCGGGAGCGACGGAAGGCCAGGAAGGGGGAATAGAGAGATTTCGGGCTTGGGAGACCTTCTTCTTCGGCGCCGGAGTCGCCATTTGCCCGCCGAAGCCTGCCGCGCGCCGGGTGTGTCCGGTCCACCAGATTCCGGCTGTTCTGGCCTTTGACACCCCCGTTGGGCCTGCCTATGTTTCGGCGTCTGAAGACCTCACCCTGAACGATTCTCATGGCCAATCAGGACAGGAAACAGCTGCTCGACGAGAAGGGCGTCCGTCGTGCGGTTACACGAATGGCGCATGAACTCGTTGAACAGGTCGGCAGTGTAGAGGATCTCGCTCTCATCGGCATCCACCGGCGGGGCGTCGACCTCGCGAACTGGCTTTCGGCCGAGGTGGAGCGGGCAGAGGGGATCGCTCCCGCCACCGGCTCGCTCGACATCACCTTGTATCGGGACGATCTGATGGCGATCGGGCCGCTGCCGATCGTCGGGGAAACCCGGCTGCCGAAGGACGGGATCGAGGGGAAGATCGTCACGATCGTGGACGATGTCCTCTTTACCGGTCGGACCGTTCGTGCCGCGCTCGATGAACTCACCGACTTCGGCCGCCCCCGACGCATCCTGCTCTGCGTACTCGTGGACCGCGGCGGGCGTGAGCTGCCGATTCATGCGGATGTCGTCGGCAAGTACATCACGGTCGACGAGCGGGACCGTGTGGAAGTTCTCGTGCCCGAAGTGGATGGGCAACTCGGAATCACCCTGGTCAGGTCGGAGACGTGACAAACCGATACGCTCCCTTTCTGGGGAAGGACCTTCTCGGACTCGAGGATCTTTCCCGGGAGCAGATCCTCGGCATTCTCAATACCTCGGAGCCCTTCAAGGAAATCTCCGAGCGTGCCATCAAGAAGGTGCCGGTTCTCCGCGGCAAGACGATCGTCAACGCATTCTTCGAGAACTCGACCCGGACCCGGGTTTCCTTCGAATTTGCCGAAAAGCGCCTCTCCGCGGATACCGTCAGCTTCGCCGCCGGCGGGTCATCCGTAACGAAGGGGGAAACACTCGTCGATACAGCGCGCAATCTGGAGGCGATGCGGATCGACATGGTGGTGATCCGCCACAAATCCTCCGGCGCTGCACGCTTTCTCAGCGAACGCATCGCGTCGAACGTCATCAATGCCGGCGACGGGAAGCATGAGCACCCGACCCAGGGGCTTCTCGACCTGCTGACGCTGCGCGATCATTTCGGACGTCTGGAAGGGCTGAAGGTCTGCATCGTGGGCGACGTGCTTCATTCCCGCGTCGCGCGCTCGGACATCTGGGGGTTGCGGAAGGTCGGGGCCGAGGTCGCCGTGTGCGGACCGAGAACGCTCCTCCCCCCGCTCGTCCACGAGCTCGGCGTCACGACCTTCAACCGGATCGAGGAAGCCATCGAATGGGCGGACGCGCTCAATGTCCTTCGGCTCCAGTTGGAGCGGATGGAGAGCGGCTTCGTTCCGTCGCTGCGCGAGTACAATCGTGTTTATGGCGTGACGCAGGAGCGTCTGGACCGTGCTCCCCGTGACGTCCTCATCCTGCACCCGGGTCCAATGAACCGCGGCGTCGAGATCGACTCCGCAGTCGCCGACGGGCCCAACTCCGTAATCCTCAAACAGGTGACGAATGGCGTCGCCATCCGTATGGCCGTTCTCTATCTGCTGGCCGGCGGCGTACCCGAGACCGCGGAAGCGGCCAAGACTGGAACGAATCTGTGAATCCGACAGTCATACGAGGCGGAAGGGTCGTCGACCCTTCGCAGAACATCGATCGAATTTTCGACATCCGGCTCGAGAATGGGCTGGTCTCGGAGCTGGGCGAGGGGCTCGACACGCAGGGTGCCGAGGTGATCGAGGCGGACGGGTTGGTCGTTACCCCGGGCCTGATCGACCTCCATGTGCATCTCCGCGAACCCGGCGGAGAGCATAAGGAGACGATCGCGACCGGTGCGGCTTCGGCGGTGGCCGGGGGATTCACGACCGTCGTGGCGATGCCGAACACCACGCCGCCGATCGACAATGCGTCCGCGGTCGGCTTCGTTCTCGCGCAGGGTCATCGGGCAGGGCTGGCCCGCGTCTTTCCGTCGGGGGCGATCACCGTCGGGCAGAATGGCGAGCAACTCGCCGAGTTCGGAGAGATGATCGCCGCCGGCGCCGTCACGATCACCGACGACGGCCGCCCCGTCGCGCGCGCGGGCGTCATGCGGATGGCGCTGGAATATGCGCAGACCTTCGACATCCCCGTATCGGTACACGCCGAGGAGAAGGAGCTGTCGCGTGGCGGCGTGATGAACGAGGGGATCATCTCGACACGCCTGGGGCTGAGCGGAATCCCGAACGCCGCCGAAGATGTGATGATCGCCCGCGACCTCATCCTGTCCGAACTCACAGGGGGGCGCCTCCACATTCAGCACGTCGCGACGAAGCTCGGGGTCCAGCTGATCCGCGAGGCGAAAGCGCGCGGTGTGCGGGTATCTGCCGAGGCGACGCCGCACCACTTCTCGTTGACAGATGCGGCGGTCGAGCAATATCGGACGGATGCCAAGATGAACCCGCCCCTGCGTTCCGAAGAGGATCGCGATGCGGTGATCGAAGGGGTCCGCGATGGCACGCTCGACGTCATCGCTACCGATCATGCGCCTCATCACTACGATGAGAAGGAGCAGGCCTTCGACGACGCTCCCTTCGGAATCGTCGGGCTGGAGACGGCGCTCGGCCTTTGCATGACCGAGCTCGTCCACCGGAAGATTATCGACCTGCCCACCCTCATCGACAGGATGAGCTGGACGCCCGCTCGCGCATTCAAGCTCGCCGGCGGAACGCTTGCGCGCGGCGGCATCGCGGATGTGACGATCTTCCATCCCGACGAGGAGTGGGTGGTCGATCCGAAGCTCTTCAAGTCGCTCAGCCGGAACACTCCCTTCACAGGATGGCGTCTTCAGGGCCGGCCGGTGATGACAATCGTCGGGGGTAGAACCGTCTTTCGCGCAGACGAGCGGTGAACCCGCCATCGGACGAAGCCGGTCCGAAAAGCGTTCGTGGCTTCAGTGGCCGGGTTCCCTGGCCGCTGATCTCGGAGTTCAAGGATGGCGACGAGGTCGTCGCCTGCTTCCTCGTCCGGGAAAGCAGGAAGCTCCAGACGCGCGCAAACCAGCCCTACATCCGGCTCATCCTCGGCGACCGCACCGGAACGATCGAGGGCGTGATCTGGGAAGACATCGAGCGGTGGGAAGCGGTCTGCATCCCGAAGGATGTCGTCGGAGTTCGGGGCACGGTCTCCTTTTATCGTGACAAGCCGCAACTCAGAATCACCGGCATCGAAACGTTGAAGCCGGAGCCTGGCGACCTCGACCATCTCGTTCCCGCCTCGCGCCGACCTCGCGAACTGATGGAGCGCGAACTCGATGCGCACATCGCCTCGGTGAAGGAGCGGGGGCTTCGCAATCTTCTGCGCAGATGCCTCGGCAAGGACACGCCGATGGGGCGGGCGTTCCGCGAGCATCCGGCCGCGACGAGGAACCACCACGCCTATCTGCACGGACTGCTCGAGCACACCCTGTCTGTAACGGGAGCTTGTCAGCACCTTGCCGCGCACTACCAGGAGCAGGGCATCCAGGTCGACCGCGATCTTCTCATCACGGGTGCGCTGCTGCACGACATCGGGAAGACGGAAGAGCTCGAGGGACCGCCAGCGCCCCAGTACACCACGCCCGGCCGACTGCTCGGTCACATCGTGATCGGGATTCAGCGGGTCGGTGAAGCGGGCGCGCTCGTCGATGGTCTATCCAGCGAAAGGCTGCTTCTCGTGCAGCACCTGATCGCCAGTCATCAGGGGAAGCCTGAATGGGACAGTCCCCGCGTTCCGCAGATCCTCGAGGGGTTCATCCTTCATTACGCCGATGATCTGGACGCCCGGATGAATCAGGTGACCAGTGCGCTCGCGGAGGTCGAACCCGGCGAATGGTCGAGCTATGAGCGTTCTCTGGCTCGGTCGCTCTATCAGCCGAAGGAATCCCCCCGGGCTGGCGCGATGGACTCGTTGCTGAACGATTCCGTTATTGACCTTTTTCGCGGCTGAAAGGCTCCGCTCCGGAATGAACAGTATTGGTATGCCCGCCGGAAATGGCGATGACGCGCTGGCACCGGAAGTCCGGGAGCTTCTGGATCAGCGCGCCTCCCTTCAGAAGTGGCTCATCGGCCTCGAGGCGCAGCGCGGAGTAACCTCCGAACGAATTCTTCAGCGTGTCCGTGCGGATTACGAGGGGCGTCTCGCAGCGACCAACGACGCCCTTGCGAGTCATGTGACCGGGATCCGGGCAGAAATGGAGCGCGCCGCTGAGCGGGGCGCGGAAGCTGAGCGGCTCCATGATGCGGCCGTCGATGCGCTCGAGGAGGCGAGGCTGCGTCATGCAATCGGCGAGCTGCCCGGTGATGGCTGGCCGGAAAGAGAGCGGCGCCTCATGGACGATGTCAGATCGGCAAAGATCGCCGAGGATACTTCCAGGACGGAGGTCGACCGGCTGCATGAGCTTCTTGCCACGCTCACCGGCGACGCGGGCGCGAGCGACTCCGCAGCGCCGATCGAGAAGATGGAGGACGCTGCAGTGGAAGCGCCGCCTTCTGCACCGCCTGCCGCGGCCGGACCACCCGCTTCATCCCCGAGCTTTCCCGAAATCCTTTCCCGGAAGCTCGATTCGGAGGCGACGGTGGAGTCTGGGCCAGCTATTTCCGGTCCGTCGGTGCCGACCGTCCGGCCCGGACTTGTCGCAGACGCGGAAGGGAAGGAAGAAGACGATGTCGGCCCGGGTGAGGCCGGGGTGCAAGGGGGCGGTCTTGTGGGAGAGGCTCCCGACCTCTTCGATCCTGACGACATTCCGACGGGAGAGAAGGCGCCGCCCCCGGGGCTGAAGTGCGGGGAGTGCGGGTACACCAATGATCTGAGCGCCTGGTTCTGCGGGGTGTGCGGGGCGGACGTCGGGTAAGCCGGGCCGGTTCTGCGGGGCCGCCTCGGGACGGGGAGAGGGCCGACGCTCAAGGAGGCGCGCCTCCAGCGCCTGTGCCTCAGGTCAGCGATGCTCGCCAGCCCTTTTCACCATCCGTAAGCCAACGAAGCGAAAAGAAAAGAAGAACCCCGCAGACGGAAGGTCGGCGGGGTTCTTTGGCAGAAGCGAACGGCGGGAACGATCAGTTCGCCGCTGCGCCCTTGCCCCGAGCAATCGCGACGAGCTGCGACTTGAGACGCGCCGCCTTGTTCGGATGAATCAGGCGACGTGCCGCCGCGCGGTCGATCAGCGACTTGGCACGGTCAAAGCTCGAATCGGCGGAATCGGCGCCATCGGCCTGTTGCACGCTCTTGATCGCGGTGCGCAGGCGCGACCGGCTTGCCTTGTTGCGCTCTTCGCGGATCTTGTTCGTACGCATCCGCTTTTCCGCGGACTTCGAGTTCGGCACAGGCTGCCTCCGGGAATTGAGTTCAAACGGGCGCGCCACCCAGGGCACGACCGGGGAAGAAGGAAAAATATCGGCAGGACGGATCCGTGTCAACGGGCGTGTCGACGCTCGACGAAAATGGGGCCAGGGTCCGCCGCCGGTGCCCGAGGCGGAGGGGTACTTCGGGGGGTACGGCTCGGTCCCATCCGCGGGAAAGACGGGTGGGGTAGGACGAACGCGAAGGCGGAAAACCAACCAGGGGCACGGATGACGAACCAAGTGCTTTGACAACTCCCCGCCGCAACATCTAGCTTCCCCGGATGGAACAACTTCTGACGGTCTTACCGGTCCTCATCTTCTCGATCGTGCTGCACGAAGTTGCGCACGGATGGGTGGCTCGCCGCGAAGGCGACCCGACGGCTTTCATGCTGGGTCGCATCACGCTGAACCCCCTGCCGCACATCGATCCGATCGGGAGCATCCTCGTCCCCGTGATGCTCGCGCTCCTTCCCGGCGGGTTGATCTTCGGATGGGCGAAGCCGGTGCCGGTGAATCCGCGCAACTTCCGGAATTACAAGCAGGGCGACATACGCGTTTCGCTTGCGGGGATCGTGGTGAATCTCCTGCTCGTCATCGTGTTCGCGCTCGCCGTCGCCGGGTTCACATGGGGGATGCGGCTCATGCCGGGCGGGTATTCGACCTGGCTGATCCTTCTGGACATGGCTCACTACGGCATCCAGATCAACATCCTGCTGGCGCTCTTCAATCTCCTGCCGATCCCGCCCCTGGACGGCTCCCATGTGATGTATCACCTGCTCCCGCCGCAGCTCGGCATGCGCTACCGCGAAGCGGGAAGGTACGGGATGCTTCTGGTCATGGGTTTTCTCTTCCTCGGCGGCTTCAGGATCCTCTACGGCCCGCTCTTCTTTCTGCAGAACGCGGCTCTAAGTCTCGCCAGCCTTCTCGTCTGACGGGCGTTGGTCGACGCCGATCCGCTCATCGTCAGCCTCGACCAGTTCCAGGGGCCGCTGGACCTCCTGCTCCATCTCATCCGGAAGCAGGACATCGACATCTTCGACATTCCGATCGCCCGCATCACCAGACAGTTCCTGGAGGCGATCGACGAGATGGGTCGCCTCGAACTCGACCGCGCGGGCGAGTTCGTCGAGATGGCTGCCGCGCTGGTACGGATCAAGGCGCAGATGCTCTTCCCGAGCAGGGAAGATGACGAAGATGACGACCCCCGCGCGGACCTCGTCCGACGGCTTCTGGAGTATGAACACTTCCGAGATGTCGCACGAACGCTCGATCACGCCGAGCGCTCGCGGCTGCGTCATCATGCGAAAGGGTTCGTCGAGGCGCGCCCCCGGCCATCGCTGGCGGAGGTCCCGCTGGAGACTGCCTGGGCGGATGTCTGGAACGCGCTGACCCGACTTGCCGAGCGACTTCGCGGACCGGAGCCGGGCTACCGCGTCGCTACCCCGGTCGTTCGGATGGATGACAAGATCGAACACATTCTTTCCGTACTCGAGCAGCAGAAGCGCATCGAGTTCTCGATTCTGGTCGCGCCGTGGGACACGCGCATGCATGCGGTGATCTCCCTGCTCGCCTGTCTCGAGCTCGCGAAGCGCTCCAACCTCACTCTCCGGCAGACGGCGCCCTTCGCGCCACTCTGGGTCTATCGCCGTGACGGGAGTTCCAATGCAGCGTAGTCGCATGATCGAGGCGCTGCTCTTCGCGAGCGAGGCGCCGTTGACGCCCGCCGATCTTGCACGCGTCGATGAAAGCCTCGACGAAGAGCAGGTCGAGGGGCTGATTGCCGAGCTGAGGCAGGAATACGAGACGTCCCGGCGGGCTTTCGACATCTTCGAGATCGCTGGCGGGTATCAGCTGCTGACGAGGCCTGAATTCTCCGACGTTCTTCAGCGTTTCGAGACCGTCCCCCTCACGGCCCGACTTTCGCCAGCCGCACTGGAGACCCTGGCCATCGTCGCGTATCGCCAACCGGTGGGGCGCGCCGACATCGAGGAGATTCGCGGTGTCGGCGCCGGGGGCGTGCTCCGGACCCTTCTCGAGCGCAACCTCATCGAGGTGACAGGCCGAGGGGAAGGGCTCGGACGGCCCCTGCTGTACGGAACCACACGATTCTTTCTGGAACACTTCGGATTCCGGTCGCTCGAAGAGCTTCCACGATCCGAAGAGCTCGAGGTGATTCTTGCCGATCGAGCGCCTGCTGCCACTGAAGAGGGACAGAACGATGCGGTCTGAACGCAAGCCAACCCGTCGCGGCGACGACACAGTCGAATCGCTCCGCCTGCAGGCATTCCTGGCCCGCGCAGGGGTGGCTTCACGGAGGGGGTCCGAAGAGCTCATCCTCGAGGGACGGGTGACGGTCAATGGACGAAGGGCGGAGATCGGCGCGAAGGTGGATCCGGAGCGGGATACCGTCCGCGTCGACGGGCAGAGCGTCAGGCTGCTGGCCCCCGAGTGGGTCATGTTGCACAAGCCGCGTGGATACGTCACGACCCGCGACGATCCGAGCGGCCGGAAGACGGTCTACGACCTGCTTCCCCCGGAGCTGCACCATCTCTTCCATGTCGGGCGGCTCGACCGGGACAGCTCCGGTCTCCTCCTCCTCACCAACGACGGCGACGGCGCCAACCGGCTTCTTCATCCCCGGTATGGCACGACGAAGGTCTATCGGGTGGATGTGGAAGGACGCCCATCCTGGGAGACCCTTCAGCGGCTGGTCGACGGGGTCGAGCTGGAAGATGGGCTGGCGCAGGTGCTTTCCGTCGAGCCGAAGGGTGAGATCGAAGATGGGAGCTTCCGGCTGGTCATCGTTCTTCAGGAAGGTCGGAACCGGGAGGTGCGGCGTTTGCTCGAAGCTGTTGGCCACCCCGTCCATCGACTCTTCCGGCGGGAGTTCGGGCCGCTGGAAATCGGCCGGCTCCCCCTGGGCGAATGGCGGCGCCTGACGCGGGCCGAACTGGACGCTCTCCCGCGGGAAGAAGAAGCGCGCCCCCCGAAGAAGCAGACGAAAGGCGGCGGTGCAGGGAAGTCGAAAGGCCGGTCGAAAGGGCCGCCTCGCAGTGGAGGCGGGGCGGGAAGGGAAAGTGCTCCGCAGGAGGGCAGCGGGCGACCGGGGCAGGGTGGACCCGGGCGGCGGTCCGGATCGGAGCGGTCCGGATCCTCGGCATCGGGGCGATCGTCGCGACCGTCGCCTCGAGGTGGATCACCCGCGCGGGGCGGGTCGTCGCCATCCAGCGGGAACGCTCCCAGGCGCGGCGGCTCGCGCGGAGGGAGATAGTCCGGATTTCGGGCACCACAGGGCCGAGAGCCAGCGCTGCGGCTCCCGCCCGGAAGACCATCTTCAGCCGGATGGATTGACGGCGAACGTGTCGCCCTTCGCCGGAACGACGATAATGCTGCCCCACCACACCAGGGGAGACGAACCGGAGATGCCTCGATGGAGCTGACGGAGGGGAGCACAGCAACCGGTGCAGGTACGGACCTGTCACGGCGGATCGTGAACGAGGTCCAACGACGGGTCGTCGGTCAGGAGTACATGATCGAGAGGCTGTTGATCGGGCTTCTCACCGGCGGCCATGTGCTATTCGAAGGGCTTCCCGGGCTGGCGAAAACGCTGACTGTGCGGACCCTCGCGGAAACGATCGACGCCTCCTTCCATCGTATCCAGTTCACCCCGGACCTGCTCCCCGCGGACGTGCTGGGGACGGTGATCTACGAGGTGAAGACGGGCGAGTTCGTCCCGCACCAGGGGCCCATCTTCGCCCACATCGTGCTTGCCGACGAGATCAACCGGGCCCCGGCGAAGGTGCAGGCGGCGCTCCTCGAGGCGATGCAGGAACGTCAGGTAACGATCGGCGGGGTCACCTACCCCCTCCCGGATCCCTATCTCGTCCTCGCTACGCAGAACCCGATCGAGCAGGAGGGGACCTATCCCCTTCCGGAAGCCCAGGTCGACCGCTTCATGATGAAGGTCGTCGTCGGCTACCCTGGCCGCGAGGAGGAGAAGGAGATCCTTCGGCGAATGAGCGGCGCCGAGCCGATCAGCGTCGCCCGCGTCACCGCTCCCGAAGAAATTCGCCAGGCACGCTCCGCCATCGCCCGACTCTACCTCGATGACAAGGTTGCTGACTACATCCTCGACCTCGTCCAGGCGACGCGATCACCTTCCGATTTCGGGCTTCGGGATCTGAAGCCGCTCGTGGAATACGGCGCTTCGCCGCGCGCTACCCTCGCCCTCGGCGCCTGCGCGCGCGCGCACGCATATCTGCGCGGTCGCGAGTTCGTCCTCCCGGACGATGTGAAGGCTGTCGCACGCGACGTTCTCCGCCACCGCGTCATCACGACCTACGAGGCGGAAGCCGAGGAGGTAACTGCCGACGACATCGTCAGCCGCATCCTCGAATCCATCCGCGTCCCCTGACCCGATGTTTTCGCGACGTCGTGAGGATGCCGCCACGGGGAAGCGGCATGATGCGGGCGAACCTTCCGCCTCGCTCGACCTGCTCCGTCAGGTGCGTCATGTCGATCTGCGCACGCGGCGCATCGTCAATTCGCGATTCAGCGGCGAGTATCTCTCGAGCTTCAAGGGGCAGGGAATCGAGTTCGCCGAGGTGCGCGAATATCTACCCGGTGACGATGTCCGGTCGATCGACTGGAATGTTACAGCACGAACCGGAACACCCTTCGTCAAACGGTACGTTGAGGAGCGGGAGCTCAGCGTCCTGCTCATCGTCGATCTTTCGGGCTCGAACCGATGGGGGACGCGCGACAAGCTGAAATCGATGCTGATCGCGGAGGTCGCCACCACGATCGCGATGTCCGCTGTCCGCAACAATGATCGGGTCGGCCTCCTCATCGTCACGGAGGATGTAGAGCGGTTCATCCCCCCCCGAAAAGGGCGCCGGCACGTCCTGCGGCTCATCCGCGATCTTCTTGCGTTCACCCCCGGGAAGGCCGGGACTGATCTGGCGTCGGGGATCACCTATGCCCAGCGGGTCCTGGCGCATCGGTCTCTCGTCTTCGTTTTCTCCGACTTCTTCCTCGGCGCCGGGTGGGAGAGCTTCGGGAAGGGGCTCGGCGGACTGCGCGCGCGTCACGATGTGGTCGCGTGCAGGCTGACGGACCCGGCAGACAGGACGCTGCCCAATGTCGGGATGCTGAGGATACGCGATCCCGAGACGGGGCAGCTTTCGACGATCGACACGTCGAGCAGGGAGGTGCGGGCGCGCTTCACGGAGTCGTTGAAGTATGAGGAGACGAGCGCAAAACGTCTCTTCGCCCGGCTCGGGATCGATGAGATACGGCTGTCGACGGATGCGGGATTCGCTCCCGCGCTGATCGCCTTCTTCCGACGCCGCGAGCGTAGGCTGAGGCGATGAGACGGCATCGCAATCGGGCTGCTGGGGTCGTGCCGATCGCAGTCGCGATCGCGTGTATCTGCGCGGCTTCTCAGGCGGTCGCGCAGGCTGGCAGCGTTCCCGAGCTTCGAGTGGAGACAGGCGTTGACCCCGATTCCGTGACAGTCGGGCATCCCTTCCGCAGCGCCGTCCGCATCACCGTACCCGAAGGCTTTTCGGCGACGTTCGAGGAGTTCGTGGGTAACGATTCGGTTGAGGCTGCCGGGCCGCTGCGGATTGTCGAGGAGGGGGAGCAGATAGCCGTTCTCTATGATCTGGTGGCGTGGTATGCGGGAGGCGTACCCGTCGCCTTCGCTCCCGTTCGGCTGAGCGGGCCGCGAGGGGAGGTCGTCGTCCCGGCTCTGCCGCTGGCGATGCCGGTGGTCGCATCCGTACTCCCTGCCGGTGATGAAGCGGTCGCACCCCGGCCGGTAAAGCCGCTCTTTGTACCTCAGGTCGTGCGCCCCTTCCCATGGTGGTGGCTTCTTCTCGGTGCCGTCATTGTGACGGCCGGGGGCGCCCTTCTCTGGTGGAGATCGCGACGGCGGCCATCCCCCGTCGAAGTCGCCGACCCGCGCGCCTGGGCATTCGCCGAACTGGACACGATATCGGTGGCGGCAGAGGCCGGGGCCGCCGCAGCTGAGGTGTACCGGCGCGGGAGCTGGGTTCTGCGGGAGTATCTCGCCCGGGTCGATCGCCGCCTGGGCCGCGAGCTCACAACCGAAGAGATGGGACGGCGGGCGCGTTCGATCGGCATCGTTCCGGGCATCGTGCGGGCGATTGTCGGGAGCCTAGCAGCGGCCGATCGGGCCAAGTTCGAGGCCGGCCACCCCGCCGCCATCGACGATGCGCGGGAGTTCCTGGCTGCAATCCGGACAATCGCGGGGGAGTATCCGGCTCCAGGGGCTCCGGGGAAGGGGACGAGCATAGCAGATGAGAGGGCGGCATGAGGTGGTGTGCCGCGTGGTCAGCACGGAGCACCACATGGCATGAGGGGCCCACGATGAGCCGCGCCTCCCTCCCATGAGCACGATCGGCTGGGCCTATCCCTGGGCCTTTCTTCTCCTGTTCGGGCTGCCCATCCATCTTCTGTTGGGCCGGCGGCGAGGTGCAGCGATGCCTCTGCCGCGTGCCGGTAGCGCCGACGAGTCGCACCGCACTCCGTTCCCGGCGCTGATCCCCACGGCACTTCGTCTGCTCTGCCTGGCCGCCCTCATCCTTGCGATCGCGGGCCCGTCCACGGCGGGCGCGGTCGTCGAGGAGCGGAGCGAAGGCATTCCCATCATCCTCGCCGTCGACATATCGTCCTCGATGCTGGCGCAGGATTTTCTCCCCCGCGACCGCCTGGAAGTGGCGAAGACCACGATCGGCCGCTTCGTCGAATCACGCGAAGGCGATCCCATCGGCCTGGTCGCTTTCGCCGCGGAAGCCCTCACCCTGGTGCCGGCGACGACGCACCGTCCCCTTCTTCTGACGTCCCTGGAGTCCCTTCAGGTCGGCCTCCTCGAGGACGGAACGGCGATCGGAGATGGACTCGCTGCGGCGGTGAATCGTCTGCGGCAGGCGGAGCCCGGTAGCGGGGTCATCGTCCTGCTGAGTGATGGTGAGAGCAACCGCGGTACGGTTGATCCGCTCGCAGCCGCTGACGCTGCAGCCACGCGGGGAATCCAGGTCTACACGGTCGGGGTCGGGTCGGATGGGGTGGCCCGCGTACCTGTTGCCGCCGCACCCGCAGGATTCCGCTACGCCGAGATCGAGGTCGGGCTGGATGAGGAGCTTCTTCGCGAAATCGCCCGACGCACCGGGGGCGCCTACTTCCGCGCCACCGACGCGACAGCCCTGGAGCAGATCTATTCCGAGATCGACCGGCTCGTCCCTTCGGTCGTTGATGTGACGAGAACCGTCGAGCGGACGGAATGGTCTGCTCTGCTTCTGCTGCTTGCGGGAGGGTTGCTGGTACTGGAGTGGGTCGCGCGGTCGTCACGATGGGAGCCTTTACCGTGACCAGGGGAGTCGCGGGTGGTGGAATCGCTCACGGAAACCGGAGGAGGCAGCCATGACGTGGGTGACCGCCTCCATCCTGCGGATCGCCGCGGTAGCTATCCTCGGGTTCGTGCTGCTCGGATTCGCCCTCCATCAGCGACGACGCCGCCGCGTGAGCGAAGGGCTTGGCGATCCCGACCTGCTGGTGCGACTCTTCGGTGATGATCTCCGCGCCGTTCCCTGGCCTCGGTTCGTCATGGCAGGCACCGCAGCCCTCTTTCTCGCACTTGCGCTTCTCGACCCCGCGCTCGCCAGCGACCGAGATGGCGCGCGAGGTCCGATCATTCTCATCCTCGACGCTTCGGGATCGATGCTCGTGGATGATGTCGGTCCGAGCAGGCTCGAGCTTCAAAGAGCTGTTGCGGAAGACTTCGTCGCCCTGGTGCCGGATCTGCCGATAGGAATCGTTGCGTTTGCCGGGCGCGCCTTTTCACTCACGCCACCCACCCGCGATCGCGACGCTGTCGGGATGTATCTGCAGACGCTCGATCCGACCATCGTCAGTCAGAGCGGATCGGCGCTCGGCGCTGCGATCCGGCAGGGTATCAGCCTTCTCACAGCCGCCGACGTGCGGCAGGGGACGATCATCCTTTTCGGCGATGGCGATGAAACGGATGATGCGGGGCTCACCCGCGAAGCGGCGACATTGGCGGGCGAGAACGGAATCGCGGTTCACGTCGTCGGGGTCGGAACGCGAGCCGGCGGGCCTGTCCCGGCGCTCGACATCAACACCGGGGTCGCCAGCGGATACCTGCGTGATGAGGCGGGGAACGTGAGAATGAGCGCGCTCGATGATGACCTGCTGCGAGACATCGCTTCGCGATCCGCGGGGGGGCGGTACATCGCGGCGAGTGATGCGGGAGCGGCGACGCGGCTGGCGGACATCCTCGGCAGGGGCGATGCCCGAAGTGGGTCGACCAAGCCGAGGATTCCCCTGTTTGCTTCCTTCTCTCTCGCTGCCTTCCTCCTACTCATGGCCGAGCCCATCAGCCGAAAGGCTCGCACCTCATGATCCGCGTTGTCGCTTTGGTCGGGCTCGTAGCTGTCGCCGCTCAGACGTCCTGGGAGCGAGCCGCGGCTTCTGCGGAGCGGGGCAACTTCGCCGCCGCCGAAGCGGAGTACCGCCAACTTCTAGCTGCGTCGCCGGATAACCCTGCCATCCACTACAACCTCGGGACGATCCTCGTCCGGCAGGGTCAGTATGACGACGGAAGAGCCCACCTCGAGATCGCCGCGGAGGCGGGAACCCCACCGGGAGATGCTCTCTACAACCTTGGGAACGCCGACCTCGAACCTGCCTTCTCGGACACTCTCCTGGCGGAGCGGAAGGCGCGGCTTCGCGCGGCGGTGGAATCGTACAGGGCGAGCCTGCGCGTCAATCCCGACGATGCGGATGCGAAGTGGAATCTGGAGCTTGCGTCGCGGCTCCTGATCGGCGATCCGCCGCCCAGTGGCGGCGGTGGAGGTGGGGGTGGAGGTGGCGAGGGGCCACCTCAGCCGGGCGAGCGGCAGCCCTCCCCGATGCCCGCGGGTGGCGCCGGGCCGGAGCCGCGCATGACGGAGGAGGACGCGGAAGAACTTCTCAGATCGGCTCAGGAGCGGGAGATGCAGGTCCAGCGCGACCGCCTGAAGAAGCCCCAGCCCCCCGGTCCCATCCGTCCCTGACGGTAGGCCGGGGTTCGCTGCTGCTGCGGCCGAGCGTAGGCCTCAGCTCTTTGCCACAGTCGCGGAGTACCCCTCGTCCTCGATAGCTGCGATCAACTGGTCGGCGCCCACAGTCGATTCATCGAACTCGACACTCGCGACGCCGCCCTGGAGATCGACGGACGCACTCTGCACCCCGTCCTGAGACCGAAGCGCCTTCTCGACGGCTGCGACGCAATGGCCGCACGTCATCCCCTGGACCTGAATCTGTGCACTCGTCATGGTTCTGTGACTCCTTCAGATGATGCCTGGAAAAGGGTCGCGGCCCTGGCCTGCACTACCGGCCCGGTCCTTTCGTAAATGATAGCGCCTGTCGCTGAGATCGTCACATCTGCGCCTCCGCCACGCGAAAAAAGTCAGCGGCTCCGGACTGCCGCGACCGGTCAGGTGCGAACCCTCCCATTCGACCCCCGAAGGTGGCATCTTCCATTCCAACTATCCAGACGATCGTGGTGTCTCCCAACCCATCCCATCCGGAGTCAAGAGTGTCCGAATTCCCTAATCTTACCATTATCGAACACCCGCTCATCGGACACAAACTTTCCGTTCTGCGGGATCGCGAGACGTCAAAGAAGATCTTTCGCGAGCTTGTCGACGAGCTTGCAATGCTGATGGCGTATGAGGTCACCCGGCACCTTCCCATGGAGGATGTCCCCATCGAGACTCCACTCGAGGTGACGACCCAGAAGATGCTTCGCGGCAAGAAGTTGACGGTCGTCCCGATTCTCCGGGCGGGCCTTGGGATGGTCGAAGGCGTCGTACGGCTGATGCCATCCGTTCGGGTAGGGCACATCGGGCTCTACCGTGACCATGATACGCTCCAGCCCGTCGACTATTATTTCAAGATTCCGTCGGAGGCGGCGGAAAGGGAGTTCATCGTTCTCGACCCGATGCTCGCCACCGGCGGTTCAGCCGCAGCCGCCATCGACGCGCTCAAGCGGAGTGGCGCGACGAACATCCGGTTCATGTGCCTGGTCGCGGCGCCTGAAGGCGTGCAGTTACTGCTGGACCGGCATCCGGATGTCGCGGTCTACACCGCCGCGCTGGATCGGGAACTCGATGAGAAGGGCTACATCCGGCCGGGGCTAGGGGATGCGGGGGACCGGCTTTTCGGGACTCGCTGATCTGAGCGCAGAAGGGCGGGGAAGGTGAATCGACTGATCGCTCCAGTCCGGTTGACCGCTGCGCGCCCTACCGCGTATCTTTTCCGATTGTCGGGCCCATAGCTCAGTCGGTTAGAGCAGCGGACTCATAATCCGTCGGTCCCCGGTTCGAGTCCGGGTGGGCCCACTCAGGCAGGAAAAACCGTTGCGGGGCTAAAGACCGTTCGGGTGCGAGCCAGGCGAACGAACAAGCCTTTGGCGATCACGCGCGGGGCCTATCCAGGCTCCTCCGTTCCTCCCTCACCGAACCCCTTCCGCAAGCTTGCCCCACCCCGTGACCCGGGGTATTCTGCGCATGTCAGCTGGGAAAGGTCTGGGTTCCGCGGAGGGTGGATGAAACAACGTTCTGCGCTGACAATTCGCTCTTCTGCTCTGATCCTCCTGTATCTCCTGGGAGGGTTGCTTCTTCCGCTCGTCCACAGCACAGACGCTCTGGCGCGACCCGTAGCTCACGTTGAGTCGCGGGATTACGACGGCTGCCCTCCAAGCCACTCCGACTCCTGCGCCGTCTGCCGGGTCCTCTCCTCGCGCGACAGCTTCTTCGGCGCATCTCCGACGGGTCTGCCCTTTGCCTTCGAAATTGCGGAGGTTATCACCCCTTGCGACGAAGGCGTCATTCCTGCGCGCTCGCTGCCCAGTCTCCCTCCCGCGCGGGCTCCGCCTGCCAGTCGTTTCATCTGAACGACTTGAAAACGCCGCGGTAAGTGCACCGCGGTGACAAGGCCCCTTTCCGGAAGCTGTTCCGGGGTTCGGGCAGGCTATTCATTCGACATCCGAAGAAGATCGATGCGGAACCTTCTCAAGCGGGGAATCGCCCCCTTTGCTCTACTCGTAGCGCTCGCAGCTTGCGACTCACCGACGGAAGCCGACGATCAGCATGGGCACGTCGCCGGCATGGAGATCGTGAACTCGGAGGGCGTCCTGGTGAGCGTCAGCAGTACCCGTCAGGTGACCGGGGAGCTCTCGGTGCAGGCTGGAACGGACATCGATATCGCCGTCTACTACCTGGATCGTGACGGCGATCGTATCTCTCTCACGGATGACCTGTCCCTCGAATGGGAGGTGGCGGACCCGTCGATCGCGCAGATTGACGGCCACGACGACCATCAGCACCTCGAAGGTGTCTCTGCGGGCAGCACGACGGTCACCTTCTCGCTGATTCACGGATCGCACAGCGACTACGAGTCGCCTGCGATACCCATCGTGGTGACGGAATAGCGACAGTGCGATAGACGACAGCACGCCGTACGGCTTCGGCTTCGATGATCC